>JAQUUX010000047.1 GCA_028693705.1 Lachnospiraceae bacterium | reverse complement strand
CAGAAATAAGGAAGGCAACTAATGATTTATACCGTAACTTTTAATCCATCACTGGATTATATTGTCAACGTGGAGCATTTTCAGACCGGCAGAGTAAACCGTACCACAAAAGAACTGGTCTATCCGGGCGGTAAGGGAATCAATGTGTCCATGGTACTTAAAAATCTGGGCTGCAGCAGCACGGCTTTAGGATTTGTCGCCGGATTCACCGGTAAAGAAATAGAACGTGCCCTAAAGGAGTTAGGATGTATAACGGATTTTATTCATCTGGAAAAAGGAAATTCCCGTATTAATATAAAGCTTCGTTCTGATAAAGAAAGTGAGATCAACGGTCAGGGTCCTGACATTGGAGAAAAAGCCATTCAGGCGTTATATAAACAGCTGGATACATTATCAGAAGGGGATATTCTGGTGCTGGCAGGCAGTATTCCGGCAGGTATGTCTTCTACAGCCTATGAAGAGATTCTGGACAGGATCGGGGATAAGAAAATAAAAACAGTAGTAGATGCCTCCGGAGATTTGTTGACAAAGGTGTTGCCATATCATCCGTTTTTGATAAAACCCAATCATCATGAGCTGGAGGAGATATTCCATACAAAGATAGAGACCAGGGAGAAATTGATTGCATACGGACACAGACTACAGGCTATGGGTGCAGCTAATGTATTGATTTCCCTGGCAGGCGAGGGTGCTGTTTTCATTGCAGAAAACGGAGAAATCTTATCCGGTAAAGCGCCAAATGGGAACCTGGTGAATTCAGTAGGTGCAGGAGATTCTATGGTGGCCGGATTCCTGACCGGGTACATGCAAAGCAGTGATTATAAGACAGCGCTGCAGTGGGGAATTGCTACCGGCTCGGCCAGCGCCTTTTCAGAAGAACTGGCGAAACGTGACGAGGTGGAAAAATTGTTGCAAAGTATATATCCTTTAGGAGGGACAAAAGAAAATGAAAGAAATAATTAAAAAGTATAATGACACCAGCTTAATTCTAAGAATTATTATTGGATTGGCGATTGGTGTCATTCTTGGTGTTACGGTTCCGAATGCCACCGGAATTGAAATATTGGGAGATATGTTTGTAGGAGCTTTAAAGGCAATTGCACCGATTCTGGTGTTTGTCCTGGTCATGAGTTCTCTGGCACAGGCTGGAAAAGGTGTTAGCAAAAGATTCCGAACCGTTATCTGTTTGTATATGTTAAGTACACTGTTAGCCGCTGTTGCCGCTGTTGTAGGCAGCTTCCTGTTCCCTGTATCCATGAAATTAACAGATGCAGTGCAAAATCAGGCAGCACCCAGCGGTATTTTTGAAGTACTTCGTACTTTATTCAATAACATGGTTGCTAATCCGGTGGGTGCATTGATGAATGCTAACTATATCGGTATTCTTACCTGGGCTGTTATTTTAGGACTGGCTTTAAAGGGACGTGCCTCTGAGCATACCAGAGAAGCACTGGGAGATATTTCAGATGCAGTTTCCCAGGCAGTTCGCTGGATTGTTAATCTGGCACCATTTGGTATCATGGGTCTGGTATTTACCATGGTTTCTACAAATGGACTGAGTATCTTTACCGATTATGGAAAATTATTGCTGTTGTTAGTTGGTACTATGTTAGTCATGGCATTGATAATCGATCCGTTTATTGCTGCTATATGTCTTCATAGAAATCCATATCCATTGGTATTCCGTTGTCTGAAAGAAAGCGGACTGACAGCTTTCTTTACCAGAAGCTCAGCAGCCAATATTCCTGTAAATATGGAACTCTGTGAAAAGCTTGGTCTGGATAAGGATATGTATTCGGTATCCATTCCTTTGGGCGCTACGATCAATATGGATGGAGCGGCTATCACCATCACTATTATGACTCTGGCGACAACTCATACCATGGGAATTGCAGTTGATATCCCGACAGCTATTATCCTAAGCTTATTGGCCACTGTTTCAGCCTGTGGCGCTTCCGGTGTTGCTGGCGGTTCTCTGTTACTGATCCCGATGGCATGTTCTCTGTTTGGAATTTCCAACGATATTGCCATGCAGGTAGTAGGTGTAGGCTTTATTATTGGTGTGGTACAGGATTCCTTTGAAACAGCAATTAACTCTTCAGGAGACGTTTTATTTGCTGCAACCGCTGAATTCAGAGATTGGATCAAAGAAGGAAAAGAAGTGAAATTCTGATTTTTTTCTTGACAGAATACTTACCTTGTGCAATACTAAAACACAACAAATGAATATAAACAAAGCATGACGAGGTGCAGAATAAGATAATTGTTCTGCACCTTTTTTGTTATCCTTGGTGGAAAAAGGTAGCAAAAATAAGGAGTGAAAGGCTCCTGCATGGAGGAAAACATGAAAATAAAAAGTATCAAAACAGGGATTATCAGAATACCACTTGTTACACCGTTTAAGACGGCACTTCGGACCGTAGAATATGTGGAAGATGTAATTGTTTGTGTGGAAGCGGACAATGGCGAAGTCGGTTTTGGAGAGGCACCACCTACAGCAGTGATTACGGGTGATACCCTTGGATCCATCCAGACAGCAATACATGATTTTATTGCACCCGCTTTACAGGGTATGGAACTGGACAGCCTGGATTTAATTATGCAGAAGTTGCATGGATGTATATTAAAAAACACTTCTGCCAAAGCCGCGGTAGACATGGCAATTTATGATCTGTACGCCAAAAGCTTAAAAACTCCTTTATACAAATTATTGGGTGGTAATGCCCCGGAAATAGAAACAGATTTAACCATTAGCGTAAATGATATTCCACAGATGGTAACAGACAGCCTGGCTGCTGTAAAAAAGGGTTTCAAAATTTTAAAAGTTAAAGTCGGCAAGGAAGGTCTTAAAGATATGGAACGAATCTCTGAGATCCGCAAAGCAGTAGGCGCAGACGTGAAGATCAGAGTAGATGCCAATCAGGGCTGGACAGCCAAAGAAGCCATTCAGATTATCAAAGCCATGGAAGATAAGGGACTTGATATTGATTTGGTGGAACAGCCGGTAAAGGCGCATGATCTGGCAGGTATGAAACTGGTAACGGAAAATACCTATACCAGAATCCTGGCAGACGAAAGTGTATTCGGTGCAGCAGATGCCATTACGATTTGTGAGAGCAGGGCTGCAGATATGATGAATATTAAGCTGATGAAAACCGGTGGTTTGTATGAAGCATTGAAAATATGCAGTATCGCAGAAATCTACAACGTGGAATGTATGGTTGGCTGTATGCTGGAAAGTAAAATCGCAGTCAGTGCAGCAGCACATTTGGCAGCGGCAAAACATGTGGTCACAGCAGTGGATCTGGATGGTCCTTCTCTTTGTAAAGAAGATCCATATGAAAGCGGCCCATTGTATGAAGAATCCAGAATCCGCATGACAGATGCCTATGGTATTGGCATTACGGGCGTCCCTGTAAATTTTGCGTAGAGGAATGAAAAAGATGGAAAATGTATTGTTGGAAGTAAAGGATCTGGAAGTATCCTTTTATAATAAAAAAACAGAAACACCTGCAATTCGTAAGATCAGCTATACCCTCCATGAAGGAGAGGTGCTGGGAATTGTTGGAGAGTCAGGAAGCGGCAAATCAGTTTCTTCTCATTGTATCTTGCAGCTTACACCGGAAAACGGAAAAGTAAAGGGCGGAGAAATTTTATTTCAGGGAAAAGACATTACCAAGATGTCCAGAAAGGAAATCAATGAACTTCGCGGCAATCAGATCAGCATGATCTTTCAGGATCCCATGACTTCTCTGGATCCCCTGTTTACTATCGGAAACCAGTTAGAGGAAGCATTGAAAAAGCATACCGATCTGGACAAAAAAGACAGACAGAAACGAATGGTAGAACTGTTAGAACTGGTAGGTATCAACCAGCCGGAAAAACGTCTGACCCAGTACCCTCATGAATTTTCCGGTGGTATGCGGCAGAGAGCTATGATTGCCATGGCACTGAGCTGTAATCCTAAGCTTTTGATCGCAGATGAACCGACTACGGCACTGGATGTTACCATTCAGGCACAGATTGTGGATCTGCTAAAAGAATTAAAAAAGAAGTTAAATATGTCTATTATCTTTATCACTCACGATCTGGGTGTGGTATCTGATATTTGTGACAAGATTATTGTTATGTATGCCGGAGAAATCATTGAAACAGGTTCTAAACGCCAGATTTTCCATGAAAACAGACATCCTTATACAGAAGGATTACTGAAATCCATTCCAAAGATTGAACAATCCAGGGATACAGATTTAATACCAATTGAAGGTACACCACCGGATATGCAGAAATTAGGACCGGAATGTCCTTTTGCTCCGAGATGTGAGTATGCCATGAGGATTTGCAGCAAAATGGAGCCGCCTAAGGTGGAGCTTGACGGGGAACATTCAGTAGCCTGCTGGAAATGCTATCGGGCAGAACTGGAAAAAGTGGAAAAGTAAACGTTTAAAAGAGAAAACCGTTGGTTGACAGACCAATAGAATAAGGGATTTATTCGAAAGGTGCAGGATATGGAAAAAGAAATTTTACTGGATGTGAAACATCTGAAAAAATATTTTGAAGTAAAACAGGGCATATTTCAAAAAGCCACTGTAAAAGCAGTAGACGATGTGAGTTTTCAGATCCACAGGGGAGAGACCCTTGGACTGGTAGGTGAAAGCGGGTGTGGAAAAACTACGCTGGGCCGTGCGGTGCTCCGTATTGTGGAACCTACAGATGGTGAGATTACCTTTGGCGGAAAGACAATATTCAATGGAGAAGAGAAAAACCAGCCTCCAATGACAGATTACAGAAAGCGGATGCAGATCGTATTCCAGGATCCATATGCATCTCTGGATCCCAGAAAAACAGTATCTGACATTATTGGAGAAGCATTGGATATACATAAACTCTATAACGAAAAATCCGAAAGACAGCAGAAAATTCTGGAATTGATGAATCTGGTAGGCTTAAATGAAAAATTCTACAACAGATATCCACATGAGTTTTCCGGCGGACAGAGACAGCGTATTGGTATTGCCAGAGCATTGGCAGTCTCACCGGAATTTATCGTATGTGATGAGCCGGTTTCCGCACTGGACGTTTCTATTCAGGCTCAGGTTATCAACATGCTGGAAAAATTGCAAAAAGAACGTGGTCTGACTTATTTATTTATCGCGCATGATCTGGCAGTTGTAAAACATATCAGTGACCGTATCGGTGTTTTATATCTGGGACATCTGGTAGAACTGGCAGAAAGTGAAGAGCTTTACAAGAATGCCTTACATCCTTATACACAGATGCTGTTATCTGCAGTTCCTATTGCAGATCCCGATGAAAGCGCCAAGAGAGAACGTGTAATCTTGGAGGGTGAAGTACCTTCACCGATCAATCCGCCGTCAGGATGTCCTTTCAGAACAAGATGTCCATATCCCAAAGAGATATGCTTCGTGGAAACTCCTTCATTGAAGGAAGTGGAGCCGGGACATTTTGCAGCTTGTTATAGATACTAAGGGAAAGGATTGGAATATTAAAATGGAACTTTTTCAAAAAATAGTAAAAAGAATAATACTGGCAGTGTTCAGTTTATTTGTTATTGTAACCATAACCTTTTTCCTGATGAATCTGATCCCCGGTGATCCATTTATGTCAGAAAAAGCAAATGCAGAAGCACAGGCAATCCTGCGTGCCAAATATGGTCTGGATCAGCCGGTTATCGTACAGTATGGAAGATATTTATCCAATCTGTTTCAGGGAGATATGGGAAACAGTTATGTACTACAGAAGGGCCGTGCCATTAGGGAAATCGTTACAGAATCCTTTGCTGTATCCATGCAGCTTGGTATCAGAGCGCTTTGTACAGCAATTTTTGTAGGAATCCCGTTTGGCTGTATCGCCGGTCTTTGGAAAGATAAGAAACCGGACGGTGTGATCCGTGTTATTTCAGCCATAGGTATCTCTGTTCCGGGTTATGTAGTGGCAGCGATTTTGATGTTAATACTGGGCGTACAGTTAAAACTGTTCCCTATTTCTTATAACAAACCGGGTGGAAGCATCATGCCGATTATTACTCTGGCGCTGTATCCTACCTGCTATCTGATCCGTCTTACCAGAGCATCTATTCTGGAGGTTTTAAATCAGGATTATCTGCGAACAGAACGTGCGAAGGGTATGAGTGAGTTTGTGGTTATCTTTATTCATGCATTAAAAAATTCACTGATTCCTATTATCACTTATCTGGGACCGCTTACGGCATCAGTTCTTACCGGTGGTTTCGTAGCAGAAAGTGTATTTAATGTACCGGGACTTGGTAGATATTTTGTCAGTGCCATCAGTTCCAGGGATTATACGCTGATCATGGGAACTACAATTTTCTATGCGGCCCTGATCATTACCATGAATCTGGTTTGTGATATTTTGTATCAGATCGTGGATCCGCGTATCAAGATGGATTAAAACAGGGAAAGCAGGGATTGTGGAATGGATAAAAATATTTTAAGTATGCAGATCAAAGTAGATCCGTCAGACTTTGAACCTTTGGCTGCAGACTATTTTCAAAATGAAAAAGAAGATACGGAAGAAATCGGCTTTTGGAAAGCCAGCTGGAGAAGATTGAAAGACAATAAAATTGCCATGTTTGCATTAGGTGTGATTTTTGTTATCCTCCTGTTTGCAGTAATCGGTCCCATGATCTCTCCGTACTCATATGACGAACAGCTTCGTGGAGATGAAAGCATGGCGCCATGTTTTGCACATCCATTTGGAACGGATCGTCTGGGCAGGGATCTTCTGGTGCGTTGTATGATCGGTACCAGAATCTCCTTAACAGTAGGTATTGTATCAGCGATTATTGTATTGATCATCGGATCCGTCTATGGTGCGGTATCCGGACTGATCGGTGGAAAAACAGATACTATCATGATGCGTCTGGTAGATATCGTATATTCTGTACCGGAGATTTTGCTGATTGTAGTTATTAAGCTGGTTATCGATGAACCGTTGACAGAGATGGTCACTAACGTCGCGTGGATGAAACCATTACAGAAAATCGGCCCCGGACTGTTGGCAATCTTTATTGTATATGGCTGTTTGTACTGGGTTGGTATGGCACGAATCGTTCGTGGTCAGGTATTGCAGTTAAAGGAAATGGAATATGTAACAGCTGCGACGGCATTGGGAGCAGGTAAGGCGAAACTGATCAAGGATCATCTGATTCCTAACTGTATCGGTCAGCTGATTGCAACTGTCATGTTACAGATTCCGTCAGCTATTTTTACAGAAGCCTTTTTAAGCTTCTTGGGAATTGGCGTATCTGCACCAATGGCCAGCCTGGGTTCCCTTACTTCGGATGCCCTGGACAGTATTACATCTTATCCTTACCGGATCGTATTTCCGGCAGTGATAATCAGTCTTATTATTTTAGCCTTCAATTTATTTGGTGACGGGTTGAGAGATGCTCTGGATCCAAAGATGAAGAAATAAATGCAAAACAAGGAGGCAAATTCTACTTCGTAGAATTCTATGTTGCTTCGCAAAAAAAATAAGAGGAGGAATTGATATGAAAAAGAAATTACTAAGCGCAATGCTCTGCACCGTAATGGTAGCAGGAATGTTATCTGGCTGCGGTTCTTCTGCAGGCACAGAAACAGCTGCTGAAACAACAGCAGCAGAAGGTACAACTGCAGAAGGTACAACTGCATCAGCAGATGGTCTTTCCTTTGCAGTATGTGGTGGTAGTGAAGATGCAATGGTTCTGGATACAGCACGTGCCGGCACATTGGAAGGTTTATCCGCATGCCGTCATCTGTATGAAGGTTTGTACAAACTGGATCAGGAAGGAAATACTGTATTAGGACAGGCAGCAAGCGTTGATATCAGCGAAGATGGACTGACCTATACTTTTACTTTACGTGATGACATCACATGGTCCGACGGACAGCCTGTAGTAGCAGGGGACTTCGTATATGGCTGGCAGTACTTAAAAGAGAGTGCTGGAGATTACTGTGATCTGTTGAGCATGATCTCAACATCCGAAGCAACTGATGATAAGACTTTAGTAGTTACTTTAGCTTATCCTTGTTCTTATTTACCAAGCGTACTGGCATTCCCATCAGCATACCCTGTAAGACAGGATATCGTAGAAGCAAACGGTGATGCTTATGCAACTGATCCTGACAAGGCAGTTTACAATGGCGCTTATGCAGCAACAGAATGGACTCATCAGGAATCTGTAGTAATGACAGCAAGAGATGATTACTATGATGCAGCTAATATCACAGCAAAGGAAATTACATGGCAGCTGATGACTGAAACCTCTACTATGTTAGCTTCCTTCCAGAGTGGAGACATCATCTATTCTGATTCTTATCCTGAAGAAGGTGTTCTGACCGGTTTACAGTTTGCATCAGGCTACAATACCTACTGTGCATTATTTAATGTAGGCGAAAATGGTCCTGAAGTATTAAAAGATGCTAATGTAAGAAAAGCATTATCTCTGGCAATTGATAGAAACCGTCTGGTATCTATCCGTAACCTGGATGATGAAGTAGCAAATACCTATGCTCCTGGCGGATTAACAGATGAATCCGGTAAAGAATTCAACTCTACTGTAACTCCTTGGTACTCCACAGACGAAGCTGATTACGAAGCAAACTGTGAAGAAGCAAAAGCATTACTGGCAGAAGCCGGCTATGCAGATGGTGAAGGATTCCCGGCATTAAGCTATATCGTAAACAATGATGGCAGAAGAGAAATCGCAGAAGCTGTTATCAGTGACTGGAAAGAAGTTCTTGGTATCGATACCGTAACTGTTGAAATCGTAGATTCTTTCTTTGCACAGAGACAGGAACAGGATTATGATATTGCATACTTTGGCTGGTACATGGATTACCCGGATGTATCTAACATGATGTACACCTTTGTAAGTGGTGCATCTGATTCCGGATATGCAAATGAAGAATATGATGCAGCTTACAATGCAGCAACTGCAACTGCTGATACAGCAGAACAGTGGACTAATTACGCAAAATGTGAAGAGTTACTGGCAGCTGAAGCACCTGTAGCACCATTATTCCACTCACAGAACTCTTACCTGTTCAACTCAGACAGTTATGATGGACTGGTTTATTACTGTGGTAACTTCTATTTTGGATATGTAACAGAGAAATAGTATGAAAAAACTATAAAATGAATTTGAGCCGCACGTTTGCCTGGCAGATGTGCGGCTCATATACTATAATGACTATAATATATAGTAGAAAAGGAAGTGTTATTTACTATGACGAAACAGGAAGTAAACACTTATTTTGAAGAACAGGCAGCAGCTTTCCCGGGAAAAGTTGCTTATTTATATGCGTCCATGGAGCAGGCGGAAGAAGCCGATGTATTGACAGACTGCGAAATGACTCCCGGTCATATATTCTCAGCGCATGGAGAAGAACGGGTGGTATCTGCCAGCACAGTGAAAGTACCGGTTATGATGGCATTATTGGAGCGACTGGAAAAAGAGCATATTCCGGTACAGACAAAGATTTCGGTAAAAGCGGAACAGATACTGGAGGATTCTCGTGTGTTTGAATATGGTCCCAGAGAAGCATCCTTTGAGGAACTGATTGTCTGGATGATCGTTAACAGCGATAACACATCAACCAATGTATTGCTGCAATATCTGGGGTTTGATGCGTATAACCAGTATTTTAGAAAAATAGGTCTGCGGGAAACCAAGGTAGAGCGTCTGATGTTGGATTTTGAAGCTGTAGAGGCAGGGTATAACAACTATATTTCTCCTATGGATTATTACAGATGCATGTTATTATTATGGCAGAACAGAAATCAGGACCCAAAGGCAAAGCTGGCATTGGATATTCTGAAACGAAACAGGGATTATGACAGTTTGTGCCGATATTTGTATGAAGGACCGGTAGTTGCACACAAATCCGGTGGATTGGATGATATTGTCCATGATGCGGGCATTTTCTGGATGCAGAAAAGCAATTATTTCCTGGGGGTTTTCGTATCGGAATTTAAACCGGAACAAAAAATGGAAAAAGAAGCGGAAAAGCTGGTAGGCCGGTTATCCAGGAAGGTATATGACCTGGAACTGGAGCAGGAGGCATAGTATGAAATTAGGAATCATTACCGCAAAGCAGGCATATTTATATGAACATCTTCCCAATGAGAATTTTGGCGGTGACAAAACAGATATTTCGGATGAAGTCCTTACAGGATGGGCAGTCGGCATCCTGGATGAAGAGGGTGATTTTTCCAAAATATTGACACATTACGGCTATGAAGGCTGGATGTCAGTGAAAGCATTGAAAGAAGTATCAAAGGAGACGTTGGAAAAACGTGATGCCGGAAATGATACCTATGTGGTATACGGGGGATATACGGATGTTATGAGTATTCCAACGGTACGTGGTGTTATTATGCAGACTTTGTGCAGAGGTTCTTTTGTGACACGCTTGGAGGAAACATCGGTAGATGGTTATTATAAGGTAATGACAGCCATAGGCGTGACCGGATATGTTCCGGTAATTGCGCTGCAGCCGCGACAGGATCATGACGGCTTTTTACTGCAGGAAAAAAAGCTTTCCAAAAATTATTTTGCGAAACACTGTAAATTACCAAAGAAAATAACGGAGCAGGACACCATCCGAAATCAGATCGTGAGGACAGCAAAACTGTACCTTGGTACACAATATCGCTGGGGAGGTAAAACGCCCGGGGGAATTGACTGTTCCGGACTCACTTTTATGAGTTACATGCTAAACGGTTTCTTGATATACAGAGATGCTTCCATAGAAGAAGGATATCCGGTCAAGCCAATCACCAGAGAAGAAATGAAACCGGCTGATTTATTATACTTTCCGGGACACGTGGCGATGTATATCGGGGATGACAGATATATTCATTCCACAGGAAATGAAAAGAGTTTTGGATGTGTCATTAATAGCCTGAATCCCAAACATTCGGACTATAGAGAAGATTTACCGGGGAAAATAAAAGGAATAGGAAGTATTTTTGCATGAGACCTTATATAGATATGCATTGTGATACCCTGTTACATCGTGCAAAAAGTGAAAGTGAAATCGATCTATATGAACTGCCGCAGGCAATGGTGGACGTAAAAAGATTGCGGGAATGTGGTGTATTGGCACAATTTTTTGCAATTTTCATGCCGGCAGACGGAGACGAACTGCTAAATGGTTTTCAGTCAGATCAGCAGTATTTTGATATCTTGTATGATTCTTTTATTCATACGTTAAAGGAACATCCTGATGAAATCCGTTTGGCTGGAAGTAATCAGGAGTTGGAAGAGAATAGACAAAACGGAGTGCTGTCTGCGATACTGACAGTTGAAGATGCAAGAATCCTCCAGGAAAACCCGTTGGCCTTTGGAAACAGTAAAACAGATGCAGTTGGCAGTTTGAAGCGATTACGGGAATTTTATGACAAAGGTGTCAGATTAATGACGTTGACCTGGAATTTTGAAAACTGTATCGGTTTTCCAAATTCTCCTTCGACAGAATTAACGAAACGGGGATTAAAACCCTTTGGAAAAGAAGCAGTGATCGAGATGAACAGACTGGGAATGATAATTGATGTATCCCATTTGTCAGATGGCGGCTTTTATGATGTGGCACAGATTAGTACTAAGCCCTTTGTAGCGTCTCATTCCAATTGCCGCGCATTATCTCCCCATCCTAGAAACCTGACCGATGATATGATACGGATATTGGCGGAGCATGGAGGTGTTGCCGGATTAAACCTGGAAGGTGAGTTTTTGAATCAGGATATCACAGATTCTTACAGCAGTATTTCCAGTATGGTAAAACATGTACAGCATATGTTGCAAACCGGCGGTGAGGACATTTTGGCAATAGGAACTGATTTTGACGGAATAGAAGGGACTTTTGAAGTTGGGGAACCAAAGGAATTGAATTTATTGTTTGAACAATTGCTGAAAAACGGGATAACACCCAGACAGCTGGATAAGATGCTGACAGGAAATGTACGACGAGTCTTACACGAAGTATGGAAATAGGGATTATAATAGCATTATGCAAAAAATGAAAAACAAAAATTGGAAAACATTAATAATCGTTCTTTTTATAATTGGAGTCTTGTCGGTTATATTATTAACGAACTGGGCTATTTTGCAGCTAAACACGAATACGGAAATAATAGTTGAAACAAAAGAAGTTCACTATGAGCTTCCGGAACTTACTGCTCCGCAAAATACATATGCGTCTCTTAGTGTACCCACCTGTTTTACCAGAATTAACGGCTGGTATTTTCTGGTTGACTGTTATCATAACCAGATTCTGGTAAATGATAATGTGGAGGAGCCAATAGCAAACTGGCATGTTATGACCAGTGATATGCAGGCGGGGCATACCATAGCAGGTGATGGCAGGGTATATCTGGCGGATGATACAGAAAATAACCGAGTTTTGGTTTTTACAGAAGAAAACGGAACCTTTACAGAATCCCAAGTGTTCGAACAGGTCGGAAACAGACCTCATTTTGTGGTGTATGATAAAGAACTGGAATTGTTTTATGTGTGGAGCTCCATGAGTGGCGAAATGTATCGTTACCGGAGAGAAGCAGATAGTGATCAGGTGGTATTGGATAGTATTCTTACGTTGCCGGAACTGAATGGAGTATATGTACGTTCGTTTACTATCATAGATGATGATATTTACTTACCAACAGCGGACGGAAGAATTTTTGTGACAGATAAAAATACGCTGGCAGTAAAAGAAACCTGGCAGGTGCCGGCTGAAATTGCGGGCATGGTGCAGATCATGAAAGAAGGAAATTATTTTTATCTGACAGTATCTACAGATGTAAATGGTAATCAGGACTATGCTACGATTATCAGAACCAGAAGCTTGAAAAAACTGTCCCAGGGAAAATATACAGATATTTATAGTCATTTTGTGGGTGGCGGAACTCCCTATTATATGGGACAAGTGGATGGAAGATTTTATTTGACGGAACACAGACTGACAGACCATGCATTATGGAGCTTTCATATAAAAAGAGATAAGCTGACAGATGTGGAAGCGGTATATTGAATCAAGTCAATGGGTATTTAGATAAACTTCTAAATACTCGTTGACTTTTTTTATGCGCTAAGATAATCTGTATTTAGAAAGACATCTAAATAGTTTTGCGATTTTACGATAAAGATAAGTGAGGAGATTCCATGTCATTTGCAGAAACGTTTAAGGCCTTATCAGATCCGGCTAGAAGACAGATACTGGAGATGCTAAAGGACGGCAGGATGTCGGCTGGCGAAATAGCTGCCGCATTTGATATGACCGGAGCAACCGTGTCCTATCATTTGTCCCAGCTGAAAAAAGCGGGATTACTACATGAGACAAGAGAGAAGAATTATATTTTTTATGATCTAAATGCTTCTGTGTTGGAAGAGGTCATGCTTTGGATATCACAGTTCCAGAGCAGCAAAGGAGGAAATGAGCATGAAACAAATTAGAGAATCACAGTATTTTAAAGTGAATTGTATTACTACATTTCTTTGTCTGATACCGGTTATCATGGGAGGTATTGCATATCCCTATATGCCGGAAATGGTAGCAACACATTTTGATTCAGCAGGAATACCAAACGGTTATTCATCTAAAATATTTGGTCTGATAGGTTTGCCGTTAATACTGGTAATATTACAGGTATTTTGCTGTGTAATAACGGAACTGGACCCGCGAAGGCAGAATGCCGGTGTGAAAATGCAGTACCTATCCAGAAGCATTATTCCTGTTGTGGGTATTTTTGCAGAGGCTTCTGTTATTGGCTATGGTTTATATGGTAAGTTTCCGGTAGGCCCGGTGATCAATCTTCTGCTGGGAGTCATACTGGTGCTGTTTGGGAATTTTATGCCGAAGTGTAAGAGTAACTATACAATCGGAATCAAAATACCAACAACCCTGGCAGATGAAGAAAACTGGAATAAGACACATAGATTAACGGGATTTGTATGGAGTATCGCAGGTCTTGTGATCATCGCCTGTAGTTTTACTAAATGGTATGGAATAAATATTTTGGTACTGGCAGTGATTATACTGTTTCCGATTGTTTATTCGGTTGGATTGGCAAGTCAAAAGAATAGACATAAAAACTGAATTTGGCGTATAATGAAAGCATAAAAAATGCTTCCAGGAGCCGCTAATGAAGAAAACAGATTGGAATGAGCTGAAAAAATTCAGACTGACCCTGAACAACTATCCCCTATTTTTGCAGATGGTGTCCATTGCATTGTTATTAATTCACGTCATGTTATTGTTTGTCATGGGGTGGGCAAAATTGCAGTGGCTGGCTTTGTGGAATATTGGAAGTATGTTAGTGTATGTAGCCACCTTTTTTCTGGCAGAGAGACGAAAAAATATCAAATTGGTATTTCAGATAATGCTTGGAGAAATTTTGATTTTTTCAGCAATAGTAACCTGGAATCTTCATGTGAACTGCTGGTTCAGTGTATATTGCCTGGCTCTTATCCCGTTTACATATCTGACAAAATATATTGTATGTCTGGAAGAAGATAAGAAGATCAAATTTAGCAGCTGGCGGTATGTAGCTATAATCGGTGTGGTTTATTCAGTTGAAGTGATTAGAAATTATCTGCCGCTGGAGAACGGTTTCCAGATCACAAAACCGGCAGCAGTATATCTGTTGACTCTTTTGAATTTGTCTATTAATGCATGCTGTAGTGTTATTGGCGGTATGGTATTTGCTTTGGTAGCAATTGATAATAATATTCAGATCAACCGGAGCTTAAAAGAAACACAGGAGTTAAGGCGAAGTGCAGAGGCGGCCAATGTGGCAAAAACAGCATTCCTGGCTAATATGTCTCATGAGATCAGAACACCGATGAACGCTATCTGTGGAATGTCTGATATGTTATTAGACGAAGAACTTTCGGAACAAGGTGAAGAATGTGCGGCAATGATACAGTCCGCCAGTAGCGGATTGTTAAATATTATCAACGATATACTGGACTTTTCCAAGATAGAATCAGGTAAAATGGAGCTGATACCGGAGGAGTATCGCTTTGCTTCTACCATAAATGATGTGGTCACCATGATGGAGATCAGAATCAAAAGCAAACCGGTAAAGCTGATGACGCAGATCGATGGAAATATTCCGTTGATATTATATGGAGATGAAGGACGAATACGGCAGATTCTAATCAATCTGCTGAACAATGCTACAAAGTTTACGGACGAAGGAACGATCTGGATACGTGCAGAATGGCGTGGTATCCGCGCAGACGAGGGGGAACTGTTTGTATCAGTTTCTGATACCGGACGAGGTATTAAAGAAGAGGATGCAGAAAAGCTTTTTGATGCATTTGAACAGGTAGATGCCAGAAGGAATCGGGGAATCGAAGGAACCGGATTGGGACTTTCTATTTGCAGGCAGCTGACGGGAATGATGGATGGCAGAATCTGGGTAGATAGTGAGTATGGAAAGGGAAGTACCTTTTTCTTTACTGTAAAACAAAAAGTACATGACGCTACTCCATCTAAATATTCGGATAGAACTAAAACGGAAGTGAAACGCCAGGCTGTTACCCTAAAAGCACCAACTGCAAGGATTATGGTAGTAGATGATAATTTGGTAAATTTAAAAGTGGCAGCTGGTCTTTTGAAGAAATATCAGATCGCGGATATTGTGGAAGCAGATGGTGGTGTAGATGCCGTGGAATACATGAAAAAACATCAGGACATAGATCTGCTATTTATGGATCACATGATGCCGGAGATGGATGGTATGGAAGCTACCAAAGTGATTAGAGAATTACCGGGAGAATATTATCAAAAGCTTCCGATTGTAGCACTTACGGCAAATGCTGTCAGGGGTGTAGAACGGGAATTTATCGCAGGTGGCATGAATGATGCACTGGCAAAGCCAATTAAACTGGACCAGATGACGAGAGTGCTACAAAAATGGCTGCCGGAAGATAAAGTGGAAGTGATTTAGATAAGTTAAATATAAGCAGGCTGCATAAGCGGTCTGCTTTTTATGGTTAGTTTACATAAAATAAAAGAATGGGATAGAGATAATATGGAATCAACAGAATCATTGCAATACAAGAAAATGACCGAAACACCGGTCTCTAAGCTGATTATTTCACTGGGAATCCCTACGACGATCAGTATGTTAGTGACAAATATTTATAATCTGGCAGATACTTATTTTGTTGGACAAATTGGAACAAGTGCCAGCGGCGCGGTTGGTGTCGTTTTTGGATTAATGGCGATTCTGCAGGCCTTTGGATTTATGTTCGGACATGGCGCAGGCAGTATTATTTCCAGAAAGCTGGGAGCCAGAGACGTGAAAAGTGCAACCAGATTTGCATCCACCAGTTTCTTCCTGTCACTGGCAGTTGGAACTTTGATAGGTATGTTGGGACTTGCTTTTACAGATCCGCTTATGCGCATATTGGGAAGCACGGAGACGATTCTGCCTTATTCCAGGATCTACGGCATGTATATTTTGATTGCAGCTCCATTTATGACTGCCAGCTGTGTGTTGAATAATATTTTAAGATACGAAGGCAGAGCAATGTTAGCCATGATCGGACTGACGGCAGGCGGCATTTTAAATATGATCGGAGATCCGATTTTAATGTTTGGATTTGGGTTGGGCATTCATGGAGCCGGTCTATCCACAGCAATTTCGCAGACTATAAGTTTCTTCATTTTGCTGTTTATGTTCCTGTCGGGAAAAACTCAGAGCAAACTGATCATCACCAGGGTAACCAGAGATATAAAGGAAGTATTGGAAATTATCGGTACCGGTTTTCCCAGCCTGATTCGCCAGGGATTAAACAGTGTTTCGACTATGATATTAAATCAGCGTGCAGGATTTTTTGGAGGGGATGCAGCAGTAGCAGCCATGTCTATTGTAAATAGGATCTGTTTCTTTGCCTTTGCAGTTGGACTTGGTATCGGACAGGGATTTCAACCGGTATCAGCCTTTAATTACGGAGCAGGAAAATATTCCCGTGTAAAGAAAGGCTTTTATTTCACCTGGCTTGCCGGTGAATTTTGCCTGGGATTAGTTGGCATTGCAGGTTTATTCATGTCAGGCAACTTGATCGGATTTTTCCGCAGCGATCCGGAAGTCATCCGAATCGGAACCTTTGCTCTTCGTGCACAGATCCTTGCGATATTGTTTGAACCATTTGCTGTGTGTGGCAACATGATGCTTCAAAGCGTGGGTCGAAAGGCAGGAGCTTCTTTTCTGGCAGCACTTCGAAGCGGATTATATTTTATACCAGTACTGATTTTGCTATCCATGACATTGGGGTTGACCGGTGTGGCAATTTCACAGACTGTGGCAGATATTCTGACCTGTATTACGACAGTGCCGTTTGTGATTCACTTTTTTAGGAATCTGCCGGCGGATGTGTAGATGGGGATAAGTGATAAGTCAAAAGAAAGAATAGAAAATACTACGATTTTATTAATGGGCATGTTACGAAACAGGATAAAAAAATGGTAGTTGAGTGCAAAAAGAACGGTAAATTTGAAAATGTTTGAGATTATGATGCCCTTGCAGAGATGCAAGGGTATTTACTTTTTAATGGAAAAATGAGAAATTTCATTTAAAAGTATACTCTGTATATCAAGTTAAATGTTTAAATAAACGTTGACTTTCACGCTTGATTATCATAAAGTAATAAGCATAAAAGTCAATAGAAGGGAAAATTCAAATGGGAGCAACTGATGAAATTATGAAGATGGCAGAACTTAATAATGGTACAGTCACAGCGGCAATGGTTGCTGCTGCTGGATTTTCTCGTGGCAATTTGAAGTATCTTGTAGATAAAGGACAGCTTGAAAAATCGGTACGAGGCGTTTATATTTTGCCGGAAATATGGGACGACGAAATCTTTAATTTGCAAAATCGTTTTAAACGAGGAATTTTTTCAAGGGAAACGGCTTTGTTTTTGTGGGATTTAACAGATCGAACACCTAATATCTATTCTATGACTTTTCCTATGAATTATAATGTGACAAAGCCAAAAGAAGAAAAAGTTAAATGTACACAGTGCAAACTAGAGTGGTATGAAATAGGTATTGAGGAAATTCAAACACCTGGAGGAAATGTGGTTCGGGCTTATAATAAAGAAAGAACACTCTGTGATATCTTACGCCCAAACAGTTCAGCAGACATACAGATTATATCGGAGAGCTTTAAAAGATACACTACGGATAAGAAGAGAAACATCCCGCTTTTATCAGAATATGCAAAGATGTTAAAAGTAGAGGCGAAGTTGAGAAGCTATTTGGAGGTGCTGTTATGAAAAATGTAATGCAGTTAAAAGCTATTATAAAAAATATGGCAAAAGAAAAACACATTTCAGCTCAGCTTGTCATGCAGAATTTTATGCTTGAAAGATTGTTGGAAAGAATATCAGTTTCTAGTTATCGGTCTAATTTTATTTTGAAAGGTGGATTCTTGATTGCAGCGATGGTGGGATTGGATACCAGAGCCACAATGGATATGGATGCTACAATCAAAGGGCTTCCTGTAAATGAAAATACAGTACGTCAGATGTTTGAAGAAATATTCCAGATTGAAATAGAAGATGAGGTGACTTTTTCTTTTGTCAGTATCGGTGAAATTCGTGAAGGCGATGAATATACAGGATATAGAGTACATCTGACAGCAAATTACCCACCAATGGCAGTACCTTTGAAATTGGATATTACGACAGGGGATAAAATCACGCCAAGAGAAATAGAGTACAGTTTTAAGTTACTGTTGGAAGACAGAAGTATTTCTGTGATAGCATATAATCTGGAAACAGTTTTGGCTGAAAAATTGGAAACAGTGATATTCAGAGGAGATCAGAATACCAGACCAAGGGATTATTATGATGTGTACATATTGGCAAAGCTGCAGCATTCCAATATTGATCCCAAATCGTTAAAACAGGCGTTACAGGCAACATCAAACAAAAGAGGCTCCAGTGAAATTATTGGTAACTATAAAAGAATTATGGAGTCAGTAAAAGAAAGCAAGGTAATGCAGGAGCAATGGGCTGGATATCAGAAGAATTTTGAATATGCAGCTGATGTTAGATTTGAGGATGCTTGTGAGACAGTGGTGAGGATTATGGATGAGTTGAAAGAGAGAAGTTAATGTGAAGTTATCTACATAACAGAAAGGAAAAAATCACATGATTAAAGTATTATTCATCTGCCATGGCAGGATAAACGCTACAAGTGCAGTATTTGGCGGTGTTTGGGCATAATATGGCAAATCGTGGCAGATAAACAAAACTTTTACTACGGTAATACTACGAATGATGGGGCATTTAATATAAAAGATACATTCACTGGCAGGGCTGAAAAGTTCTGCTTTTTTTGTTGACAATTTCCGTATCAAGAGTGATGAATTACCTATATGAAACAAGCTGGAGGTATAAGGAATGGAGAATAATTCAAATATGCAAGGATTGAAATTGCAGGACAAATATTTACTTACAATTAAAGAGGCTGGCGCTTATTTTAACATTGGAACAAAAAAGATTAGAAGAATGGCTGAGAGTAATGATGGAATGTATGCATTATTCATGTGCAATCGATATTTGATTATTAGACACAAATTCGAAGAATATCTTGATGGACTAGCAGTACCTTGTTCAGAAGATGAAGATTTACTATTGAATGAAAAATATAATAATTCCATTCAATAGTAAAGTTTATAAATTGACTTTTGAATGGAAAAAGGATATAATATCATTTGAAAGTCAATGAGCAGAGGTGGGATAATGGATATCAATCAGACTATTTATGAAGAAATTAGAAAAAATAATAATATGATAACTACATCTCAGGTGCTTTCATTAGGGTATTCTAAACAAATTTTAACGAATTATGTAAAAAACGGATTATTAGAACGTTGCAGACAGGGACTTTATAAGCTCCCCGACTCGGTGCATGATGATATGTATACATTGATGTTGCGTTCAGACAGAATTGTCTTTTCACATGATACTGCCTTATTTCTGAATGGATTATCAGAACGAACACCTTTTAGGCATACAATTACACTCCCTAGCAATGCAGCATTGCCTAATTCCTTAAAAGACGAATGTAATTGTTTTTATATAAAACCAGAATTACACGGTATAGGGATTATAGAAAAATGTACTACTATGGGAAATTCTGTCCGTTGCTATAATATAGAGCGAACGATTTGTGATTTCTTAAGGTGTCGTAAGCGCTGTGATGAAGAAACAGTTATCAGTGCGATTAAGAATTATGTAAAATTCGATGGAAAAGATTTAAATTTGCTTTCTGTTTATGCAAAGCAACTTAAGGTTACAAAAGAGTTAACAAAATATCTGGAGGTGCTGTTATGAGCTCAAAGGCAATGAGTTTGAAAGCTAAAATAAACAATTATGCAAAGAGCAATAATATAGCTGCGCAGGTTGTTCTTCAAAATTATATGTTTGAAAGATTTCTAGCAAGAATGTCTAAATCAGAATACTGTGAAAAATTTGTAATCAAGGGCGGTATGCTGATTGCTGCAATTGTTGGATTGGATACCCGGTCTACAATGGATTTGGACACGACATTGAAAAACCTTCCATTGACAGAAGAAAAAGTAGTGGAGGCAGTAAAGACTATCTGTAATATAAATCTTTTGGATGATGTTATTTTTGAAGTGGTATCTATTACCCCAATTCGCAAAGATGATAGATATGGTGGATTTTGTGTAAGGCTAAATGCCGTATATGATACGATAGTTACACCTCTTTCTATTGACGTGTCCACAGGAGATGTCATTACACCATCCGCGGTACAGTATGAATTCAGCGGGATATTTGATGATGAAGTATGTATCAAATTATGGGGTTATAATATTGAAACCGTAATGGCAGAAAAAGTGGAAACAGTTTTGAGTCGTGGTATATTTAATACCAGACCGAGAGATTATTATGATATTTACATTCTTGGTACAACGCAAAAATATGATAGGATTGTGTTTAAAGAGGCACTTGCAGCCACGGCATCCCACAGAGGAAGCACAGAGAATATTGAGGATATAAAAGCTATACTTACACTGATATCCGGAAGCGAAGAATTGCAGGATATGTGGGCGAAGTATCAGAAAAAGTTTGCTTATGCACAGGATATCACTTATGAGCAAATCATTAAAGTGCTGGAGCAGCTGATGCAGCGCTGAATAGAAACGGAGGTGGCAGCAGATGCCGACAATAACGAAAAAGCAATTAGAGGATTATGAGCAGCTTTGCCGTGACAGGAACAGTGGCCGTCTGCTGACCCCGGACGGACTGCGTTTCATCTGTGAAGCGTATCACTATGATGCAGAGAAAATCGGACAGCATTTCTTGGAGGAGTTGCCGAGAATATGTCCGAAGAAAGAATAATAGAAATCGAAAGTTGTGGGATGAGATATGGGAAAATTATTATCAGAAATGACAGTAGATGAATTGTGGGAGCTATTTCCTATCATTCTCTCAGAACATAAAGAATATTGGAATGATTGGTATGTGGAGGAAAAAAAGCGAATAAAAGCGTTTTTGACAATAGAAAACACACGATTCAGTCATATCGGAAGTACCGCTATTCGTGGTATATGGGCAAAACCTATCGTTGATATTCTGCTCGAAATACCTGAAACAGTTTCTATGGAAAAAGTGAAAACCACATTGACTAACAATGGTTATATCTGTATGTCAGAATCAACTAATAGAAAGTCTTTCAATAGAGGTTATACAAGTGAAGGATTTGCAGAAAAGGTATTTCATTTACACTTGCGATATCGTGGGGATAATAACGAGCTGTACTTTAGGGATTATTTGAATGAAAATTCAGATATCGCTAAAGAATACGAAGAATTGAAGCTTTCGTTGTGGAAAAAGCATGAGCATAACAGAGACGCTTATACTGATGCTAAAAGCGAATTTGTTGAAAAATACACGATGGTGGCAAAAGAAGAATACAGTAATTGTTATGCGTAAAATTCAAGCTTATAAGGGAGATTATTTTGCAAATGAATATAGCAGAAACATTTGAATTATTGTTTGATAAAAATAATAACGTTGCATACAAAGCATTACAGGAATTGCAAAAAGAAAGTGAAAAAACAGATTGTGTTTATCCGTATATGGATCGTTTAAGTGATATGATTGACAGTGATAATTCTTATATTCGTACAAGAGGGCTTATACTACTTGCCTATAATGCAAAATGGGATAAAGATTATAAGATTGATGAAGTCATTGATAAATATTTGAAACACATAACGGATGTCAAACCCATCACAGCACGACAATGTATCAAGCTGTTGTCGATGATTGCAAAATATAAACCGGAATTGAAAAACGATATTCTTTCCGCACTTCATAAGGCGGATATATCTGTTTATAACGACAATATGCAGCCATTGGTATATGATGATATTCAAAAAGCATTGAAAGTGATACAAAAATTATAAAAGCACTAATCGGAATTTGACGGAGGTGGGGAATATGAATAGAAAAGTTCTTGGGTACATTGGCGTAATCATAATTGGCGTTGGCTTTATTCTAATGGCAGCAGCAAACACACTGCACAGTGAAATAGTATCTGTATTACAGGCGGTGTTGGGTGTAGTATTTATTGTCGCAGCAATTAAGAAAATATGGTCTGACTTTGCTTGCCAGATTGAAGGATACATTTGAAATATGAGAACGGATATTTATAAACAATTCTTATGAATAAGCAATAGAAACTCCCAACATTTTGACAAAAGCGTTTAACAAAACAGCCTTGTTGTAATCCACTGCTACGGATACAATAAACATGTAAAATGAAAACAGTGAATATCACGCAACACAGAATGGAGAACATACAATGGCAATTTTAGTTACAGGTGGAGCAGGCTATATTGGCAGCCATACCGTAGTTGAGCTGCAGAGCAATGGTTATGATGTTGTTGTTTTGGATAATTTGAGTAATTCCAGTGAAAAGTGTCTGGAAAGAGTTGAGAAGATTACAGGAAAGCCAGTCCGCTTTTATAAGGCTGATATCCTGGACAGAGATGCTCTGGAAGAAGTTTTCCAGAAAGAAAAGATCGAATCCTGCATTCATTTTGCAGGTTTGAAGGCAGTTGGCGAATCAGTAGAAAAGCCTTGGGAATATTACAATAATAATATTGCAGGAACCTTAGTACTGTTAGATGTTATGAGAAAACATAATGTGAAGAACATCATTTTCTCATCATCCGCAACTGTATATGGTGATCCGGCCATGATTCCTATTACAGAGGAATGCCCTAAGGGGCAGTGCACCAATCCTTATGGCTGGACCAAGTCCATGTTAGAGCAGATTTTGACAGATATCCAGAAGGCTGATCCGGAATGGAATGTTATTTTACTTCGTTACTTTAATCCAATTGGAGCTCATAAGAGCGGAACCATTGGTGAGAATCCAAACGGCATTCCAAATAACCTGATGCCTTATATCACACAGGTAGCAGTAGGAAAGCTTTCTCAGCTGGGTGTTTTTGGAAATGATTATGATACACCGGACGGAACCGGCGTCAGAGATTATATTCACGTAGTGGATCTGGCAAAAGGACATGTAAAGGCGCTGAAGAAGATTGATGAAAAAGCCGGTCTTTGCATTTACAATCTGGGAACAGGTGTAGGCTACAGTGTACTGGATATTGTAAAGAACTTTGAAAAAGCTACGGGCGTGAAGCTTCCTTATGCTATCAAGCCTAGAAGAGCCGGTGATATTGCAACCTGTTATTCTGATGCAGGCAAAGCAAAACGTGAATTGGGATGGGAAGCTGAATATGGAATTGAAGATATGTGTGCTGATTCCTGGAGATGGCAGAGTAACAACCCTAACGGATTTGACAACTAAAAATCTGTACTAATATAACAAAATATAAGAATGTAAGAGAAATCAATCCTCTTCAATTATCTGGATTTCCAGGTAGTCGAAGGGGATTTTTTCTATAAAATTATCCTGACGAAATCTGGCTTTAGAGTGTCTCTGAAATTCGGTCACATTAGCATCGAGCCAGATAGGTTTGCCCAGATCAAACTGGTAGCAGACTTCTTCTATAGAGTGGAATACTTTATGTGTTCTGGTCTCGTTAGAATCATCACAGATAACTGTATCTCGCAGCATATGATTATTTTCAAATAGTTTAGCCCACAATCTGAACATTACTTTTCTCCTGTTTTTGACATTTTATTGTAGAACAGCTTATATTGTAGTTTCTTTAATTAAATTCATGTCCTAATATATCCTAAAACCAACCTGCATGCAAATAAATTAAAGCGACGCGACTGATTTCATAAAACTTTAAGAGTGGCTAAATGGACTAAAGTTTGCCAAAGTGATATACTAATTATTGGAAAATATTTAATCTTGCGGCAGTAAGAGTCGGAAAGCGAGGTGCCGTCAAGAATGGAGATTGGAATGGATTATTTATCAGAACGAACAGATGAGGTGGATCGTTGGAAAGAGGTTATGCTGGTCTACGAATCAGCTTTGAAGCAGATTGGAACCAAACTGGAAATCTTAAATGATGAATTTCAGCATGTGCATCAGTACAACCCTATCGAACATATTAAATCCAGATTAAAGACATCTGAGAGTATTGTAAAAAAACTGAAGAAAAATGGTTATGAATCTACCATTGACAATATGATTGAATATGTAAATGACATCGCAGGGATCAGAGTTATCTGTTCCTTTACTTCTGATATCTATCAGATTGCGGAAATGATCTGCAATCAGAAGGATATTCATGTTATTTCTATTAAGGACTATTTTTTGAATCCTAAAGTAAGCGGCTATAAAAGCTACCATATGCTGGTAACGATTCCTGTATATTTGTCAGATCGTATTGTGGATACGAAGGTTGAGATACAGATCAGAACGGTTGCTATGGATTTCTGGGCCAGTTTAGAGCATAAGATTCATTATAAATTTGAGGGTAATGCGCCGGAACATATTAAAAATGAGCTGATAGAATGTGCCAAGATGGTGTCTGATCTGGATGCCAGAATGCTTTCTCTGAATGAGGAAGTACAGGAGATCAGCAGGCAGGACGAATATCTGGAAAACAAATTCGCCAAAAAAGAAATGGCTGAATAATATAAAATTGGCAAAGGCTGCTAACGGAATGTGATTTCGGAAGCAGCCTTCTTATTTGAAAAAATACCCCATAAAATGAGGAGTGCCCAGACACCTTTCAGCGCCTGGGCTATTATGAAAAAATTTATCCAATCTTGTAAACCAATTTTATCTTAAGGAAGATTTGTTTTGTTCCTTTCGATAGATATAATATACCAATTAAATATGAACAAAATATGAACATAACGTGAAGATATAGTTAACACTTACAAGCAATCCAAAAATATGAATAAAAAATTGTGCAAAATGCACAAAAATAGAGC
>JAQUUX010000120.1 GCA_028693705.1 Lachnospiraceae bacterium | reverse complement strand
ATATTTTTTTACTTACTATGATTTGAATTTACCTATATACAAAAAACTAGTCAAAATATAAAGTGTCCTCTACATACTTTCTATCCATTTGATGTCTTGCTTTTCGGACCTCAACTGTATCAAATAAAATAGAGAAATCATAATTCTCCGGATACAGCTTATCTGCTTTTACCTTAAGCTTTATTCTTTTATGATTAATCAGAAATTTTTCTCTTTTTATCTGAACCAAAACATCTCCCTTCTGATTCATTGGTTTCACTACAATTCCAATCTCCTTATCCGGCAGAATCTCCACACTATCCCCCGTTGTATATACCTCACCTTCGAAAAGCATTGGTGTCTTTTGGGACTCCCTGATAATCTTTGGTGCAAACTCCTTCCTGCTGTCATTTTTTCTGTTATCCTCTTCCTGCGCATCAAGCATGAGTTCGTTTATTAATTTATCAGCCTTCTCTTTATATGCTTCTTTTGCTGCCATTTGTATCATTTCCTTTGATAATCCCAGCTTTTTTGCAATATATAAAGCGCAGCTTTCTCCTGGTTTTCCGAGTTCCAGACGATAAAGTGGTTTCAGGCTTTCCCTGTCAAAAGACATACTAGCATTCTCAATTTCTGAAAAACGTTCTGCATAAGTTTTTACCTCCGGATAGTGTGTGGTTACCAGAAACAGAGCATTACTTTTTCTTAATTCTTCCAAAATGGCAATTGCAATTCCCATACCTTCCGTAGGGTCCGTTCCAGAACCAAGTTCGTCCATGATAACCAGACTATCCTGGGTTACCTTCTTCATGATATCAATTACATTTTTAATATGTGCTGAAAAGGTTGATAAATTATCGCTCATATTCTGTCCATCCCCAATATCACAAAGAATCTGATTATGCATTGTAATTATTGCCTCTTTTGCCGGAACGTGAAGTCCGCAGGAAGCCATAAGTGATAACAACGCGACTGTTTTTATTGCGACCGTCTTGCCTCCGGTGTTGGGACCGGTAATAATTACACCCCGTACCTGTCCTCCTATTTCAAAATCCAGTGGCACGCATCTGTCTTTTTCTATTTGCGGATGTCTCGCCTGCACCAGGCGGATATTTCCATCCGTATTGATTTCCGGTTCTATTGCTTCCATTTCAAGGCTCAATTTCCCTTTTGCAAATGCAAAGTCCAGCATTGCAATCACTCTGATGTCCTCTCGCAGTTGTACTTCCTGTTCTGAAATTTCAGCCATGAGCGTATATAAAATTTTTCGTTCTTCTTCCTCCTGTGCAATGAGTAAAAGTTCCTGTTCTTCACAAAGTCTGGAAACCGATTTTGGTTCCATGAAAACCGTACCTCCAGCCCCTGACATATCAACTACCGTTCCCTGTACCTTACTTCTATATTCCTTTTTAATAGGAATACAGACATGTCCATTTCTGCTGACAACAAAATTTTCTGATGCATAAGCTTTATTTACCTTTAGTGCTGCTTCTGCCTTTTCTCTGATTTTGGTTTCGTTTCCAAGCAATTGTCTTCGAATATCATTTAATTTTTTGCTGGCATAATCATCCACCCGACCATTTCTGATAGAATGTTGTATCTGCTCCGTTATTTTTTCATATTCCCCCAGATTCTGACTATAAAAAGCAATGGAATTATTATTTTTTTCTCCCTGCTCCAAATATTTTCGAATCCGTTTAACTGCAACAAAAAATGTGCCCATTTCTTCCATCTGTTCTGCGCTTAACAGTTCATATCTACCAATCTGCTCCAGATATTCTTCCACATTTTCCATAACCGGAATTGGTGGATTTCCATTATCCATTAATAGCATTTTTGCAAGCGTTGTTTCTCTTTGTGCATGCTTCAGTTTCTTTTCGTCCAAAAATGGCTCTAATTCACATATCTGTTCCTTTGCTTTTTTCGTAACTGCAAAGTTTCCTAGTTCTTCAAGTACAATACCAAATTCAATTGTATTAAATATCTGCTTCATTTTATTCAAAACCTCTCTTATCATTTATCATAAAATATATTATAGAAACTAAAAAATGCAGAAAAAAAGACCTGAAATACATTCTGCTTAGAATGTACTTCAAGCCTATAAGTTCACTTATGGGGCAATGAATTTCTGTTATCTATTACTCTATTGCATTCTACCGCAGAATTTACACAGTACGAAAATAAGGGTGTCTCATATACCACCTGCACTACCTTTCATACTATATATGTTTTCAGTTCTTTTATTCTACAATAGATACACTTAACAAAAAAATACCTCGCCTTTAAATATTATATTTACTTTATTTCTGAGGACCAGCAGAAACCAGACTCTTTCCTGCTTCATTTCCTTCATATTTTGCAAAGTTTTTAACAAAACGCTCTGCAAGATCCTTTGCTTTTGTTTCCCATTCAGAAGCATCTGCATAGGTATCACGAGGATCCAGAATCTTAGGATCTACACCTGGAAGCTCTGTTGGAACTTCAAAGTTAAAATGTGGAATTGTCTTTGTTGGTGCTGTTGTAATAGAACCATCAAGGATTGCATCAATAATACCACGTGTATCACGGATAGAGATACGTTTTCCTGTTCCATTCCAACCTGTATTAACCAAGTATGCTTTCGCACCACTCTGTTCCATTTTCTTAACTAATTCTTCTGCGTACTTTGTTGGATGTAATTCCAAAAATGCCTGTCCAAAGCAAGCGGAAAATGTTGGTGTAGGTTCTGTAATACCACGCTCTGTACCAGCAAGTTTTGCAGTAAATCCAGACAAGAAGTAATATTTAGTCTGTTCTGGTGTTAAGCAGGATACTGGTGGAAGCACACCGAACGCATCTGCTGACAGGAAGATAACATTCTTAGCTGCTGGAGCTGTTGAAACTGGGCGAACAATATTGTCAATATGATTAATTGGATAAGATACACGCGTATTCTCTGTTACACTCTTATCATCAAAATCAATTTTTCCTTCTGCATCTAAGGTAACATTCTCTAAAAGAGCATTACGTCTGATTGCATTATAGATATCTGGCTCTGAATCTTTGTCAAGATTGATAACTTTTGCGTAGCATCCACCTTCAAAGTTGAATACGCCGTTGTCGTCCCAGCCATGTTCATCATCTCCGATAAGAAGACGTTTTGGATCGGTGGATAAAGTAGTCTTACCTGTTCCGGAAAGACCAAAGAAGATAGCGGTATTTTCACCATTCATATCTGTATTGGCAGAACAGTGCATAGAAGCAATATTCTTTAATGGGAGATAATAGTTCATCATGGAGAACATACCTTTTTTCATTTCTCCGCCGTACCATGTATTTACAATAACCTGCTCGCGGCTTGATATATTAAACATAACAGCCGTTTCAGAGTTAAGACCTAATTCTTTGTAATTTTCTACCTTTGCTTTAGAAGCATTATAGACAACGAAATCCGGCTCGAAGTTTTCAAGCTCTTCTGCGGAAGGCTGGATAAACATATTGGTAACAAAATGAGCCTGCCAAGCAACTTCCACGATAAAACGGATTGCCATTCTAGTGTCTTTATTTGCACCACAGAATGCATCTACCACAAATAGTTTTTTATTGGAAAGCTCTTCCTGTGCAATCTTCTTTACTGCATCCCATGCCTCTTTGCTGGCTGGATGGTTATCGTTCTTATACTCATCAGAAGTCCACCATACGGTATCCTTTGAGTTCTCATCCATAACAATAAACTTATCTTTAGGGGAACGTCCTGTATAAATACCGGTCATTACATTGACAGCGCCAAGTTCACTTTCCTGACCCTTCTCATATCCTTCTAATCCTGCTTTTGTTTCTTCTTCATACAATGCTTCAAAGGAAGGATTATAAATGATTTCTGTAGTTCCGTTAATACCATACTGACTTAAATTGATTTTTGACATGCTTTTTATTTCCTCCTATTTATGATGTATAATAACATTAAACAAAATTTCATTCTGTATTGGCACATACATCATCCATTAAGAAAAACCTATGTCATGACCTCTACCAGAACGCTTCGTATTATAGCAGAAAAAAAATAAATCTTCAATACTTCCACCCCTAAACAAATCTTAAATTTTTATTCTTATTTTTTATCCTTAATAACCGGTATCTGTACCTCTGTAAGCCAATTCTCTTCCTTATCCTGATTCCAGATTCCGTCAATGAAGCTTTCTCTTGGATTACCTGTGATTAAATACCCATTGTTTTGAATCCATTTCGCTGCAAAGGCATATGCCAGTCCCAGATCTGCATAGCTTCCCCTGTGCATGACAGACACAACTGTGATTGCCTCCAGCTTTCTGGATTCCACTCCTTTTGGTGCTGTTCCATATCGGTCTACCATTTCACAAAATTCTATTCTGCGGTTTTCCTCCTTATATTCTCCATCCAGATATACGACGAAGCAGTATTCTGGAACCGGACACTGTATCCCTGGGTTCATCCTTGTAATTCACTCACCCAGACATGGGATTACATCAAAGTATTCCTGATAGTCCTTTAAAATATACTCCTTTGCATAGATAATCCCCTCCGGGGTTTCCTTAATGATTGCATGATAATTCAGATAAGACTCATCAATTCCACCGGACATCATGAAGTCAATTCTGCTGATTTGATCGAACAGAACCTCTTTTTCTTTCAGCAGCTCTTTTTTCACTGATTGACAAGCCAATCTGGCGATAGCATTGAATGAGATGAATCACTATAATCTGTTCCGTGGTATATAATCTGTAATTCGTTTCCGGATCAATGTGCTCCGGTTTCAGAACACCTGCCTCATCAGTCTGAAATTTGAGAATATGCTTCCCATATATCAACCATAAAGTATCCCGTGTTGGGAGAGTCAAGAGCTATTTCCATTATAATATAACTTCTTACTCGATTGTCTTTTTTGTCAGCCATACATCCTTATGGAATCTCCATGCGAAGATTACAGTTCGCACTGCCCATTCGATTCCCATACAAATCCAGACACCGGCGATTCCTGCGCCAAGCACCATGGACACCACATACCCCATTCCTACACGAACCACCCACATTGTGATAAGAGAAACATAGGAGGTAAAGTTCACATCTCCCGCTGCTCTTAAAACACTTGGAAGCACATTTGATGTCGACCAGAAAAAAGCCATTGCAACGGCCGCAATCATAATCAGAGTGTAAATCTGACCCAAAGTTTCTGTTGGAGCCTGATATAATTTTAAGATATATCTGAGAAACGGAAGAAATAATGCAAGTGAAAAAATCACGGATGCCTCGCCTAACCAGACCATTTTCTTTCCATATGCTCTTGCCAGCTTCTTATCTCCTGCGCCGATGCACTGACCAACAACCGTGATAGCAAGATT
>JAQUUX010000046.1 GCA_028693705.1 Lachnospiraceae bacterium | reverse complement strand
ATACTTTTGTTCATAGAGAATACCTTTCTTTCTGTTGATTTTGTGTCGTAACTCAATCATAACATAAAGTGGCATTCTCTATTTTATTTAATTCGTTTTCAACTTAAGGTAATTTTACTCTATATTCAAAGAAATGATAAGTTTGCTACAATATACCAAAAGAACAGAAAATGTGGAGTCGTATGAAAAAGAAAAAGTGAAAATTATGGGTATTGTTATTTTGGTAATTGTTTTGGCAGGTCTTCTTATCTTAATAGGAGCCGCTAATTATATGGTGGATTTTTCTATTAAAAGAGGCAGTGGCGCAAGCTCGGCAATAGATGATTCGTTGGTAGAATATGATTCTCCGGAGCAGGAGCAGATAGAAACAGCAGCTAATGCTTATAAAAAACAGGTTAGGGCAGAAGCAGATCAATGGGTGGAACAAATGAATCCGGAAGTGCTGTCTGTTACCACAGAGGACGGACTGAAATTACAGGCCAGATTCTTTCAACAGAAGGGGCAGAATGCAGACAATCATCTGTATAGCATCCTGGTACACGGTTATGGCAGCAGTTTCGATTATGTGGAGGATTATGCCAAGGCATACTACGAAAAAGGGTATCATGTACTGACGCCGGACATGCGTGCGATGGGAGGCAGTGAAGGTACTTATATTGGTATGGGTTGGCTGGATCGGATGGATATGCTTTTATGGATTAAGACTATCACAGACAGAGATCCGGATGCTGAGATTGTGATGCACGGCTTTTCCATGGGTGCAGCAACTATTATGATGTTGTCAGGAGAAGAGCAGTTACCGGAGCAGGTTAAAGTATTTGTAGAGGACTGTGGTTACTCATCAGATTGGGCAGAGTTATCGGATAAACTTCACAAAATTTATCATTTACCGGATTTCCCGCTTATGTATGCTGTAAATGTGATGACAAAGCTGAAGGCTGGTTATTATGTATCAGAGGCATCCTGTATAAAGCAGCTGGCTAAGAATGAAACGCCAATGCTGTTCATTCATGGGGACATGGATGACTACAATCCGTATTATATGCTGGATGAGGTATACGAGGCCAATGCGTGTCAGGAAAAAGAAAAACTGGTGGTACATGGTGCCAGACATGTGATGTCTGCGTATACGGAGCCGGAAACATATTGGAATACGGTTTGGAAATTTATAGAAAAGTATATATAAATAAAAGCATAAATGAATGAATAATATTCATTGACAATTAAAAAAGCCGGTGCTACAATGCAAATTATCAGGAGGCGGATTTCACCGGTATGACTTCTGATATGGAGGAAACAAATGCGCGTTGTAAAGAATCCGGATGAAAGAAAACAGGAAATTGTTGATGCAGCGATCCGTGTTTTTGCAAGAAAGGGATATGAAAAAACCTCAATTTCTGATATTGCTAAGGAAATAGGGATTTCCCAGGGATTATGTTATCGGTATTTTCCTTCGAAAGAAGCTGTTTATGATGCTGGTATTGACAAATACGCAGCATACATAGTCAGACAGAATATACAGAGGACGAAGCTGGAGGGGAAAACCCTGAAAGAACAGATACTTCTCATGAGTGGCAAGATGGGGGAGTATGCTTCAGCCGAAAAAGGCCAGCAGGAGTTGTATGAGCTGTTTCATAAGGAAGGTAACCACAAGCTTCATGACCAGCTGTATTTACGGGTGGGGGAGAAGCTGATTCCTTTTATTACTGAAGTTTTAGAACAGGCAAAGAGACGTGGCGAGACGAATATATCGGATCCGGTGGCCACAGCCTATTTCTTTGTATATGGACAGATAGGTGTTTTGATGAGTTATGAAATACCGGAAGCAGAAAAAGCAAAGCGAATACAGGATTGCCTGATTGAACTGTTGGGTGTGTAAAAAAGATGTTGGAACATATATATGGGCATGCAGAAAAGGTGTATGCCTATATATTTTAAACGCTAAATGAATGATATTCATTCAAAAAACAAAATGTTATAGAAAGAAAAATTAAAAAAGATAAATTAGAAAGATGAGGCTATGAAATGAAAAACAAAATTGATTTTGTAAAAGGAAATACCCCAAAATGTCTTTTTGCCATGGTTATGCCACTGTTGATGGCGATGATCCTGACAATGGCTTATAATCTGGTAGATAGTCTGTGGGTTGGAAATTTGTTGGGAGAAGCAGGATACGCAGCACTTACCAATTCGACTGCAATTGTACTAATATTGTCAGCTATCGCAATGGGTGCCAGCAATGGTGCTGCAATTATAATTTCCCAGGCAGTTGGAGCCGGAAAGAAGGAGGAAGCAGAAGGGATTATCACTACCATGCTGGTAATGGCAGCAGTGTTTTCCTTTGGGGTCACTGTGGTGTTGGAGCTTTCCCTGAAATTTATTTTGATTTGGATGCGTACACCTGCGGAATTATTTGATATGGCGTATGCGTACCTTTCTATCTATTTAATTGGCTATATTGCTATTTTTCTCTATATGCATTTTACTGCGGTATTCAGATCTTTTGGAGATGCGTTATTTCAAATGAAAGGGATGTTACTTTCTACCATTTTTAATGCAGTACTGGATCCTATTATGATTCATGGAATGGGATTAACAGGTGCAGCATGGGCAACTGTTTTATCAGAGGTGATCTGTCTGGTGTTTGCCTTATTTTATTATTCCAATAAGAAAATGTTTAAACTGCAGATCCATAGTATTCACATTACTCATGTGAAAGCACTGTTAGCAAATGCAGTACCCGCTGCCATACAAAGCTGTATGCCTGCAATTAGTTCTGCAGTTATGCTGTTTCTGGTTACCGGATTTGGAATCACAACGATAGCTGCTTATGGTGTAACCAGTAAACTTGAAATTTTACTGTTTTATCCGGCTATGGCGATGAATATGGGATTAACTACGATAGTGGGACAGTGTGTTGGTGCAAAGCGACTGGATCGTGTGAAAGACTATATGAAATGTGCATTGGCTGGAGGTAGCATATTTATTGCGGTTATTTCGGCATTGGTAATAGCATTTGCAAAGGGATTGACAGGATTTTTCATTGACAGTGCAGAGACAGCTGTTATTGTGCAGGGATTTTTCAACATTGTCAGTATCGGATACGTACTTTATATGATTACCAGCTGTTACCTTGGAGAATTAAGCGGTATGGGAAAGCCGGGGATCAGCATGTTATTGATGTTTATATATTACATCGTGGTCAGGGTACCGCTTGCCAGTCTGCTGGAGCATACAGAGTTTGGGTTAAATGGTATTTGGGCAGCGATTCTGGTCAGCCATATCCTGGCAGCAGTACTGGCTGCTTTTGAAGGTATAAGAATAGAAAAGAAAATGCAAAATGCGGAACAGATTTCATTACAACATAAGGTAGCAGCATAGGGGCGTGGTATGGAAGTGCGCTTTCAAAAAGGAAGGAGGTTGAGATGACAATTCTATATTTTACATCTACAGGTAACTGCCTGATGGCAGCCAGAAAAATTGGAGGGGAGAAGGGAAAATTACTTTCCATACCGGTACTTATGAGAAAAGAACAGTTGCAAATCCAGGACAATGCGATTGGCCTTGTATTCCCCGTATATGGTTTGTCAGTTCCGCCAATCATTCTGGAATTTATACAAAAGGCAAAATTAAAAGCGGAATATTTGTTTGCAGTACTTACTTATGGAACCTATGATGCCGGTACGGCACATCAGTTTTTGGAAGAAACTGCAAAACATAAAATGAATTTTCAATATGTGAATACATTGCATATGCAGGAAAATTATCTGCCGGGATTTGCCATGGAAAAGCAAAAAACACCGTCAAATCAGGCGAAAAAACTGGAGCAGATCAGAACAGATATTGAGAATCGGAAAGTAAGTCTTAAGCAGAATTCCGGTTTTGACCGTTTCATGACCCGGACACATCAGAAAAGCTATCATTATAACAGAGGTGTTGGTGTGACAGGACAGTATCAGATTGACGGTAACTGTCAGAAATGTGGTATCTGCGGTCAGATATGTCCGACGAAAAATATTAAAATAGAAAACGAAAAAGTGGTGTTTGGCGCTGACTGTTTAAGCTGTCTTTCATGTATCCAGAATTGCCCGCAAAAGGCAATCCATTTGGTAAAGGAAAAGAGTGCTGTACGCTACCGCAACCCGGAAATTTCGCTGGCTGATATCCTGGAGGCAAACAGCTGAAAAAGGATGGATAAATCCCTAAATCTCTGCTATAATGTACACGCTTTATAAGAAAGATTTATGCCGACTGGCATTTGATTACAGATATACAAAAGAAAATATGTGGAGATAGTGAAATGAGTACAGTAAGGGAGTTACATTTACAAAGAGGAAAATTCAAGATCTGTGGGGATATGTATTTACCGGATGAAGGAAAAGGGGTATATCCTACCGTGATATTAGCTCATGGTCTGGGAACGAATCATGACTGGTTCTTTACTTATGGAGAGATGCTTTCCAGAGCGGGAATAGCCTGCTACATTTTTGATTTTTGCGGTGGCTGTAACTGTAGTAAAAGTGATGGGGATATGCTAAATATGTCCATCTTAACAGAGATAAAGGATCTGACTGCTGTTCTGGAACAGATCAGAGTGCAGGAGTTTGTAGATACTAATAATGTTTTCCTCATGGGAGAAAGTCAGGGAGGCTGTGTAGCGGCTATGGTGGCTGCAGAACATCCGGATATGGTAAGAGGACTTGTGCTGCTGTATCCCGGTTTTCTGATCCAGGAGGTAGCAAAGGAAAGATATCCGGACCCTTCCAAGATACCCTTCCTCGCGACTATGGCAGGTATGCAGGTAGGAAGAGTATACTTTGAGGATGCATTGGAAACAGACATTTACGGAACCATTGGAAAATACACCGGTTCAGTGCTGATTCTCCATGGAGACAGGGACGAAGTTGTCCCCATCTCTTATTCGGAACGGGCAGTTTCTTTGTATCAGTCAGCCACATTGCAAGTGGTGAAGGGCGCAGGACATGGTTTTGAAGGAAGAGAAGAACAGCTTGCAAGAGAGGCTTCCATAGCTTTTGTACAGGAGCATGTTGCTGTTCCGGATTCTGAGTGACAAATCTAATATTAGTTCCTACTCCTGCGTGATCACATCTGCTTTTTGCAGATAGCGGATGCTAAGGCCTGTGAACAGCAGGATAAAAATACAGCTGGTTAACAGGAAGGCGCCTACAGGCAGTTCATAGTAGGGATTATTGGCACTCATCCCCATACTGAGAAGGGAGTAGGGTACCAGATACCAAAAGCCCTTTGCGGAAAGCAAGAGCCCGACGATGCCACCGGAAAGCGCAATGCCTATGGGCAGTGCAAAGTTTCGGATAATCAGGGAGAAAAAGCTTTGGGTACAGCAAATAGCAAAGCTGCCAATCATTCCAAACAAAAACCAGAAGGGCAGGGCCTCCGGCAAGGGAGCCTGAATATTGGCAAAAACGCCGCCTGCAATGTATAGAATGAAAATCCATACCATGATTAACAAGGAAAGACAGAAGGATAAAAACAGCTTATCCCCTATGATTTTCCAGGGAGAGGCCAGCGTCAGCAGCTGGTTCCAGTTGGTGCCGGAGTGTTCCAGCCTCCATAAAAAGCTTTCCAGAACACCCAGTAAAGGCGGCATAAAAAAGTAACACAAGAATAAGGTATGCTGTGACCATAAGCTGTACCAGCCATCATCTAAAACACTGAGATTTCCCATATAATTCAAGGTTCCGATGACAGCAGAAATAGCAGGTAGCAGCAGAAAAGCAAGCCAAATAGGGGTACGCTTCATTTTGATCCATTCAACAGGAAGATGGGAATAATGAAGGGTATGATTTACAGAAGTCTGAGAGAGGACTTCTTTTTTTGACTTCTTTTTATCAAAAAAATGTTTTCTGTATAATGTGAAATGTTCTGTAAATTCCTCATAATGACAAAATACATGCAATAGCAAAAATAATAAAAGGACGATCCATAAAACGGTAAACAGATAGGCAACCGGATTGGGCATTACATAATAAAAACGGGATACTCTGGTAACCGGGTTCCAATCCAATCGTACGAACATGGTAGCACCAAACAGTCCCCAGGGAATGAACTCATAAAGAAGAGAAGGGGGCAGATATAATATGAAGAGACCGGCTAAACTGCCACACAGTCCGATGGAAATGGACACAGCCTGATTATGGAACAAAAAGGATAGCAGACTTTGTAAAAGATATAATACAAGGCTGACAGCAAGAGTATCTATAAAATATAGCAAATAAGCCAGGGGATCAGGTTGATCTCCATAAGCAAAGAAAACACCGGTAAACACCATAATACCCATTTGTACCAGACAAAAAAGGAAAATAGATGTAAAGCCGTATATAAGCTTTCCGCCTATAACAGCAGCCGGGGATTCCAATGTGTAGAGCTGTTTCCAGGAAGAGGCTTTATGTTCCAGTTCCATGTGTCTGCTGGCAAGAACTGCCATGACCGTGGGTAACAGCAGGGAATTGAGGATTGGCAGATTATAAAGCTGGATCATCCATCCCTGTGGCAGATGGTCGGCACGATCCATACCCCAGGCCAGGTAAAGCGCCTGTAACAGTAACAGTGCACCCAGCACCAGAAAATGATATTTTCTTTTATGTTTTTTGCATTCTATTATGAGATTCATAAACTTTCGGCACCTCCTGTCAGCGTTAAAAATACTTCTTCCAGATTATCGCCCTGTAGCTCCAAATCTGCTAATGCACCCTGGAAAATCATTTCACCATGGTTGATAATACCGCAGTAATCAGCAATTTGTTCGATTTCTGTCAAGAGATGACTGGAGATTAAAACAGTCATATTCCGGGTGGCAGGAAGTGATTTGATCAGTTCTCGCATCTCCTGGATACCAGCAGGGTCCAGCCCGTTTGTGGGTTCGTCCAGGATCAAAAGCTGGGGATTTCCCAGAAGAGCCATGGCGATGCTAAGCCGCTGCTTCATACCCAGGGAATAGTGGTTTACTTTCTTATCTTTCTGTTCATAGAGTCGTACCGTTTGAAGAATATCAGGAATTTCCTTTACGGAGACACCCTTTAAACGGGCAATGATTTCCAGATTTTCGGCACCGGTCAGATGGCCGTAATAACTGGGATTTTCAATCAGACTTCCGGTATGCTTTAACAGTGAAAGTCGATTCGCGGCAGTTACATTTTGACCAAATAACTGTATCTTACCATCGGAAGATTTAAGAAGTCCCAGGATAAGCTTTAGTGTAGTGGTTTTACCGGCTCCATTAGGTCCCAGAAAGCCATAGATACAACCGTCAGGCACCTTCAAGTGAAGGTCCTTGACGCGGACTTTGGAACCGTGGTATTTGCTTAGATGAAAGGTTTCTACAATATTTTGCTTTACATTCATATAATTTTCCCTTCTTTTTAAAATGTGTTTTTGAAATGTGTGAGGATTACAGTTACAGCATACAAAGGCAAGCTTACGCAGATATGAAGACACCCTTACGTTTACCTTAAAAAAGCGGGAAGAAAGGTCATTTTTATAGAAAATCCTGTATACTGAATGCAGAACGGGAATGGATTACAAAATGATGATTCGGTTTGGAATAACAACCGAGTTCTGAATGGAAATAGAAGGGAATGAATTGATAATGTTTGTAATGGAAAGTAATATCCTCCTGGTGGATGATGAAGAGATCTTGATTGTAATGGTGTCGGAGTTATTGCAAAAGGCGGGGTATCGGAATATTGACAGGGCGACAAATATCGCTCAGGCAGAAAAGCTGTTTGAAGAAAAAAAATATCAGCTGGTGCTGTTAGATGTCATGCTGCCGGATGGAGATGGTTTTTCTCTGTTAGAAAAATGGAGAAAAGAAGATCCGGAAATGGAAATCCCGGTTATTTTTCTGTCTGCAAGGGACGAAGACCAAGCAAGACTAAAAGGGCTGGGTCTGGGGGCAGATGATTATATTACCAAGCCTTTTTTAACGGAAGAACTTCTACTTAGAATCCAGGCGGTTTTAAGACGGACTTATCGGATCAAAGAAGAGAATATGGTTATAAAAATCGGAGAAGCAACAGTGGACTTCGATGAGGGCATTGTTAAAAATCAGACAGGTTCACAGGAGCTGACTGCAAAGGAATTTTTACTGCTTCGTAAGCTGTGTGATAATAGAGGGAAAATCGTGTCTATGAATGCACTTATGGATACGCTGTGGCCGGATGGCAGTTTTGGGTATGAAAATTCTCTCATGGTACATATCAGAAGATTACGGGAAAAAATCGAACAGGATCCGTCCAATCCGGAATATCTGGTCACTATCAGGGGACTTGGGTATAAGTTAAAGCTATAGAAAATGAAGTTTGTATGTAAAACATACAGATACAGGAGTATTTGAAATGAGAAAATTGGAAAAAATAATTCGCTTTCTGTTATTGGCGGTGATGTTACTGTTTTCCCTATTGATAATCAATCTGATAATTATGGCGACGATAAGCTATCGTACCAATAGTATGGCAGCATATGTGGAAATTGAGACAATTGCAGAACAGTTGTCCGGGGACGAAGAAAATGGTTTTCTGATGTCAGATTATGGAAAACAGCTGATAGATGGTTATCAGGGATTTGCTATTCTGATAGGAGAAGATGGCAGCATTTTATGGGATTACAAAAAGCCGACGGATATTCCTGACTATTACTCCAGAAAAGATATTGCTTCTTTTTCCAAGTGGTATTTAGAGGATTATCCGGTGTATACCTGGAATGTGGAGTCCGGGATATTCGTCATAGGAGAACCCAAGGGCAGTCTGTGGAAATATAATATAGGTTATTCCATGAAAAGTATGAAGGCATATCTGCAGTATGTACCAATTATGATTATGGCAGATCTGTTGATGGTCATTATTCTGCCGATTCTGTATCTGCGCAGTCAGGCAAAGCGGAAGGAAAAAGAACGTACCACGTGGATTGCCGGTGTTTCACATGATATCAGAACCCCACTTTCAGTTGTGTTGGGAAGTGCGGCTGTGTTGAAAAAGGAATGTACAGATGAGGATCTAAAAAGAAAAGCAGCTTTGATCGAGGAACAGGCCATCAGAATGCGAACATTGATAGCCAATTTGAATACAGAGAACAGGCTAAGCTATGGCATGGGACACTGGAACAAAGAAGAAATTGTTCTAGCCGAATTAATTAGGGATACGGTATGTGATGTGATCAATAAGGAACCGGGAGAGCAATATGAGTTCAGTGCTGTCATTGAAGAACAAGCTGAGAATTTAACGGTAAGGGGAGACCGTGAACTCATCAGACGTTTATTGGAAAATCTGGTACAAAACGCTATCAAGCATAATCCGAAGGGCTGTCACGTAGAAGTACGATTGGAAACAAAAGGCGGTCTGTACATTGTAGATGACGGAGTTGGAGTGACAAAAGAACAGCTGTATACACTAAATCATACAAAAAAAGAGGATAAGCTCCCGGAGCATGGACTTGGTATTCGTCTGGTAAAACAGATCTGTGCATTGTATCATTGGAAGGTTAGCTTTTATCAGGAAAATGAGAGAGGGCTGGGATGCCGGATTTCGTGGAACTTTAGCAAAAGGATATAATGGGTATATAACGGATGATATATTAAAAAATGATATCTTACTTTGATTATGTTTACATTAAAATAAAAGTAAGGTATCATAAATTTATTCTAAGTGAGAAATTTCAAAAATCTCTAGTTTTATCAGCACAATTCGTGCACTTGATTCAAAAAAAGAATGTCTTAGTTAACTGGTTAATAGGATTATTTTTTAATAAGAAAAATAACAAATGTGTTATTGACACTCTTATAACGTATTTGTTATTATAAAAGGAGAAGCATGTACATAATAGAATTTTATGAAGATAAAAACGGATATAGTGAAGTGGCTGAATTAATTCGAGAATTAAATAAGCGTAAAGATAAAAATAGTAGAATAAACTTAACAAAGATTTTAGCCTATTTAAATGATCATTTAAAAAGAAAGGGAAAATCATGGGTATAACATGGAAAGATTTAAAAGAAGAATTAACTTTGTCAGAAGATGAAAAAGAGGCAGTACGTTTAGAAGAGAAACTGATAGCGACAATGATTCATATCAGGGAAGACAAGGGAATGTCACAAGCGCAACTGGCAAAGGTTTGTCATATGAAGCAACCGGCAATTGCAAGGATGGAAAAACGAGTACACTCACCACAGGTAGACAGCTTATTGAAAATTTTGGTGCCGTTGGGTTATACTTTAGAAATTGTACCTATTAAAAAATAAATTTGGAGAATACATGAAATACAAACATATAGAAACAGCAAACTTTATAAAACGTCCCAATCGCTTTATTGCGGTAGTCCGCATGGCAAATGGGCAGGAGGAAACAGTTCATGTGAAGAACACCGGGCGATGTAAGGAGCTCTTATTACCGGACATACCGGTAATCCTTGCCAAAGCAGAGAACCCGGAACGAAAGACGAAGTATGATTTGATTGCGGTATACAAAGAAGGAATTGGCTGGATCAATATGGATAGCCAGGCTCCTAATCAGGTAGTGGGAGAATGGCTGGCTAAGCAGTCAGATATCACATACATTAAGCCGGAATATACTTATGGAAGTTCCAGAATTGATTTCTATTATGAGAAAGACAATCAGAAATATCTCATGGAAGTAAAAGGTGTCACATTGGAAAGAGAAAAGATTGCATATTTTCCTGATGCACCTACACTTCGAGGCGTGAAACATATCCATGAGCTGGCAGGCAGTTTGCAGTATGGATACCGGGCAGCAATTGCATTTGTCATACAGATGGATGGTGTGGATGAGGTCAGACCCAATGACCTGACACAGCCGGAATTTGGAGAGGCACTCAGGGAAGCAAAAAAAGCCGGAGTGAAAGTGCTGTTTCTGGGATGCCATGTAAAAAAAGATATGTTGGAGATTGACCGAGTGAGGGAGTACAAATGAAATATTTAGAAAAACATCCCATGATCATGATTATCATCGGTATCATGGGAATTTCCATGTCTGCAATTTTTGTAAGATATTCAGATGCACCTTCGGTGGTAACAGCCAGTTATCGGCTATTGTGGACAGTACTTTTGATGACACCGGTGGTTTTAGTGCAAAAGCAATTCAGAACAGAACTACGTGCTGTCAGTGGGAAAACGATTGGATTCTGTTTTGTAAGCGGTTTTTTCCTGGCAATCCATTTTTCGGTCTGGTTTGAATCATTACGATTCACTTCAGTGGCAAGTTCCACCACAATTGTATGCACGGAAGTCATCTGGGTTTCCATTGGATTTTGTTTGTTTATGAAAGGAAAGCTTTCAGGGAAAGCAGTAGCAACCATTGCAGTTACTTTTCTGGGGAGTGTACTGATTGCCTTTTCCGATTCCGGGACAGGCGGGAATCTGTATGGTGATATTTTGTCGCTTCTTGCAGCCATTGCAGTTGCGGTATACACATTAATTGGAAGACAGGTCAGAGCCAATACTTCAACAACTGTTTATACCTATCTGGTGTACATTGCTTCTGCCATTACACTGGTGATTATCACGGTAATGCAGGGAGAAAGTCTGATGATACAGGAAGCAGGTGACTATAAGGCTGTTATTGTGGGACTGTTGCTGTCTGTATTTTCTACGATATTGGGACATAGTATTTTCAGCTGGTGTCTGAAATTCTTTTCACCTTCCTTTGTATCTGCATCAAAGCTTTGTGAGCCTGTGGTGGCGGCAATTCTGGCGATTTTCTTATTCGGTGAGATCCCGGGATTGTTACAAATCCTGGGTGGAGCAGTTATTCTTGGCGGTGTTTACGCTTATTCAAAAATTGAACAAAAAGAGCACATGTGACTTAGTCAGTGCCTAGATAGTGACTTAGTCAGTGCCTAGATAGTGACTTAGTCACTGACGAGGCCTCTGCTTTCTGATAGAGTATATTCATATTCAGAAGGCGGAGGTTTTTTATGTCAGAGAATAAAATGATAAAAAAGCGTGCAGTTGTAGATTCCAGACGATGTGTAGCCTGTGGCGCCTGCATGGCAGTTTGCCCGATTCAGGCTGTTACTGTGCCGGATGGTTGTTTTGCCAGAGTACAGGAGGAACGATGTGTGGGTTGCGGGAGATGCAGTAATATTTGTCCGGCGGGATGTATTTCGATTTTAGAAAAAGGTCAGGAGGAGCAGAGATGAAGAAAACGAAAAAGTGGTATGACTATCTTTGGATCTGGTCCATTTTGTATTTTACTTTAGGATTTTTCAATATTATATTTGCCTGGCTTGGCATGATTGATTTTCTGGTGCCAATTTTGATAGCGGGAGTTAGCGGCAATAAATTTTTCTGCAATCATTTGTGTGGAAGAGGTCAGTTATTTACTAAAATCGGAAATGATCTGAAATGTTCCAGAAATAAAAAAGCACCTTATTTCCTGGCATCCAAGTGGTTCCGGTACGGTTTCCTGATTTTCTTTTTGACCATGTTTGGAAATATGGTGTTTCAGACCTATCTGGTGGCAGCAGGAGCCGCTAATTTGCGAGAAGTAGTGAAGTTATTCTGGACCTTTAAGGTTCCCTGGGACTGGGCTTATACAGCAGGTTTAACACAGGATTGGATTGCCCAGTACAGCTTTGGATTTTACAGCCTAATGCTCACTTCTACGTTAATTGGACTGATCGTTATGGTATTATATAAACCAAGAACCTGGTGTACTTTTTGCCCCATGGGAACCATGACCCAGGAAATTTGTAAAATAAAACACAGAAAATGAAAGTATTCCGTTTCCTCATTCGTATTTATAGTATAAGGACAAAACAAATGGAGGATTTTACATGAAAAAAACAATTGTAGGAATCATGATGGTGGCATTGATTATGTGTGCCGGTACAGCAACAGCTTTTGCAGCAACGAAGAACACGGAGACAAATTATGTAGATGCAGATGAGAACGGAATCTGCGATAATTATGAAAACGGAACCTGCACAGGACACAAAGATGGAAATTGTATTACAGCAGGCTCTCATCATGGAAGCAGAACAGGATGCGGAAATGGAGCACAGAGAGGACACTGTGGAAACAGAAGATAGAAATCGGAGGACGCCTTATGCGAAGTGAGCAGGAGGCAAACAGAGCCATTGGGCAGTATGCAGATACTGTAAGACGGATCTGCATGTTACATTTAAAGAGTTATTCTGATACGGAGGACATATTTCAAAATGTATTTTTGAAGTATGTCCTAAGTTCCGTGGAGTTTACATCTGAGGAACATGAAAAAGCCTGGATTATCCGCGTGACCATAAATGCCTGCAAGGATCTTTTGAAAAGCTTCTTTCATAGCAAAACAGTTTCTTATGAACAGCTTTTGGAAGAACAATTTCATGAATTACAAGTTAGAAACACAGAAATGAATGAGGAAAATAAACGGGTTTTGGAGAGTGTTTTAACTCTGCCGGTAAAATATAAAGATGTGGTGTATTTATATTATTATGAAGAATATACAGCCGTAGAAATTGCAAAAATGCTGGGGAAAAATGTAAACACTGTTTACACGTTGCTGGCAAGAGCCAAAGAACTGTTACGGGAAAAGCTGGGAGGTGACATACTTGCATAATCAAATCAGAAAAGCATTGGACGACATACAGGCAGAAGAAGCTTTGAAACAGAATACAGCGTCATTTCTACATAACAGAATCTATTGTAACAAGGCAGAAAAGCAGAGAATGCCATGGTATGGATCCTGGCTGCAGTATGGGCGGCTTGCCACTGTGACAACATGCTTATGCCTACTCCTGGTGGTATTTGGCTTTGGTGGACGTTCTGTCTATATGGAACCTGTATCAGCGATCAGCGTGGATGTGAATCCATCAATTGAGCTTGGTATTAACCGATGGGACCGGGTGGTCTCTGTGGAAGGCTATAATGAAGACGGAACAGCACTGGCAGAGGTTTTACAGGAGCAGTTGAATATCAAGTACAGTAACTATGCGGATGCACTGGATACGCTGATTAACAGTGAGTACATTATCGGCTATCTGGAAAATGATGGAGCAGTGTCTATAACCGTATTGGGAAGTGATGACAGGGAACGGGAGAAAATGCTGTCCTGCATCAATGCCTGCGGGTATATGAACAGGCCAAATGTGAGCTGCCATGCGGGAAATCATGAGGAAGCAGAGGAAGCACACGAACATGGTATGTCTTTTGGCAAGTACCGGGCATTTCTGGAATTACAGAAGCTTGATGCTACGGTTACCGTAGAGGATGTTCAGGGACTATCCATGCGGGAGATACAGGATCGAATAGAAAAACTTGGCGGGAATGTAACAGAAGACACAATCGGAAATATGCAACATGAGGGAGGTTGTCAGGAGCAGAATTCCGGTCATTCTCATAATGGAAAACATTGAAAAGTTTCAGTTGTGATTTTCCGATAAAGAATTTAGAATAGAACCATGGAAAATCTAAGAAATGCTCTGGAAGAGAGCATAAATGAACAACTGTATCAGGGGATTCTCAGTAATCCCAGAAATAAAGAACTTGCATCCAAGATCAAGGTGCGTCCGATTATGCACAAGGGGATTCTGGTTTATCAGGCCAGCAGCTTTGTGGGAACCAAAGTCATTCACAGGAATTATGAAAAGAGTGAATTGATTGCCTATATCATGGAAAATATGCAGGAAAATTTTAAACAGCTGGAAATTGAGCATGTGAAATTTAAAATCACAGTGCTGGTAAGCAAAAAAGGAAAGCTGACTATAAAGAAGAAAATGAATGTAGAAGCAGATCAGGAATCTTTTGAACAGAAAATTGATTTATCTCATAATAGAGTAAAAAAGTATATTCTGGAAGAGGGTAAGCCGGTTCCATTTCTGATTGATCTGGGTGTACAGACAAAGGACGGGAAAACTGTAAATGCCCGGTATGATAAATTTAAACAAATCAATCGTTTCCTGGAGTTTATCGAGGATGTGCTGCCGACTTTGAAAAAGAAGGAACAGATCACGATTCTGGATTTCGGATGCGGTAAATCTTATCTGACCTTTGCAATGTATTATTATTTGAAGGTTTTACAGCATATGGATATTCGTATCATTGGTCTGGATCTGAAGGAAGACGTGATTGATACTTGCAATGCACTTCGGGATAAATATGGATATGAAGGTCTTAATTTCCTAAAGGGTGATATTGGAGAATACAATGGTGTGAATCAGGTAGATATGGTGGTTACGTTACATGCCTGTGATACTGCTACGGACTATGCGCTGGAGAAGGCAATCCGTTGGAATGCCAGTGTTATATTATCCGTGCCTTGCTGTCAGCATGAGGTAAATCGGCAGATTACCTGTGATGCATTGGAACCTGTACTAAAGTATGGACTGATCAAGGAGCGTATGGCTGCTTTGATTACAGATGCCTATCGTGGAAATATCCTGGAAGAATGCGGGTATGACACACAGCTTTTGGAGTTTATCGATATGGAGCATACGCCGAAGAACATCTTAATCCGTGCAGTGAAAAAGCCGACAGGACAGAAGATTGCATCAGTAAATGCAGGGAAAACAGAGAAAGATCAGAAATTACAGGATTCCCTACAGGAACTGGAGAAAATGTTACATATGCAGCCGACGCTTGGGAAGCTGATACAGGCATTGGATGAATAATAAGAAAAAGAAAGGCAATGGAGCTTAATGAGAAAGCGCCATTGCCTCTTTACATATAAAGGCTTAAATTTCAATGCTATTAGCAATGCGAAGAACAGGTCAAAGAACAATTAACCGGGGTCGGCATTGGGGTTAATAAAATATGCTTAAAAGCTATGAATAACCATTTGATATAAGCATTTGCTATTTGTTTAAGAAATCGCTAGGATATAGTTAATCTCGTAGCAAAAAAATGTAGAAATTGATATAGAAAGTGTGTGTTCAAAATGATAGATGAAAGACTTTTAGAAATTCTAGTAGATTCCTTTTGGAAAATACTGATACCGGGAATCAAGGTGACCATACCGTTAACTATTCTGGCCTTCTCTTTTGCACTGGTTATTGCGGTTATTACGGCAATGGTACAGTTTGCCAATGTGAGGATTTTAAAACAGGTAGCAAGGTTTTATATCTGGGTCATCAGGGGTACCCCTCTGTTGGTGCAGTTATATGTCATTTTCTACGGCTTGCCGGGAATCGGTATTGTCATAGATCCTTTTCCCTGTGCCGTTTTGGTATTTGCCATCAATGAAGGTGCATATTGTGCAGAAACTATGCGGGCAGCTTTAGAGGCGGTTCCATCAGGACAGCTGGAAGCCGGATATTGTGTGGGAATGTCTTATTTGCAGATCATGAGACGAATCGTGCTGCCTCAGGCATTTAGAACAGCATTTCCTCCACTATCAAATTCTTTGATTGGTATGGTAAAGGATACTTCTCTGGCAGCCAATATCACAGTTTTGGAGATGTTCATGGCAACCCAGCGAATTGTAGCCAGAACCTATGAGCCTCTGGCTTTGTACATAGAGGTTGGCTTGATCTATTTGATCTTTTCCACCGTATTGACGAAAGTACAGCGAGTGGGTGAGAAGAAATTAAGTGCTTATAACGGATAGTAAAAAATAGTGGTTGCAGAAGTTTGAATGGAAATGGGCAAGGAATAAAAGTGAAAGGCAGTTATCAGGTAATATATGGAACAGACAATGTTAGAGGTAAAAGGAATCATAAAACAGTTTGACAAGCTGGAAGTATTAAAAGGTGTTGATATCTCTGTTACAAAAGGGGAGGTGGTAGCTATTCTGGGTTCCAGCGGCTCCGGTAAAACGACACTTCTCAGATGCATTAATTTTCTGGAGAGAGCAGATGCCGGGATATTGGTCTTTGATGGTGCAGAGTATTCATTGTCAAAAATAAGCAAAAAGGAAATAGCAGCGATCCGTCAGAAGACGGCATTTGTATTTCAGAATTACAATTTATTTTTGAATAAAACAGCGTTGCAGAATGTGACAGAAGGGCTGATCGTAGCCCGGAAGATGCCAAAAGAAAAGGCAATACAAATTGGAAAAAAAGCTTTGGATAAAGTTGGTCTGTCTGACAGATATGAGTATTATCCACACCAGCTTTCCGGTGGGCAAAAGCAACGAGTTGCCATTGCCAGAGCACTTGCAACAGAGCCGGAAATCATATATTTTGATGAACCTACATCAGCACTTGACCCGGAGCTGACCGGAGAGGTTCTTTCCGTTATGAAACAGCTTGCGGAGGAAGGCATGACCATGCTGGTGGTAACGCATGAGATGGGATTTGCCAGAAACGTTTCTACAAAGGTTATTTTTATGGAGGACGGACAGGTGTTAGAGGCGGGCAGTGCAGAAGAATTTTTTGAACATCCAAAGGAAGCGAGAACCAAAGCCTTTATCAGTAACTTTACAGAACAGAAGTAGTAATAAAACAGAAATAGTAAACGAGGAGAAAGTATTCAGGAGGACGATTATGAAAAAAAGAACAATCAGTATGATATTAGCAGCAACCTTATTATTTAGTGTGACAGCATTGACTGGCTGTGGCAGCACCGCAGGTACAGAGACAGCAGCCACTGCAGGCGATTTGCTGGCACAGATTCAGGAGAGAGGCACAATTACCGTTGCGATGGAAGGCACATGGGCACCCTGGACTTACCATGATGAATCAAATGAACTGGTAGGCTATGATGTGGAAGTAGCACAGAATATTGCTGAAAGGCTTGGTGTGGAAGCTGAGTTTGTAGAAGGTGAATGGGATGGACTTTTTGCTGGACTTGATTCGGGGCGTTATGATATGGTAGTAAATGGCGTAGAGGTAACAGATGAGAGGGCTGAAAAATACGATTTTACAGAACCTTATTGTTATATTCACACTGCTTTGATTGTCAGGGACGATAATGAGGATATTAAGAGTTTTGAAAATTTGGATGGAAAGACAACAGCCAACAGTATTGCCAGCACCTATATGACATTGGCAGAAAGCTATGGCGCAACAGCAACAGGTGTGGATTCACTGGATGAAACCATTAATATGGTATTGGCTGGCAGAGCAGATGCGACTTTGAATGCAGATGTTTCCTTTTATGATTATATGAATGTACATCCCGATGCTGCATTGGAAATCGTAGCATTGACCGATGACGCTTCAGAAGTTTGTATTCCACTTCGCAGGGGTGCTGAAACAGAAAGTTTACGGGCTGCTATTAATCAGGCAATTGAAGAGTTAAGAGCAGACGGCACACTGGCTGAGATTTCCGAAAAGTATTTTGGAAGTGATATTTCACATGAAAAGTAATCTATTAGGGCAGCTGAGAAGTGGAGAGAAACTTTCTTTCCGCAGCCAGCTGCTATTAACAATTCAACTGAGTATTCCGGCGATCATGGCGCAGCTGTCAGCGATTGTGATGCAGTATATTGATGCATCCATGGTGGGCAGACTGGGTGCAAATGATTCTGCATCCATTGGTCTGGTGGCTTCGAGCACCTGGCTGATGGGAGGACTATGTTCCGCCGCCAGCATTGGTTTTACGGTACAGGTAGCCCAGTTCATTGGAGCCGGAAAAGAAAAAGAGGCAAGAGGCATTGTCCGCCAGGGTTTGGTGGCAGTGCTTATTTTTAGTACACTTTTATTGATGGCGGGTGTGGCAATAAGTGCAGCGTTACCGGTGTGGCTTGGTGGGAAAGACGAAATTACCCAAAATGCATCGGTTTATTTTATGATTTTCTCCTGTTATCTGCCGATTCATCAGCTGAATACTGCAGCAGGAGGAATGTTACAATGCAGTGGAAATATGAAAGTGCCCAGTATTTTGCATGTGATTATGTGCGGACTGGATGTGGTATTTAACGCAGTATTAATCTTCCCGAGTCAAATGATTGCCGTGGCTGGATTTTCTATATGGATACCGGGAGCTGGCTTGGGGGTCATGGGAGCAGCACTTGGTACGGCTCTTGCAGAAGCAGTTATTATGCTATTCATGTTGTCTTTTTTGCTGGTTCGCTCATCGACACTGCATTTAAGGCGGAGTGAGAAACTTCACTTTTCTATTGCTGAATTAAAACGAGCGGGAAAGATTGCCGTACCTGTCGGTTTTGAGCAGGTTATTATGTGTGGCGCACAGATTATGGCAACGAGAATTGTGTCCCCGCTTGGAACAATTGCCATTGCAGCCAACTCCTTTTCTGTAACAGCAGAGAGTCTTTGCTATATGCCGGGATACGGAATCGGAACAGCCGCAACCACGTTGATTGGACAGGGAATTGGTGCTAAGAGACAGGACTTGACGAAACGGTTGGGCTGGCTGACAACATTACTTGGTATGGTGGTTATGGCAGTTAGCGGGGGACTGATGTATGTATTTGCACCGCAGATGATCGGTATGATTTCACCGGATCCGGAGATCAGAGCATTGGGGACAGAAATTCTTAGGATAGAGGCTTTTGCAGAGCCTATGTATGCAGCCTCCATTGTTGCTTCCGGTGTTTTCAGGGGAGCAGGAGATACTTTTGTACCCAGCTGTTTGAATTTTTGCAGTATGTGGTTTGTAAGAATTCCTTTGTCGGCATTTCTGGCTCCGCGAATGGGACTTCGAGGGGTGTGGATTGCCATGTGCATAGAGCTGTGTGTGCGAGGTGTATTATTTCTTGTTCGACTTTCAGGAAAACGCTGGATGCATGAAAATACAAAAGAAAAAAGTATATCAGATTTTCATTGACGGGTAAGGACATGAAACGTAGAATAAGGGGGAAATGGAGTTGTACATATGATAAGTATATTATTAATGGAAAAAATAATTTCTCTATGCCTGATCCTTGCGGCAGGCTTTGTCCTTGTGAAAATGAAATGTTTAAAGGGAGAGGACAGTAAGGTTCTTTCACGTATTGCGCTGTATCTGGCCATGCCCTGCAATATTTTATCTGCCTTTCAGGTAGACTTTACAGAACAGGTGAGAGATGGATTATTCCTGGCATTTGCAGCAGCAATTTTAATTCATATCGGGTTATTTATCTTATTTTGGATTTTCAAATTTTTATTTCATTTGGATGGGGTAGAGTCTGTTTCCGCGATGTATTCCAATTCAGGTAATTTGATTATTCCGCTGGTATATGCAATATTGGGTCCGGAATGGGTGATCTATACCAGTGCATTTATTGCAGTGCAATTGTTTTTGCTCTTTAGTCATGGTAAGGCAATTTTATGTGGAAATCACAAATTTGATATTCGTGAAATTATTACCAATATCAATATGATCAGTATATTTTTTGGAGTTATCCTGTTATTGACCGGTTTACGTTTTCCGGCACCGGTACAGGATGCAGTGAAATCTTTGGGGGATATGGTAGGGCCTATTGCGATGCTGGTTACAGGCATGCTGATTGGCGAGATGCAATTCTCTAAATTTACGCAATATCGCAGGGTATGGCTCATTACAATACTGCGTCTTCTGGCAGTACCTTTCCTTACTGTTATTTTCTTAAAATACAGTGGAATGGCAGGTCTGGTGGAAAACGGCAGGGAAATACTGTTGGTTACATTACTGGCAACTATGACACCTTCAGCTTCCACTGTCACACAGATGGCACAGGTCTACGGACAGGATGCAGATTATGCCAGTGTAATCAATGTAATTACCACCTTACTGTGCATTATTACAATGCCTGTCATGGTATTCATTTACCAATTATAATACTTATCGGGGGGAAATTTTTATGTGGATTTTATTTGCTTTCGGATCAGCCATTTTTGCAGGGCTGACAGCAATTCTGGCAAAATGTGGTATTAAGAATACAGATTCCAATGTGGCGACAGCACTTCGTACCATTGTGGTATTGATATTTTCATGGATCATGATATTTATAGTGGGTGCGCAGAACGGACTAAACAGTATCACCGGAAAGACCATGCTTTTCCTGGTATTATCCGGTCTGTCTACAGGTGCCTCCTGGCTTTGCTATTTTAAGGCTTTACAGATTGGCAATGTTAATAAGGTAACACCTATTGATAAATCCAGCACCATACTTACCATGATTCTGGCATTTGTTTTTCTGGGAGAGCAGATTACGGTTATCAAGTTTGTAGCAATGGTATTGATTGCTATTGGTACTTATCTGATGATCCAGAAAAAAGATACTGGAAACAATGCAACTGAGAAAAAGGAAAGCAGTGCGTGGCTTTTTTATGCCCTGGGTTCTGCGGTATTTGCCAGTCTAACTTCTATCCTTGGCAAAATCGGTATCCAGGATATCAATTCCAATCTGGGTACTGCCATCCGTACCATCGTTGTATTGATCATGGCATGGGTTGTGGTATTTGTTACCGGAAAACAGAATACGATTAAGACGATTGATAAAAACAGCTGGGTTTTTCTGTTTCTGTCAGGGATTGCAACCGGGGCTTCCTGGTTGTGCTATTACAGAGCATTGCAGACAGGACCTGCCAGTGTGGTAGTGCCTATTGATAAATTAAGTATCCTGGTGACTATTGTATTCTCTTATTTTGTATTTAAGGAGAAGCTGTCTTTGAAATCAGGATTGGGACTGGCTCTTATCGTGGCCGGTACACTGGCATTATTGCTGTAACATAGTAATTGTTACATGTTTTGACCATTTTTATATACAAAATGAAAAATTTTCCACTTTAAAGCGAAAAAGCGTTGACTTCACTCCCGAAAACTATTATTATCTATTCTTGTAAGAATAAGGGATTATTTGAGGAGTGTGGAAATATGGAAATGGAAATGGAATTTTTACGGAAATTGCCTACAGCCCAGGAGCTGAAGGAAGAGTTTCCCATCAGTGAAAAAACAAAACAGGTTAAAATAGAACGTGACCAGGAAATCAAAGATATTTTTGAAGGAAAATCAGATAAATTACTATTAGTTATCGGACCCTGTTCCGCAGATCATGAGGATGCAGTTATTGACTACATTTCCAGACTGCGTAAGGTGCAGGACAAGGTACAGGACAAGATTTTCATGATTCCCAGAATCTATACTAATAAGCCGCGAACGGTTGGTCTTGGCTACAAGGGCATGCTGCATCAGCCTGACCCGGAGAAAAAAGAAGATATGTTAAAGGGTATCATTGCCATTCGTGATCTTCATAGCCGTGCGGTACAGGAAACAGGGTTTACCTGTGCAGATGAAATGCTGTACCCGGAAAATCATCAGTATCTGTCTGATTTGCTGTCTTATGTGGCTGTCGGAGCCCGCTCTGTGGAAAATCAGCAGCACAGGTTAACTGCCAGTGGTGTGGGGATCCCTGTAGGTATGAAAAACCCCACCGGCGGTGACATTGCAGTTATGATGAATTCCATCACAGCAGCGCAGAGCAGTCATGTATTTGAGTATCGCAGCTGGGAAGTAAAGACAAAGGGAAATGAACTGGCACATGCTATTTTAAGAGGTTATGTGGACAAGTTTGGCCGGAATATACCTAATTATCATTACGAGGATCTGCAGCATTTATTGGATTCCTATGCAGAAAGAGATCTGAAAAATCCCGGTGTGATTGTAGATACTAACCATTCTAATTCGGACAAAAAGTTTGAAGAACAGATCCGAATCAGCAAGGATGTTATGCATAGCTGTAAGGTTTCAGAGGATGTGCATAAGCTGGTAAAGGGTCTGATGATCGAAAGCTATATCGAAGACGGATGCCAGAAAATTGGAGATGGGGTATATGGTAAATCCATTACCGATCCTTGTCTTGGCTGGGAAAAGACCGAGAAGCTGATCTATGAGCTGGCTGAGTTGTGGTAAATTAGAGAATCATTCTCAATTATGAAATGATAGAAGGAGGGGAGTGCGTATGTATCAGAATAAGAAAATAGTAAGACACCTGGCACTCCTTCTTTCTTTTGGTATGTTATTTCTGATGCTGTATCTGGTCAGTTTTGAAGCAACACATGAGCTTCATGAATGTAGCGGGCAGGATTGTCCTGTCTGCCATGAATTACAGATTGCAGAACAATTGACCAGGCAGTGTAGTGCTTTTGCTGCCGCATCAGCATGCAGTATCTTTATGGTGGTATATATAAAACAAATCAGTACCACTTTCTTTTGCTCTTTTCAGGAGCACAATCTCATATTGGATAAGGTAAGAATGGACGATTGAATCACAGCGAAAACGGTGACTTTTGAGAGCTGAAAGGCTTTCTTTTTGTTGTGCCCAAAATATTGTTATTGGGTATTCGTATGTGATTTGGAGGTTTTATTTTTATGAAAAAATTAAATAGCGTAATTGCAATGATCCTGGCGACTGTCGGTATGATAGTGGCTTTAAGTGGCTGTGCAGATGTAGAGAAGAATAGTTTGCCAGATGATAAGAGTACAGTAGAGAAGCTGAATGTAGTAGCTACGATCTTTCCGGAATACGATTTTCTTCGTCAGATCGGCGGGGAACATATTAACCTTACCATGTTAATGACACCCGGAGCAGAAAGCCATAGCTTCGAGCCGACCCCAAAGGATATTAAGGAAGTGGATGCTTCGGACCTGTTTGTATATGTGGGCGGAGATTCAGATGCCTGGGTAGAAACCATTTTGGATTCTGTTGATACTGGTGAGAAGAAAATTGTAACTTTAATGGACTGTGTGGATCTGGTGGAGGAAGAAGTAACAGAAGGGATGACACCGGAAAAAGAGGAAGAACCGGCATCAGAGAAAACTGGTATCGAAGAGAATGAAACAGAGTCGGCAGAACAGGAAGAAGTAGAATACGACGAGCATGTATGGACATCACCGAAAAATACTATGCTTATTGTACAAAAGCTGTGTGATGCGTTGTGTGAGCTGGACCCGGTAAATGAAGAATATTACCGGAACAACACGACAGACTATATTGCAAAGTTGGAAAATCTGGATCGGGAATTCAGACAGGTGGTAGAAAATGGAAAGCGTAAAGAAATTATCGTGGGAGACCGTTTCCCATTCCGTTATTTTGCAGATACATATGGTTTAACTTATTATGCAGCATTTCCCGGCTGTTCAACAGATACGGAGCCAAGCGCAGCAACTATTGCTTTTCTGACGGAAAAAGTAAAACAGGATCAGATTCCGGTTGTATTTCATATTGAACTGTCAAATGAAAAAGTATGTGATTCCATCTGTGAGGCAACGGGAGCCAAAAGCGAATTATTAAATGCGGTACACAATGTGACAAAGGATGATTTTGACAAAAGCGTTACATATCTGGATCTAATGGAACAAAATGTGCAAAAACTGAAGGAGGCATTGAATTAACATGAGCCTGTTAACCTGTCAGAATGTCTCCTTTTCTTATGAGGGAAGAACCGTGTTATCAGATGTGCAATTTGAAGTTGAAAAGGGGAATTATCTTTGCATCGTGGGCGAAAATGGTGCAGGGAAAAGTACGCTGGTAAAAGGATTGTTACAGTTGAAAAAACCATCCTCGGGAGCCATCCTGACAGGGGATGGCTTTTCACCGGATGAGATTGGGTATCTGCCACAGCAGACGCAGGTACAGAAGGACTTCCCGGCCAGTGTCTATGAGGTGGTGATATCGGGAAGACTGAATCATTTAAAATACAGACCTTATTATGGAAAAGAAGATAAAAATGTGGCATTAGAACAGCTTGAAAAGCTGGGAATCATCCATTTGAAAAATACCTGTTACAGAAATTTATCAGGAGGGCAACAGCAAAGAGTACTTTTAGCAAGAGCATTGGCTGCAACGAAAAAGCTGCTGCTATTGGATGAGCCGATTACGGGATTGGATCCGGTAGCGTCTAACGAATTGTATGAACTTATACGAGAACTGAACCAAAAGGATGGAATTACGATTATCATGGTTTCTCACGATGTGAAGAGCGCGATTGGCTATGCAAGTCATGTGCTGCAGCTGGGAGAAAAGCAGCTGTTCTTCGGTACTGTAGAGGAATATAAGAACAGTACACTGGGCAGAAGATTTATAGCAGGAGGTGAGACAGATGTTTAATACATTTATGGAGATGATTTCCTATCCCTTTATGGTAAGAGCCATGGTAGTGGGAATACTGGTCTCGTTGTGTGCTTCCCTGCTTGGTTCAAGTCTGGTATTAAAACGCTATTCCATGATAGGAGATGGTTTATCACATGTAGGGTTCGCAGCACTGGCCGTAGCATATGCCATGAATGCAGCTCCTCTTATGGTATCCATTCCGGTCTGTGTTCTGGCTGCATTTCTGTTATTGCGAATGAACGAAAACAGTAAAATCAAAGGTGATGCGGCAACCGCTTTAATGTGCAGCGGGTCTCTTGCAATAGGCGTTATGACTGTATCTTTGACAACCGGAATGAATACAGACGTGTGTAATTATATGTTTGGAAGCATACTTGCCATGAGTAAAAGTGATGTGATAATTTCGATTGGTCTGTCAATAATTGTAATTCTTTTGTTTTTATTATTTTATCCAAGAATCTTTGCAGTCACATTTGATGAAAATTTTGCCAAAGCAATTGGAACGAGAAGTGACCTTTACAATATGCTGATTGCGTTTTTGACAGCAATTACAGTTGTACTGGGAATGCGAATGATGGGCACACTTCTGATTTCCAGCCTGATTGTATTTCCTTCTTTAAGTGCCATGCGGGTATGCAGAAGATTTAAATCTGTTATTTTTTGTTCTGCCGGAATCTCAGTATTGTGTTTTGTAGCAGGAATCTATGTTTCTTACGAGTACTCCACACCTACAGGCGCCAGCATTGTAATTGCAAATATGCTGGTATTTGTTTTGCTGGCAGTAATAGAGGCGCTAAAGGAGAGACGACAAAGCGTTATGCAGTTTGCAATCATCTGTCTGGTATTGTCAGGTCTGCTTACCGGCTGTGGCAGACAGATATCCTATGCTGTTAATCAGACTGAGGAGGATAGTACAGAAGATAATACCACCGCTATCGTAAAAGAGAATGCTACCTATAGCTGTAATATAGAGGCAGATAAAGCAGCCTATGATGGAACAGTAGATATCACTGTAGGTGACCAGTTCTATGCAACACAGATTAACGACTGGTATTTGAATTTTAATACCTATGCAGGTAAAGTTGTGGAAATTGAAGGGTATTATATCAACGACTTTGCACCTTATGATTTTATCGGCAGGTATGGACCGACCTGCCCCTATTGCCAGGGGGGCTATGTGGATTTTGAGTTTCTCACAGATGAAGATATGTCCCAATATGTATCCGGACAAGACTGGATACGGGTAACCGGTATTTTAAGAAGCGGAGATGATGCCATTGGAGGTCCGTTTTATTATATTGAAGCTCTTTCCATTGAAAAAATGGATTCAGTTGGTGTGGACACCGTGGTAAATTAATGCGCGAGTTTTAGTAAATTAATGATGTAATTAATGATGCAAAGGCTAGTGTAAAGTTTTTGTAGGAAAATTAAATAGACAAAAGAAGAAAGCTCCAATCTTGTGTTATGATTTTAACGACGAAGAAAAAATCTAATACAAGAGAAGGAGCTTTCTATGATTAAGAGTATA
>JAQUUX010000119.1 GCA_028693705.1 Lachnospiraceae bacterium | reverse complement strand
AGGAAGGACTTATGATACCGGGAACCGTTATCAGGGACTATCCACAGATTGAAAACAGGGGATTTTATCATGATGTAACCAGAGGCAGAGTACCAACGCTTAAGAGCCTTAAAAAATTAGTGGATAAGATGAGCTATTATAAGTTGAATCAGTTGCAATTATATATAGAACATACTTATCTGTTTCGGGGATTATCAGAAATATGGCGTGATGATACCCCCCTTTTACCAGAGGAGATTATGGAACTGGATGCATACTGCAGGGAGCATAATATAGAGCTGATTCCATCTCTTGCCAGTTTTGGACATATGTATAAGATTTTAAGTACGCGTACGTATGCAGGTCTGTGTGAAATGGAAGATTCTGATAAGGCATCGTTTTCCATGATTGACAGAATGGCGCATCATACCATTGATGTCAGGCGTGAAGAAAGTTTTCTATTTGTGAAAAAATTAATAAACGAATTTATGCCATTGTTTTCCTCCAGACATTTTAATATATGTGCAGACGAAACGTTTGACCTTGGAAAAGGGAAAAATAAAGAGTATGCAGGGGAAGAAAATGGGGTAAAGGAACTCTATATGTCCTATGTGAAAAAATTATGTGAGTATGTCATTGAAAAAGAACATATACCCATGTTTTGGGGAGATATTATCAGTCGGTTTCCAGAAGCAATTAAGGAACTTCCGAGGGAAACCATTTGCTTAAACTGGGGGTATGCTCCCATGCAGACAGCTGATGACACGCAGGCTCTGGCAAAAGCCGGAGCCACACAGTATGTCTGCCCGGGAGTAACCGGCTGGAATCAACTGATAAATCGTATGGAAGATTCCTATGAGAATATTGCGCGTATGTGCAGATATGCAAATGAATATGATGCGATTGGCGTGCTGAATACGGACTGGGGTGATTTGGGGCATGTGAATAATCCAGAATTTTCAACGGTTGGACTGATTTATGGAGCAGCTTTTTCATGGAATAATCAACAGGAAAAAAGAGAAGAAATAAACAGACAGATTTCGCAGTTGGAATATGGAGATACAACAGAGACTTTTGTGGCATTAATAAGTGAAGCGTCCGCGTTAACTGCCTTTCCGTGGTATGCAATCGTCAATTATCGTGAGAAGACGATGAAGGGGATGGCAAAAGAAGAACTGCAAACATATTTTAAAGAACAGCCGGTTGAAAAGGCCACTACATACAACAAACGTTTGAAAGAAATTGAAGAAGAACTGTATCGTCATCTAAAAGAAATGAAAACAGACAGAAGAGAAGTGATGATTCCATATCTGAATGCAATACAGGGAATACGCTGCTGGAATATCATAGGAGCAACCATTGACAGCTTCTATTATAAGGGGGCAAACCGTGCGGCTATGCTGCCGGAGGATGCTGCGCAGGCGCTGGAATGGTATTTCCAGCAGTATAAGGAAATGTGGAGAAAGGTCAGTAAGGAATCAGAATTAGTTCGGATTCAGGAAATAATATGCTGGTATGCGGATTTTGTACGAAAATTTGACTAGGAAAAACGCGCAAAAACTTTGCTAAAATTTACAAAAATAAGCTAGGCATTTTCTAAATTACGTGTTATAATCCTTTAGGTACGCGAAAACATAGCAAATATGCAGCACGCAAAAAGTTTTCGTAGAATAAGTTATTTTTTATTTTAATATAAAATGGAGGGCTAAAAATGAGTACTACTTCAACAAGCTTGGCGAGTCAAAGAATAGCATCTTTGCTCGATGAAAACAGTTTCGTTGAGATCGGGGCACTTGTATCTGCAAGAACAACTGATTTTAATATGAAACAAAATGAAACTCCAGCTGATGGTGTTGTAACCGGATACGGAGTTATTGATGGCAATCTCGTTTATGTTTACAGCCAGGACGTTAGCGTCTTAAATGGTTCTGTAGGCGAAATGCACGCGAAAAAAATTGCTAATCTCTATGACCTGGCACTTAAGACAGGTGCACCAGTTATCGGTCTTATCGAATCTGCCGGACTTAGATTACAGGAAGCAACAGATGCTTTAAATGGTTTTGGTCAGATTTATTTAAAACAGACTATGGCATCGGGAGTTATTCCTCAAATCACAGCCATCTTTGGCACATGTGGTGGTGGACTGGCGATCATTCCTACTTTAACAGACTTTACGTTTATGGAAAGCAGCAAAGCAAAATTATTTGTAAATGCGCCTAATACCTTAGACGGAAATGAAATTTCAAAATGTGATACATCTTCTGCAGCATACCAGAGTGAAACAAGTGGTATCGTAGATGTTGTAGCTGACGAAGCAACAATTATGACTCAAATCAGACAATTAGTTGATTTACTTCCTGCAAGCAATGAAGATGATGGAGCTTTTGATGAATGTACAGATGATTTAAACAGAGCTAGTGCAGAGCTTGCAAACTGTGTAGGAGATACTTCAATTGCACTTTCTACCATTTCAGATGACAGTGTATTCTTCGAAGTAAAAGAAAACTATGCAAAAGATATGGTGACTGGATTCATTAAATTAAATGGTGTTACTGTTGGAGCTGTTGCAAACCGTACAGAAGTATACAATGCAGACGGCGAAGTAACAGACAAATATGATGCAGTTTTATCTGTAAAAGGATGTAAAAAAGCTGCAGACTTTATTACCTTCTGTGATGCATTTGAAATCCCTGTATTATCACTTACAAATGTAAAAGGCTTTGAAGCAACCAAATGTTCAGAAAAAGGAATTGCTGCAGCAGTAGCACGCCTTACATATGCATTTGCAAATGCTACAGTACCTAAAGTAAACGTTATTATTGGAAAAGCTTACGGAAGTGCTTATGTTGCTATGAACTCAAAGGCAATTGGTGCTGATATTACTATGGCTTGGCCTGATGCAGAAATCGGTTCTATGGATGCGAAAAAAGCAGCAATGATTATGTACGAAGGACAAGGCTCTGACGTAATTGATGAAAAGGCAGCTGAATATGCAGCACTTCAGACAAGTGTAACAAGCGCAGCTAAGAGAGGATATGTAGATCAAATTATTGAAGCAGCAGATACCAGAAAGTATGTAATCGGTGCTTTTGAAATGTTGTTTACAAAGAGAGAAGATCGTCCAAGCAAAAAACACGGCACGATTTAGAAAGGGTGATTTTGATATGAAAAAATTCTTAACAGTTTTATTAATGATTACCTGTATCTTTGGATTAACAGCATGTGGAACCAAAAAAGAAGTTATGAGTTATGAACAGGCAGAAATAGAATCCTTATGTACTATGTTATATAGTAATGTATGTATGGACAATGCAGCAGATGTTGCAGACCAGCTTACAAACATGGACGAGGATGAACTTGCCAGTGTTGAATCAATGTTCAAACAATATAACATTAAAATTAAAGGTGATGTATTAGCATCTGCATTATCATCTTATGCAACTGCACAAGATGAAATCGGTGCGTTGTCAGACGTAAAGAGCTATACCTTTGAAGCTGATACAGACTCTTTAGATGTTAAAATGCTTGTAAAAGGCGAAAAACATGATGCAGAGCTTGAATTTATTTTTGATAAGAACTTAAACGCAACCAGCATTGTAATCAATGCACAGTACTCTTTTGCTGAAAAAATGGAAAAAGCAGCTTTAAATACCCTGATGGGTATGGGAACTGTATTTGCTGTTTTAATTCTTATCAGTTTAATTATTTCATGCTTTACCTTTATTCCAAAGATTCAAGATGCATTTTCTAAGAAAAACAAAGCAGAAGATGCAAAGACAGCAGCAGTTGATAATACAATTGCACAAATTATTGAAAATGAAGAGCTTTCAGATGATTCGGAATTAGTAGCAGTTATCGCAGCAGCTATTGCAGCAAGCGAAGGAGCTGTTTCTACAGACGGATTTGTAGTTCGCTCTATTAGAAAAGCAAGTAGAAGATAAAGATAAGTATATAAAACTCAATTCATAGGAGGATTCAAAATGAAAAATTATACAATTACCGTTAATGGCAACGTATATGATGTAGTAGTAGAAGAAGGCGCAGCTACAGGCGCAACAACAGCAGCTCCTAAAGCAGCACCAAAGGCAGCTCCTAAAGCAGCAGCTCCAGCAGTAAAAACAGGTGGAACAGGAAGTGTCAAAATCGAAGCAGGAGCAGCAGGTAAAGTATTTAAATTAGAAGCAAGCGTAGGACAGGCTGTTAAAGCTGGTGACCCAGTTGTTATTCTTGAAGCAATGAAGATGGAAATTCCGGTTGTTGCACCACAAGATGGTACAGTAGCTAGCATTGACGTAGCTGTTGGTGATCCTGTTGAAGCAGGTGCTTTACTTGCATCTTTGAACTAGTGCGAAAGTGAATAATCACAGCGGGAGAACAGTTCCCAAAACAATAATCATGGGAGGTCAACAAAATGTCTTATGTAGCAAATACATTAGGTAACCTATTGCATCAGACAGCTTTCTTCAATCTTACTTGGGGAAATTATGTAATGATAGCTGTAGCTTGCTTATTTCTATACTTAGCTATCGCAAAAGAATATGAACCTTTACTTTTAGTTCCTATTGCTTTTGGTATGCTACTTGTAAACATTTATCCAGACATCATGCTTCATGCAGCAGATTCTGCAAATGGTGTTGGCGGTTTACTTTATTATTTCTATGTTTTGGATGAATGGGCAATTTTACCATCACTTATCTTCATGGGTGTTGGTGCAATGACAGACTTTGGTCCTTTAATTGCCAATCCAAAAAGTTTCTTATTAGGTGCAGCAGCTCAGTTTGGTATCTTCGCAGCATACTTCGGTGCTATTGCTCTTGGATTTAATGATAAAGCAGCAGCAGCAGTTTCTATCATTGGTGGTGCTGATGGTCCTACTTCCATTTTCCTTGCAGGAAAATTGGGACAGACAAGTATCCTTGGACCTATCGCAGTAGCGGCATATTCTTATATGTCACTGGTTCCAATTATTCAGCCACCTATTATGAAATTATTAACAACGGAAAAAGAAAGAAAAATCAAAATGGGTCAGTTACGTCCAGTATCCAAACTTGAGAAAATCTTATTCCCAATTATTGTTACCATCGTTGTATGTTTAATTCTTCCTACAACAGCACCATTGGTTGGTATGCTTATGCTTGGTAACTTATTTAGAGAATCAGGAGTTGTTAGACAACTTACAGATACTGCATCAAATGCATTGATGTACATTGTAGTTATCTTACTTGGTACATCCGTAGGTGCGACTACAAGTGCAGAAGCATTCTTAAATATGGCTACGATTAAAATCGTTGTTTTAGGTTTACTTGCATTCTGCTTCGGTACAGCAGCCGGTGTATTATTTGGTAAATTAATGTGTTCAATAACACATGGCGGAGTAAATCCACTGATTGGTTCGGCTGGTGTATCAGCCGTTCCTATGGCAGCAAGAGTATCACAAAAAGTTGGTGCAGAAGCAGACCCTACAAACTTCCTGCTTATGCATGCAATGGGACCAAACGTAGCAGGTGTTATCGGTACTGCAGTAGCGGCCGGAACCTTTATGGCTATCTTTGGAGTTATGTAAAATTGCGAAAAGAAAATCTAAAACTTCAAAATACGAAGTTTAAGTTTTTCTATAATTTCGCATTGGAATCACAAGTGATTCTTCGCAAGCA
>JAQUUX010000118.1 GCA_028693705.1 Lachnospiraceae bacterium | reverse complement strand
TGTTTGGTAGCTTAATTTTACATCAAAAAGGAATGAGATTCCTTATATTTTGGGCATTTTTTTAAAGTTGTTCATTACAATGCTGATAAAATCAGGAGCTTGTGGATAAATCTGCGGAAACTCAAGTGCAAGTGTTCTTGACGGAACATTTCTAATGGGGTATTATGTACCTCACAATTCTAACATTTCAATTGGCATTTCGGCAATAAAATCATTAGTGTACCGTTCCGGTACCGGGAAATGTCTCATCTTATCTCATTTCTGAAAGGAGAAATTTATCTATGGAAAATCTCAGAAACATTCTAATCGCAGCGATGGCAGGTCTTGTCATGATACTTATTGTGGCAGTACTGGGCGTCAATATTCGTCAAAGCAGGCAACTGGCATCAGCAACAGATCATGACCGGCTAAAGGAACAGATAGCCGGAATTTTACAGAGTGAATTAAAAGGAGCCGGTGAAAAGGCTCACAATTTATCGGAAGAAGAATTGGAGATGCTTACGGAAAGCGTAACAGTCGGCATGGAGAAAAGGCTGGGAGCAGGAGAAAAGCTAGACTTGGAAACGCTGACTAAGGGCGTTAAAGAGGACATTATGGAAAATGGACTTTCTCTTTCTGAAAAACAAAGTGAAGCATTATCTACGCTGATTATCCAAAAGCTGGAAGAACATTATGGAGAGAAATTAACAGATTTGAAAATATTCCAGGAAAGCATCAGGCAGGAGCATTTTTCTTTTACAGAGACCATTAAAAATAACATACTGTCTGTAACAGATCAGATCAATTCACTGGTAAATACAGATACATCTCTAAAGACTGAAATCGATCAATTGCGGCATTGGTGCGATGAAAAAGCAAAAACATTGGAAGAAAAAATAAATGGAATCGAGAAACACCAGGGAGAAGAAAATAACAGACTGGCTGCGCAGGTGCAGGAGAACAAAAGCAGACTGGATGCTCATGATGGAAAAATCAACAGTCAGGAGGAAAAACTGAAAGGACAGGAAGAACGAATCAATGCCCAGGAAGAAAAGGTAAATTCGTGTTTTCAATCTGTCAGTAGCGGCAAAGCAATGCTGGCATCCACGCTTACTGACTTTGCAATTCCTACGGATGCAGCATCAGAATTCAAAGTGATTGATGATCATATCAGGGCATTATACGAAAAGGTGAAAAACGATTCCTACGCAGAGGGTGCCAGTACAGGATTTGGTGAAGGTCATACTGCCGGTTTTAATGAAGGACAGGCGGCAGGATATGAGAGTGGTTATGCTGCCGGTTATGCAGACGGAATGGCAGCGCAGGCACCAACTGATATGAAGGTGGAAGAGATCAGACACAATCATGTGGATGGCTGTAAGGGAACCATTACAGGTGTTTCGGTAGCTCATTGGACAGGTCCGGAAGGTGGTATCATATGTACCTGTCAGGCTTGTAACAGCTGGGAAGAACACTGTTCTACGCATTTCTATTGGAGTAATCCGGATGGTACTACTTCTACCTGGGGACTGAAATTTGTCTGCAGGGACTGCGATGCTGTTTTGAATGATGATGCCAGCTTTACCGGTTATTATTTCAAAAGAGGATCCAATACAGTGGAGAGACCCTATTCCTATACGGGTTATTCCTGCGGATACAGCGAAGGAGAGGTCATAGGATATACCATCACAAAATAAGCATTATTTAATTTGACTGCAGATTTTATCACAGCATCTTTCAATGGAGCCATGAAAAAGTGCAGATACAAGGACAAGAATGCTCAGGAGTATCAAATATACGATGATACCGGTTAGAGAATAATTACCGGTTATCTCCATCAAAGTATCCATAAGATAATAACCAATATACTGAATGACCATGATGTGGAGCAGATATATGCTAAAAGAAATTTTTCCAAGCTGCTGGAATATACCGGTAGAAAGCACTTTGCCGGGTGCAGACCAAAGAAACAGACCTGCCAGCAGGCATACGGCACCGAAGCAGTGGATGATCTGATAGGCATCTACGACTCTGTGAACATAAAATCCAAAATGACGGTAAAAGTTCATGGGCTGTACATAAGATGGATAACCGCCTAAGTAAAGTCCGGCAAATAAAAGAAGGACACCGGTAATGGTCTGCCAGTGGGGGAAAAATGTTTTTTGTAATAAATGAAAAGGATCTCTTTCCAGAAACCAGGCAAATAATACGCCCAGTACTACCCCGGTATAATAATGGTTGATGGTTCCCAAAACATAAAGTAAGAGCAGGTAAACCGGTAACATATGTTTCCTGTCTTTTCCGGCTAAGAGCGCCAACAGGATAGCAAGGTAAGAACCAAACAGGAGTACATGAAGCATCCAGAAGGGTCCTAGAACAGATGAATCTGTTGTGGTCCACATGGTAACAAAGCAGTGTAGCAGAAGATCTTTAAAGCCCAGTGCGCTTTTGATCTCCAGATAATTTCCGTGGCACATATCCAATAGGATAATCAGAAAATAATTGGCAATTCCTACAAAAGCAGCCGGCAGCATCAGTCTGGGGTATCTTTTTAACAGCATGGCTGAAAGATGGTGGACAAAGTTATTCTCTCCTGTTTCGGCTGAATTACCGGTCATGCGGAAAATTTGACTGCTGAGTAAAAAAGCAGAGATTACCAAAAAGACGCAGACCCAGAAGTTGCCATTGATCAGAACTCCGTAAGGCTCATATGAGAGCAATGTATCAATATGTGAAGCTGTCATGGAAGGCATTTCCTCACCAAAGTAGGAGGACTTAAAGAATGCCAGCATAAAATGATGTGTAAACACTAACAGGCAGGCTAGGCCTTTGAGACCGTCCAGCCAGAGAATTCGTTCTTTTTTCATAAAATCATACCTCTAATACGTTATTTATCCAACCAACGATATTTTATCATAGAATGTCCATAGACTGGCAGATGTATTTGAGAAAAGCCCAAAAAAGAGCTATACTGAAACCGTATTAAATCCAGTTTTACAGCTTTTATGGCAGAAACGGAGTAGAAAATGTCCTTGAGCTTATTTGGTAGTCTGATCATCAATATCAGTTTGCTGGTTTTGATTGCTACGATTTTAACAAAGGTTCCTTTTGTGAAGAGTGTGATCTCGGAAGAACACAGGTCACAGTTTGCAGACAGACTTTCACTTGGGATTATTTTTGGTTTGTTTTGTATTTTCTCTACCTGTACAGGAGTACACGTGGATGGAGCAATCCAGAATACCAGAGTATTGGGAGTATTGGCGGGAGGTTTGCTGGGCGGTCCAACAGTTGGCATAACGGCAGCCATCATAGGAGCAATTCATAGATTTTTATATGACACACAGAGTATTACTTCCGTTTCCTGTACCATTTCTACATTATTTGAAGGCGTACTGGCATCGGGTATCTGGATCTTTTGTAAAAAGAAAAATCTGAAATTAAACGCACTTGCACTTTTTACTATAACGGCTTTTGCAGAAGCATGCCAGATGTTGATTATCCTGGCAATAGCCAGACCCTTTGCAGAGGCGCTTACAATGGTGAAAATCATTGCAGCACCTATGATCTTGACGAATTCCTGTGGCATGTTACTGTTTTTCTCTGTATTTAGAGAAGTATTTACCAAACAGGATCTTTTGGCAGCAGATCAGATCAGACTGGCATTGATTATTGCAGATCAAAGTTTACCTTATATTCAGAAGACAACCATTACTACAGAGGGATTTCAAAAAATCTCAGAAAACATTCAGCGTATTTCCAGCTGTACAGGAGTTATTTTCCTGGCACCGGATAAGAAGACAGCATTAAATGATACAAATCTGCAGGTGCCGGAGGAATTACTGGCACATATGGGGGAGTCTGACAATTATTGCTTTGTAAATACAAAACGCGGACTCAATGTGGATAAAATAGGAAAACATATGGCAATTGGTGCACCCCTTACCAGAGGAAATGAAATATGGTCCTATCTGGTGCTGTTTTTCCCGAGACATGTGGAATCGGTAGAGCTAGAGGTTACTTTTGTAGAGGGATTGGCAAAATTTTTCTCCACTAATTATGAATTATCACAGATTGAACATCAGAAAAAACTTAGAGAACAGGCGGAGTTTCGGGCATTGCAGTCCCAGATCAATCCTCATTTTCTGTTTAATTCTTTGAATACGATCACCTATTTTTGCAGGGAGAAACCGGATAAAGCAAGGGAACTGTTACTGGCTCTGAGCATTTATTTCAGGCATACATTAAATTCCAGCAACGCTTATATGATTGCACTGGAGCAGGAATTAGAACATGTAAAAGCGTACCTGATGTTGGAGGAAGCCAGATTTGAAGATCGTCTTCACGTGGAAATTTCCATGCCGGAGCAGTTGGAAATAGAGGTTCCAACATTGATCCTGCAGCCAATCGTGGAAAATGCGGTAAAGCATGGAGCTATGAAAAGAGAGTCAGGAGTTGTGCAGGTTAAAGGCGTGTGGGAATCGGAAGATATTATCAGAATAGCAGTATCTGATAATGGTCCGGGAATTCCCAGAGAAGTTTTACAGGGCTTTTATGATGCCAGCACAACCGGAAAATTTGGGATGCTGAATGTAGACGCAAGACTGCGCAGCATATATGGAGATCAGTTTGCGCTGCACGTAGATACAGATGAGAATGGAACCACGATTATTATGCGGATTCCCAAACAGCGTATTCTGGAAACACAGGAATGAACAGAGAAGGGAATGACACTATGAATATTGCAGTTGTAGATGATGAAAGACCTGCCAGAAGTGAATTGGTATTTCTACTATCCTCCATTTATCCGGAGGCCGGCATTTTTGAAGCAGACAGTGCAAAGGCGGCAAGGGATCTGATTGAGAAAGAAAAATTCCAGGTAATGTTTCTGGATATCAATTTGGGAAATGTAAAAGGAACTGTATTGGCGTCTTTGATCCGCGAAAAGCAGCCACAGGCAGGAATCGTATTTGTAACAGCCTATCAGGATTATGCTGTAGAAGCTTTTGAACTGGATGCTGTAGACTATATCCTGAAACCATATGATCTGAAAAGAATCCAAAAAGCCATGCAAAAGTTGCAGGAGAGAGGCTTTTTAGAAGAAAAGAAAGAGGATACGGCAGATAGCGGTTTATCAGCTGATAAACTGGCAATTCATGGAGGGAATCGTATTTTTCTGGTTGACATAAATGATGTTATTTTTCTGGAAGCTAATCAGCGAACCTGCCATATTTATACAAAGGATCATGTATATGAAGAGACAGTTCCACTTACAGGATTAATGGAGAAACTAAAGGATCATAATTTCTTCCGGGTACATAAAAGTTTTGCGGTAAATCTATCCGCTGTGGAGGAAATCCTGCCAAGCTACAATAATGGGTATTCTTTGCGGATGAAATATTATGAGAAAAAGGCAATACCAATCAGCCGAAATCAGGTAAAAACGATCCGGGAATTATTCACGATTAAATAAAAAATTCCAATGATGACATATATTTGCATTTCATGTCGTAATTTTAACCATTCATACACGAAATTATGCATGTTACATAAAACATATTGATACACCATATGAATAATTGTAAAATATTCACATAAAAGGTACTGGTGGTAATGTGAAAAATAATTTTTTGCACTGACACTAGGAATGGAGGTCAATATGATTAGTTCTTGAGTTTCCGCAAAATGTTATTTCAAAATGATTAACTTCTCCTAAAGTGTCAATCCGTCAGTTTTCTGAATGATGATGAGTGACGTTGAACAGAGTAGAGACACTTAAATAAGCCCCGCTGGA
>JAQUUX010000045.1 GCA_028693705.1 Lachnospiraceae bacterium | reverse complement strand
TAAGTGACAAGGAGCATGGGGAGGATAGTGGAACACTCCCCAGATCCATATATACATTAAGCTACATATGGCAAAAGCATTGCCGGATAGTAGCATTCTGCCGGTGTTTGGTAATCGAGTGCAGAATGGCATCGTTCAAAGTTGTAAGTGTGGATATATTGTCCAATGGCAGTTCTGGCTTCCTTGATATTATTATACTGTGTCAGATAAGCCTCTTCATACTTAAAGCTGCGGAACCAACGTTCAATCATGATGTTATCAGCCCAGCGGCTCTTACCATCCATGCTCTGACGAATTCCATTTTGTTTTACAAAGTCAATGTATTGCTGGCTTGTAAATTGACAACCTTGATCTGAATTCAGAATCTGTGGTTTAGCTACCTTGAATGCCTTTTTAAGAGCGTTGACAACCATTCTGGTGTCAAGTGTATCATCGACATCCCAGCCAACGATACAACGGCTGTACCAGTCGATTACGGCAGTTAGATACAGAAAACCGTGTCTGATTGGAATATATGTAATGTCAATAGACCAAGCCTGATTTGGAGCATCTATGACAGCATTGCAAAGAAGATAAGGACACACCTTAGCCTGTTGCATCCGCTTAGAGAGATTCATCTTAGGATAGATTGGATAAATGTCCATCTCATTCATATATCGGCGTGCTTTGCGGCGTCCAACATGATAGCCTCGCTTTTTGAGCTGTGCAGACATTTGCCTGGCACCCCAGGTCGGATTATCCGTATGAATATGATCAATAATCTCTTTGCACACAAGTCCTTCCTCGGATATCGGATTGCTTTTGTAATAGATGCTGGTGCGATTAATATCGAGTAGTTTAGCCCCAACAGAAGCTGGTAATTCTTTAGTCGTCAAAAGGTTTTGGACTAAACTTACTCTCGTAGTCAGGTCCACAAACTTCTTCAGAATTTTTTTTGAGCCAGTCAACTTGCATGGTTAACTGACCAACCTTTTTGGCATACTCCGCTTTTTCTTTGCGTTCTTCGGCAAGCTTATCTTTGAGGTTTTCCTCTCGCTTATCGTCAAACACAGCAGACGCATTATTTAGGAATTCTTTCTTCCAGTTGCGGAGCAGATTAGGTTGGATGTTATTTTCGGTTGCAAGGGTATTGAGATCTTTCTCGCCCTTAAGCAACTCAATAACAAGGTCTGATTTAAATTTGGCACTAAAATTTCTTCTTTGTCTGGACATGGCAATGAATCCTTTCTTTCATACTGATTTTAGTATATCAGATTCATTAAAAACTGTCCGAAAAAGTGTCTTAATTTATGAGACCATTATAGTACCGGAACAGACGACAAATAATAACTCGGATTCAGACGATGATGAAGAAGATTCTGTTAATACTACAGTTTCTGTAATTGCTGCTGCAACATCCAATCTGGTTGCAGATGCTAACAGTAACATGACACAGAATGTAACAGAAATGCCATCCTTCGTACAGAGGACAGAAGTTTTCCGTACAAATGAAAATACAGCAGCAGAAGATTCTGATCAGGATGACAATACAGAAGAAGCTAAGGCGATTGTCGGATTGAAAGATGAAGATGTGGCGCTGGCTGATGAAGCTGACAAAGCAACAGAAGAAATTGCAGAAGCGGATGAAGAGACAAATAAATCCGGTTTGGTTTACATTATTCTTGCGATGTTGGCAGCAATATTAGCTGCCGGCGGAATGCTTTATCAAAAGAAGAAAAAGTCAGACGTAAAATAAAGTAAGTATAATTAATAGAATTGAAAAATAGATAGAGCTGTATGCAGTTGATTCTTATCATTGCATACAGCTCTATTTTAATTGGATGATTGATAATAGTTATTTGCTTTGAGTATTTTGTCGCTTACGTTTTTCATAGTCCTGTAATGATGCAATTGCTTTGGGGGCAAGTGGAATCAAAGCAATCATATTGAAAATAGTCATCAAACCAATGCCGATATCCCCCAGATCCCAGACAAACGTATAAGCAGCAAGTCCGCCAATGAAAAGCATGACTAACGCCAGGATTTTATATAAAGTCTGCGAAATCCAATTGTCTCCAAACAGATAGGCAACATTGGATCTGGCATAAAATAAGATGCCAATAAAGGTGGAAAAGCTGAATAGCCATAGAATAACGGCGATGAAAATCACACCAAACTCACCCATATGATATTGCATGGAACGCTGTAACAGATCCATTCCTTCCATGCTGGAGGTTAATTCTGCAGGGGTTAACAGCATGATCATGGCAGAACAGCTGCAAATAACAATCGTATCGATAAATACGCCGAGTGCCTGTAACAGACCTTCTTTTGCCGGATAATCAATATCGGCTGCAGCTGCTGCACAGGGAGCAGATCCGGAACCGGCTTCGTTAGAGAACAGCCCTCTTTTGGCACCATTCATAATGATGGCACCAAAACCGCCGGCTACAGCCTGACGAAAGCCAAAGGCTTCAGCAAAAATACGCTGGAACACTGCCGGAAGCTGCCCGGCATTTTTTATAATAATAAAAAGAGTAATTACAAAATAACAGGCGGCCATTACCGGTACGATAACATCCAGCACTTTTACCGTAGCATTTTTTCGTAATACGATAACAGCAGCAATCAGTACCAGAATAATCGTGGTATAAATCGGTGGAATCTGAAATGCATTTTTGAAAGCAGAGGAAACTGAATTGCCGATAACCTGGCTGATGCCACACCAGCAGATCAGGCCGGAAAGGGCAAACAGGGTGGCAATAACCGAATGTTTACGAGTACCAGTATCCTTAATAAAAAAATGATGGATATAATATGCCGGACCGCCACGATATCCTCCGTAGAGAGGATCTTTTTCTTTATACAGTTGGGCTAAAGTTCCTTCAATAAAGGCAGTAGAGGAGCCAAGGAGTGCAATTACCCACATCCAGAAAACAGCACCGGCACCACCTGCAGAAATAGCAGCTACAACACCTACCAGATTGCCCATGCCGACTCTTGTGGCGGTGGAAATGATAAGCGCCTGTACACCGGAGATGCTATTCTTAGTGGAGCCTGTTTTCTTTTCTACAGTAACACGGAGCATTTCCGGGAAAAGCCTAAAGGGTAAAAACCTGGTTCGAATCGTAAAATACAGTCCGGAAGGTATCAATATCAATATTAGCAGAGACAATCCCAGAGAACTGCCACCCGGCAGGGGAATGGTGATCAGATCTCCCCAAAGTATGTAATAGATCATATTAAAAATTTTCATAAGTTTAGTCATCCTATTGTGTGATTTATGTAATTAGAATATAGTATAAACGAGAATTTGTAAAATTAATAGAAATTACTTTGCAGGTAAATTTAGATTGACGGCATTTCAAAAAGGAACGTATAATAGGATTACTATAAAGATGTAATAAGAAAAGTTAAGGACAATGCCGTTCTGATCCATGGATTAGAGCGGTTTTTTCGTTGGGAGATTACAGTATATGACTGGAAAAGTGATAATGAAATGGCTTCTGGAAGAAACGGGACTGGACGGACTGCTCTGTATCAGCGGGGAACAATTTCTAAATAGAGAGATTAAAGGTGTTCATGTCATGGATAATCCGGATACAATTCGCTTTTTTAGAAACGGTGAGATCATCATGACAACAGGATATCTGCTGAAAGAGTTTACTGATGAAAAAGTGAATTCTTTGGCAAGGCATCTTTGCGAAAGGGGCTGCAGTGGCATTATCTTTAAAATAAACCGGTTTTACGATGCCGTTCCTCCAATGCTGAAAAAAGCTGCTACACAATACGAAATACCCATTATTACAATGCCCTATAAATATTCTATTGCTGATGTTCAGACGATTATCTTAAGAAAACTGTTTTTAGACGAAGAAAATGACTATAAATATGTATTTGGCATCTATAATGAACTTTCAAAAGTTGTTTTGACCGGTGGAGATATTTATGAATTGAACAAAACTCTGCAGCATGAAATGAGTGAACAATTTGTTTTGGTGGATCTGGAGGGAAAACTGCTTACAGGAGCAGAGGAAAATGAATATTTGGATCAAAAGACATTACTGCGTATGAACCGGGATTTTAAAGAGGGCGCGCATATTTATAACGGCGCTGTTGAAACGAATATCAAGAAAATAAATGCAACTGTATGGAACACCCTTACGAATAATATCAGCTGTGGATATGTTTTGCGGATAAGGGATGAGGATGAAATTGAAATACAGGACTATTCAGCAATAGAGTACATGTTGCCACTGATTGGCGTAGAGTTTATGCACTATAATACGATTCAGGATCGAAGAGAAGCCATACAGGTAGATTTACTGGAATACCTGCTCATGGATAGTATCAGGGAGGATGAATTAGAGACAAAATGCAGATTGTTTGGTTTTGATTTGCGATTGGATTATGTCTGCGTGATTGCCAGAGAAGCCGGAAATCTGGAATTGAAATCCGAAATAACAGATCTGGAACGGAAATTGAACAGAAGTGGGTTGAAGTCATATATCTGCCCCAGGGATCATATGATAATCGGGTTGATCGGAACCAATACGGATTGCGAGGATGAAGAGTTTTTCCTTGCGATCAGGCAAGCGATAGAGAAATGGAAAAAGCATAGTAAAAATAGTATATATACAGGAATTGGCAGCAGGGTACATGGTGCAGCGCAGATTAAAAACAGTTTCTATCATGCAAACCAGGTATTGAATTTACAGGAAAAGAAAAGTGACACATGCGTCAGAAACTATAATGAACAGTTATTTCTACATATTTTACATAAAAATATGTCTCAGAAGGGATTGCAGGAAATATACGAACAGACCATTAAACCCATTGTTCAGTTCGATCTTGAGAATCAGGGAGAGCTTCTGACAACTCTGAAAGCATTAATGGATTGCGATTGGAGCGTAAAGGATGCAGCAGAGAAATTATTTATTCATAGAAATACGTTGCTTAATCGGAGAGAAAAAATGGAATCGCTGTTAGCAATAAAAAATGAAAAAGATAAAAAGATGGGTATGTCTCTTGGCTTGTATGCCTATGAAATATTGAAATATTTATATGAAGATATTAATATTTAAAATAGAGCATAACAGTTTGAAATGTGCAAAAGCACAATGAAAAAACAAAATAAATGTGCAAAACAACATTGAGTAAAAAAAGAAAATAGATATAATAATCAATAAGCAAAGGCGCTGAAACGTGTCTTTGCTTATTTTTTTGAAAGGGGAGCAAAGCTGTGGAAGATATAAAAGAACTTTTAATAAAATACGTAGATGAGCATCAGGACGAGCTGATTCGAACCAGTTCAGAAATGGTTCGGATACCCAGCGAAGATCCTCCGAGCGATACACATGCAATGGTGGATTATCTGATCAATGAGATAAAAGATGTTGAAGGAATCACTTATCAAACATATACCAAGGTGGAGCCTAAAATTAGTCTTCTGGTATGGCTAAAGGGAAACGGAGCCGGAAAAAAACTGGTTTTTAACGGACACATTGATACTTTTCTGGTAGGCAGCAGAGAGGGATGGGATGCAGATCCTTTTTCCGGATTAATCAAGGATGGAAAAATATACGGACGAGGATCCTGTGATATGAAGGCAGCTATTGCCGGTTATCTGGTGGTTTTAAAAGCTATGGCAGAATACAGAGATCGGTGGAGTGGAGAGATTTGTTTTACATTTGCCAGCGATGAGGAATCGGCCGGCATCCAGGGAACACAGGCGATATTGGACGAAATCCCTGAGGCATTGGGAGATGCCATGATCAAAGGGGATGTAGGATCTCCAAAAGTATTAAAATTTGGAGAAAAAGGATTTTTGGATATGGAGATCCGAGCTGTTGGAAAAGCAGCACACGGATTACATAAATATAAAGGAATTAATGCAATAGACAGACTAATGGCAGTATTACAGAAAATAGAAGCCATTGAACAAACACCGGTTATCATGCCGGAAAAAGTATTAAAAACAATTTTGGCAGGTAAGGAAATTTCTGAATCTATAGATATGCCGGGAGAAGTGGAAAACATGCAGCATATTACCGTAAATGTAGGAAAAATAGAAGGCGGTTATATCTATAGTACTATTCCGGCAAATGCCGCAGCACAAATTACAATTGGCATTCCGATTGGAATGACTTTGACAGAGGTTAAGGATAAAGTTATTTCCATCATACAGGAGTCTGAAGGAATCTCCTACCATGTTTTCAGTGAAACGGAACCAAGCTGGACAGATCCGGAAGAAACGATATTCGGGATCATGCATCAAAATACAGAAGCCGTTTTAGGAGAAAAAGCAGTTATCAGTTTACGATCCGGTTTTGATGATTCCAGATTCTACAGATATAAAGGGATACCGGCAGTTTTATTAGGTGTAACAGAGCATGCCATGGGTGATGCCAATGAATATTTTGAAATACAGGATATGATAAATGTAACAAAGATATACCTGGCAACAGCCTATGATTTCTTAACAGGAGGTAAACAGTAACCGTGAATGAAACAAGATCAGCACTTATTATTATCGATATGGAAAAAGGCTTTGTATCTCCTGATTCCCCATTTTGTATTGTAAATGCGGAAAAGACAGTGAAAAATTGTACCAAAGTTATTGATAAAGCCAGAACACTGGATATTCCGATTTTCTTTGTAAAACGTCTTTACCGTGGGAACGGAAGTGATGTTGAAATCACCAGATATCAAAAATGGAAACAAAAGGGAATGGCGATGCAGCCATCGAGTACAGGAAATTCGTCAGCAGAAGCATATCCGGGGCTGGCACCGAAAGAAGGAGACTATACCATTATAAAACCAAGATGGAGCGCATTTTTTGCGACAGACCTGGATCTTTTATTAAGAAGACTGGATGTGGATACCATTATATTGATGGGAACAACCACACCAAACTGTATTAGAACGACGGCATATGATGGAAATGCATTGGATTATGAAGTCGTGGTAATTGAAGATGGCTGTTCTTCTCAGACTGCTGAAATACAAAAAGCCAATATGGATGATATGGAGCGGATGGGAGCTGTGATTATGGACAGTGAATCATTTTGTCATCATTATTCAGGAGTTGAGCCAAATAAATTAGAAATCAGGGAAAATATTATACAGACAACTGTTGTTCCTGAAACATTTGAACAGACTTCTGGTTACATGATAAAGAGAGATATCTGGTAAAAAATAAGGTTAGAAAGAGGAGGAAAAAGTATGAAAAACAGATTGAAAAAGGTAGTAGCACTGGTAGGAACCATGACATTGGTTATGGGTATGATGACAGGCTGTGGAAGTGCTGCCGAAACAGCAACCGGCACTACTGCGAGTGCGGCAACAGAGGCTGCTGCTGAAGGAGAAACAATTAAAATCGGAGCCGTTGTACCACTTACCGGAGATGTTCCGGCACTTGGCGAATCTGCTAAAAATGGTTATCAGCTGGCAGTTGATACCATGAATGCTAACGGTGGTGTTCTTGGAAAACAGGTTGAGATTATTTTTGAGGATGATGAAAACCAGCCAAGCAAAGCACCAACAGTTGCACAGAAGCTGATTGCACAGGACAAAGTGGTTGGTATTTTGGGAGCAACCAACAGTAAATGCAGTATCCCGATGGGACCTATTTGTACACAGAATAAAATTCCTATGGTTTCCCCCACATCAACCAATACCAAGGTAACAGTAGAGGGCGGCGATTATGTATTCAGAGCCTGCTTCATTGATCCTTTCCAGGGAGAAGCACTTGCAAACTTTGCAAAGGATGAACTTGGTGCTCAGACAGCTGCAGTGCTTTATAATATGGCTGATGATTACTCGAAAGGTCTGGCTGAAGCATTTATGGAATCCTATACAGCTGCCGGCTGTAGCGTTGTGGCAGAGGAATCCTACAGCACAGGTGAAAGTGATTTCAATGCACAACTTACAAATATTAAAAATGAAAATCCGGATATCCTGGTAATGACAGACTTTTATTCAACTGTTGGTCTGATTGCAAAACAGGCAAGAACACTGGGAATTGAAGCTACTTTCTTAGGTGGTGACGGTTGGGATTCTACAGACCTGGTAAGTATCGGCGGAGATGCAATGGAAGGTGCTTATTACTCAGTATTCTATGCTTCCGATGATACCTCTGAAGCCGTAGTAAATTTCAAAAATTCTTATGCAGAAGCATTTGACGGAAAAGAAGCTGATGGTTATGCAGCACTTTCCTATGATGCAGCAATGATCCTTATGAACGCTATTGAAAATGCCGGAACAACAGATTCTGAAAAGGTAGTTGAAGCTTTGAACAGCACAGATCTGGATGTGGTATCCGGACATGTAACCTATGATGAAAGCCGAAATCCAATTAAGCCGGCAATTATCTGTACGATTAAAGATGGAAAAGCTGCTTATTATACAACAGTAGAGCCTAAATAAAAATATATGAAAGAAACTGCTGCAAAGTCGTGGCCACATGATTTTGCGGCAGTTTTTGTTTTTTCAGAGAGGAGCGAAGGAATGGTAACATTTTTTCAACAGTTAGTAAATGGAATATCACTGGGAAGCGTATACGCATTAATTGCAATTGGCTACACCATGGTATATGGCATTATCAAAATGGTTAACTTTGCGCATGGAGAAATATTTATGGTGGGCTCCTTTCTTGGTTTGTTTGCAGTGTCAGTTCTCCATTTTACATTTTTCCCGGCGCTGTTATTTTCCATGATCGGGACAGGTTTAATCGGAGCGTTAATTGAAAAAGTAGCATATAAGCCACTTAGAAATTCTCCGCCGATTACCTTATTTATTACAGCAATTGCCATATCTATGTTATTGAAAAATCTGGTTAAGACAAATTTCCTTGCAGGTCCTAATCCTCATTCTTTTCCGGAAGTTTTGTCAGTGGATGTGTTTCACATAGGGCCGGTTCAGGTCTCTTACATACAGATAATAGTATTGCTGACAGCTGTTATATTGGGAGCATTATTACAGTATTTCGTAAAGAAAACCAAAACCGGGTATGCCATGAGGGTAGTAGCTTATGATAAGGATGCGGCTGCGCTTATGGGTATTAATGTAAACAGGACAATTACCATCACATTTATCATTGGCTCGGCACTTGCCGGAGCTGCAGGTGTATTAGTAGGTATTATGTATCCGAGGTTAGAACCCACAATGGGAACACTTCCGGGTCTGAAATGCTTTGTGGCTGCTGTTTTGGGCGGCATCGGTGAAATACCGGGCGCAATCATCGGAGGTATTGTAATCGGATTTACAGAAACTATGACAAAGGCATACATTTCCTCCAGCCTGGCTGATGCATTTACTTTTTCGCTTTTGATTATTACGCTTCTTGTAAAGCCAACAGGTCTGCTGGGTAAAAAGACATTTGAGAAGGTGTGACGATATGCAAAAAAACATGAAAAAAGGGATTATAAAAATAGTAATTGTGGTTCTCGTATTTATCCTTGCGAAGTTTCTTATCCGAGAGGGAATCATCGGTGCTTATACAGAAAGAATTATTATCACTGTGGGCATTAATATCATTCTGGCCCTGAGTCTTAATTTGATTATAGGATATACAGGTCAGCTGGCGTTGGGACATGCGGCTTTTATGGCAGTTGGTGCTTATGTGTCTGCCATTTTTACTACAAAGCTGAATCTCCCGTTTGTTCCAGCCATAATCTTAGGAGCTGTAGCGGGCGGTGCAGCAGGATTTTTAATTGGGTGGCCTATTTTACGTTTAAAGGGAGATTATCTGGCAATTTGTACGCTGGGATTTGGCGAAATTGTTAAAGTATTGATCCAGAATATTGAATATGTTGGAGCAGCCAGAGGATTTTCAGGAATTAAACTTTTTACGACCTTTGGCTGGATCTTTTTATTTACTGTGCTGGCATACATTTTGATAAAACGCGTTGTAAATTCCGTGTATGGAAGAGATATGAGGGCGGTCAGTCAGGATGAAATAGCAGCAGAAGCAATGGGCGTAAATGCTTTTCGGGCAAAATTACTGGGATTTATCATTGGATGTGCCATGGCAGCGTTTGCAGGTGGCTTGTATGCACATTATCTGATGTTTATTGATCCGGTTTCTTTTGATTTTAATAAGTCCACAGAGATACTTACTTTTGTAGTATTGGGAGGAATTGGAAGTACATCCGGCTCTGTTGCCGGTGCTGTTATCCTTACTGTATTACCGGAGGCTTTACGAGGATTTGGTGATTTCATCAAGACATATAGAATGCTGATCTATTCTATTATGATTGTCATTCTGATGATATTCAGACCACAGGGAATAATGGGAAACAGAGAATTATCATTACAAAATCTGATGAAAAAGGGAAATACATTTAATATAAAAGGTGGTGAAAAGGATGGCATTGCTTGAAGTAAAAGATCTTGGAATTCAATTCGGTGGTCTAAAGGCAGTAGATGGATTTCATATGGAAATAGGAGACAATGAGCTAATCGGATTAATTGGTCCTAATGGTGCGGGAAAGACTACTGTATTTAATATGCTGACCGGGGTGTATCAGCCGACAGACGGTGAAATTCTATTCGATGGATCTTCCATCAGCGGACTTACAACCTACGAAGTAACCAAAAAGCACATGGCAAGAACTTTTCAAAACATTCGTCTTTATAAAGAAATGAGTGTATCTGATAATATCAAGACCAGCTGTAGCGTAAGACGTAAATATAGCCTTATAGACGCAATTTTTCATACAGGAAAATATTATAAGGTGGAGCAGGAAAATGAGGAGCAGGTTCAGAAACTGTTAAAAATGTTTGGACTGGAAGATAAAGCAGACTTGCTTGCCAAAAACCTTCCATATGGAGATCAGAGAAGATTGGAAATCGCCAGAGCATTGGCAACAGAACCTAAATTGCTACTATTAGATGAGCCGGCAGCAGGCATGAATCCACAGGAAACAGAGGATTTGGCAGTATTTATCAAATGGATCAAGGATGAATTTAAAATATCCATTTTACTCATTGAACATGATATGAAGCTGGTAATGGGTATTTGTGAAAAAATTACAGTACTGAATTTCGGGAAAATTATTGCAGAAGGAACGCCAAAGGAGATTCAGAACAATCCACAGGTTATAGAAGCATACATAGGAAGGAAGAAATAATATGGCGAACGAAATCATGCTGAAAGTGGAAAATGTAAATGTTTTTTATGGAAATGTCCATGCACTTCGTGATGTGAGCATTGAGGTAAATAAGGGTGAAATCGTTACTCTGATTGGAGCAAATGGTGCAGGAAAAACCAGTATACTGAGAGCTATTTCTAATCTTGAGAACGTGAAAAGCGGAAAAGTTTATTATAAGGAAAAGGATATTACCAATATTGGTGCTCATAATATTGTACATCAAAGACTGATCCATATCCCGGAAGGAAGAAGAATCTTTGGAGAACTGACTGTTGAAGAGAATCTTATGATGGGTGCATACTCCAGAAAGAATCTTCCGGAAGCCAGAGTGGATAAGGAAATGATTTACGATATGTTTGAAAGGTTAAAAGAAAGAAAAGCCCAGATCGCCGGTACATTAAGCGGCGGTGAACAGCAGATGCTGGCTATTGGCCGGGCACTAATGTCTGATCCGCAGCTACTGCTGATGGATGAACCATCCATGGGACTGGCGCCAATTGTAGTGGACCAGATTTTTGATATTATACAAAAAATAAATAAACGTGGTACTACTATTTTACTGGTGGAACAAAATGCCAATATGGCATTATCGATTGCGGACAGAGGATATGTTCTGGAGACCGGACAGATTACACTGGAAGGAAAGGCATCTGAGTTAATCAATGATGACCAGGTAAAGAAGGCATATCTGGGAGAATAATTATAAGAAAAATAAATCAAAAGAATATATAAAAAATAAAGGAAGTGGCCTGGAGGGGCCACTTTTTGGTTGCGAAAAAAGTTCTTATAGTTTATGGAAAAATCTAAAGTTGTATATTGATTATATAGGATATATCCTATATAATCAAAAATAAAAGAGATTTGATATACTATGCCGGTAATTTGCAGATTTTATGGAATTACAATCAAAATGTATTTTCGACAAAAAGAACATAATCCGCCACATATCCATGCAATATATGGAGAATATATTGGACTGTTTTCTATTTTTGATGGGGAAATGTTTGAAGGCGATATACCTGAAAAAGGACAACAAATGGTAAAAAGATTTATTAATTATTATAAAGAGCGATTACTCGTAATGTGGGAAACGCAGCATTTTGAAATGCTGTTTCCAATCGAGTAGAAAATCTGACGGAGGCTAATATGGCTAATCTTATACAATCTGTAGTACCAAGAAAAAATTATATTGTAGAAGCGGTTTTCTATGACGGAAGCGTTAAACAATTTGATATGAAGTCTTTATTTCAAAGTTACCCTCAGTTTCAGGAATTCCAAACAAATAGGGGGTTGTTTGAAAGAGTAACTGTTGATGCAGGGGGATATGGAATTACATGGAATGATGAATTGGATTTATCATGTGAAGCGATATGGGATGAGGGGCTTTTGGTAGAAAAATTGAAAGAATCCGATTTGAGCCACCTGTTGGCCTATCACTTATCGTCCATTCGGGAAAGTAGACATATGACACAAGCGGAATTATCGGAGAAAACAGGAATATACCAAGCTGATATCAGTAAGATTGAGAGAGCGATAGGAAATCCTTCCATTTCTACATTAAAACGATTAGGGGAGGGATTGGGAGCGGAATTGAAGATTGATTTTACGATAAAAACAGAAAAAGAATAAATATTGATAGATTGTTATTTTACACAATTCTGTACTTCTGTCCGATTGACAAAACATTCCTTACATTCTAGAATATTGTTTGAACGATATTCAAATAAAGTCAGAGTAACGTAACGGTAGTTGTTATATTATATTCAGAGACAAGGAGTGTTTATGCTGGATGTTCAATACATAGAAACCAGAGCCGGAAAAATAGCCTACCATATTTTCGGAAGAGGGAAGATTACAGCTGTTATAGAAATGGGATTGGGTGCTGCAATGGGAGAATGGTGGCATATTGCAGAGCATCTGGGAGAGACTGAAACAGTTCTTTTATATGAACGAGCAGGCTTTCGAGAGAATCGTCTGGCAGAAAACCGCCGAGTGGTTTCAAGCGTAATATCCTGTATGCTGGTTGACCGAGCACAGGAATTATGGCGTTTACTGGAACTGTTGCCACATGAGGAGCAGATTATAATCATTGCTCATTCCCAGGGCGGTTTATATGCACAGCAGTTTCTCCGGCTTTATCCGAAATTGATAAAGGGACTGGTTTTATTGGATCCGTTATCAGCAAGAGATAATGTATTTAGAGAAAAATTATCGACGGAAGAATTTCAAAAAAGCGGTGTGGACAAATTCAGTAATTTAAAGCTGCCGAGAACTATGGCAAAGTTGCATCTGGGATTTATCATAAAAGCAATGATGAAAAGTGCACCGCCTTTTTAAAATTACCATGATTTTTCTAAAGCAGCAGAAGATAACATTTTGTCGGCATTGGCGAAGCCTGCCTATTATGATAATGCCACGGCAGAGTATGAGCAGGCTCATATGATGTCCGCAGTTATGACGTTACAGGAAAAAGACGGATTACCGGATATTCCCCTCATACTGATCACCCATTCTTCTGCACTTGCGGAAAAGGAGACTATGGAGTTTGGCGGTGCTACTTTAGAACTTGCCAGGAAGGTCGAGACAATCTGGCAGGAGCTGATGAAAGAATATTTACTTTTTAGTAAGAACTCTACATATATAGAAGCGGACAAAAGCACGCATTATATTCATTTGACACAGCCGGAGCTTATAACACAGGCATTAGAAATAATAAAAAACTAAGAGGTAAACAAGATAGCTGTTTAACTAAATAAGATGTGATCGGGAGGACGATATGAAAACAATTATTGTATATTATTCATTGGAAAACAACACAAATTACGCAGCAGAAAAGATTGCTGAAAAATTAGGCGCAGATTTGCTTCGATTAGAACCGGTAAAGGCGTATCCCACAGGGAAAATGACAAAGTTTATTTTTGGTGGACGCAGTGCTATGATGAAAGAGAGACCTGCATTACAGCCTTATGAATTTGATACCGACGCATATGACTGCGTGATTTTGGGAACTCCGGTATGGGCATCTACTTTTACACCTCCTGTTCGGACTTTTCTACAGGAAAATAATTTAAAAGGTAAGAAAATTGGTCTTTTTGCCTGTAGTACGGGTGGAGACGCAACTAAGTGCTTTGACGCTATGAAAAAAGAACTGATTGAGCAGGGTATTACAGATATTGGAGCAGAAGCCAGCTTTATAGATCCATATAAAAATCAAACCGGGGAGAATGAAGAAAAGATTCATTCATTTTGTGCACAGATAGCACTTTAAAAAAGAGCATGCAGTATCACATATGTTTGCGAGAGGAGGATATATGACAGAGCAGATAAAAAAGACACCAAAGCGAAGAAAACCTCGAAAAAAAGCAATACCGTTGCTGGGTGTTATTGGTATTTTTCTGCTTGCTTGTATGATCCTCACAACAAATATTATTTATCATAGACTAACAGATTTCAGATATGAAAAACATCTGGACGATATAGCGGTTTCTGTAGATGGTACATCTGTGACTTTGCGGGAACTGGGATACTATATCTATGAAGTGGAAGCTTTTGGCGCAGAGAGGGCAAAGGTTTATGATGCGGAAGATCCTCTGGCGTTTTGGAATATGCATTTCAGCGCAGGGGACAATAGTGCTTTTGTATCCGAATTGGCTAAGGATACAGCCTATAATACTTGCGTTTGCGATTTGATTTATGAACAGATGGCAATTGCTGAAGGATACAATCTGGCCGGAACAGGTGAAACAGAAGCAGAACAGTCTGCACAGGAATTCTTTGATAAGCTTTCCCTTTCCCAGATAGACAGCACTGGATTGACATTAGAAGCCGTTACTAAAATTGAGAAACGCAGGGCTCTGGCAAAAAGATATGCCACGCATTATCTGGAACAGTCCGGATTTGATGGATATGAAAAGAATCCAACCAAGGAACTGTCAGCAGACGGAGACTACTATAAGAACTGGATATTGCCGGAACACCAGGTGGAATACAATGAGAAAATTCGGAAGAATATTTCCATGGGGCATATCACGATTAATCTGTAGATTAAATGGATTAAAGCAAACCGAAAGGGATGACTATACTCACTCTTCGAGACTCGCTTTCGCTACATGAAACTCGTAGCAGTACATAAGCTTGCAAAATACGCAAGCAAGTACTGACGAGTTTCAAGTGTCTCTCAGAGTGATATAGTCATCCCTTTCTTTATACTTTATTCCAATTTAATCTACAGTTAGTCCAGTCTGTAGCCAAGGCTAAACTATTGCAACTATTCACCTGCCGTAATTGAGGTCTTTGCGCCCCAGGGCACCACAAACTGTAGCTTAAAGAAAATAAATATTGCCGTAAAACGAGGTTCAGCCGTGTATCGTATGCGAACAAGCACTGTAAACGCGTCTGTACTTTGTCCGCGTTTTATGCGGACTTATGTACAGCTACGCGTTTACCGTAGTGAGAACGGGCTTGTGAGCATATGATACACGGCTGAACCGTCCCTTTGCATCAATCCTTATTCCTTTAATCTACAGTTTTGCAGCTAACGCGATAAACCTTCACGGTCTTATCATTGCGGCTGCTAAAATAAATATAATCACTCTTATGGCTATAAATCGGATGTGGATGTGCATCCTGTCCCAGCCAGTCGCTTTCGTGTTTACAGAGTGGAACCCAGGTTAGTATTCCTTCATCCCAGGAGGGCTTTACCTTGCAGATATATTCTGCGTCCTTTTTATGAGGATCGGGGCCGTTATCAGTACTGTTTTCACGTACTTTTTTTACTTCCCACGGATATTTGAAATAACCGTCACAGACAAGATCACTGCTGTGATCCATCAGGAAATGACCATAGGCGTTGTAATCATCCGGTAATGCAATTTCCCAATATTTTTTTGTGGATAATTCATATCGACCTACCATGGCTGGACCATTTTCATAGCCACCGTGATAGATGATTTCTGTACCGTCATCCACCCACATTTCGTGGCAAACCCAGTCAGCAGCTTTTCTAGAGTATCCGGCAGGATTGCCGAGGGTGTCGGAACCTTCTGTACGCACACGTATGATTTCATCTTTTGAATGGTCATACATCCAGATGCGGCGGATACCACAGTCAAAACTGGACCATTCATGGTTGTACATGATGATTTCGGAATTAATTGGATTGAACTGAACGTGGGTAATCCAGCATTTGGAAACCTCTTTTTCATATAATAAGTCACCGGTAGCTGTATCATATACGCATAAATAGCTGCTTAAGTTTTCAGCCTGTACGCGACCGTCAATATCATAAACCGGCCGTTTATCCAAACCACTGCCTTCTGTTTCAGGATCAAAGTCCAGACATCTTCCGTCGGTCATAGGAACACAAAGTTTGGTTCCGTCTTCGCTGACGTGGGTAAAAGCGGTCATTCTGCCGTCTGGAATGGAATTTAATATACGAATATTTCCATTAAAATCAGAACAGCATATTTTATCATCCTGAATAAAATAAATGATATTTCTGTGACAATCCAGACATACACTGGCTTTTCCAAGACCGCGATTAAAAGTGCCGTCAAAATAAACATAACTCTTTAGAGTACCATGATCATTAGCCGTTAATTGTACATCTTCACCGGTTGCAATTTCGTGACGAAATACATTGGGACTTCCGGTTCTGTCACTGATAGTATAGATGTAACGGTCATCATCAGAAAGAGAAGAACAGGTAAAATACAACATCTGTGTATTGTAGAGGTCATCTCCCGAAATCAATTCACGCGCATTTAGTTTTTCATTCATGTTAAAAGTCCTTTCGGTTATGGAATGATAGATATTTATGTGAAATTTAAAAAATCAACTTAATATCCGTAAGCTAAAGCACCGCCATCTAAGGCATAATCCTGACCGGTAATATAAGTTGCATGTTCTCCAATCAGGAAAAGTGCTAATGCACCAAGGTCTTTGGTGTCACCAAAGTCGTGAACAGGCATTCTGCCTAAAATCTTAGCTTTTCTCGCGGGATCCATTACATCAGCCAGCATTTTACTTGCGAACCATCCGGGCGCAATACTATTTACGCAGATATTATCTTCTGCCCATTCTACAGCCAGACCTCTTGTCATACCGCAGACAGCAGCTTTGCTGGTACAGTAAGGGACGACCTGTGTGAATCCCAAATGTGCACTCATACTGGAAATATTTATAATACGCCCTTTGTAAGGACTTTTTTTCAAATAAGGGTAGCATAAACAACTTAACTTAAACACACTTTTTACATTTACTTCGATGATACGATCGAAATCCTCATCTTTAAAATCTTCGGCTCTGCATTTAGCAGTAGCACCTGCATTATTTACCAGGAAATCCAAATGGCCGTCATTCATTGCGGCTAATTCTGCAATCTGTTTTTCCATAGCGACATAATCCGTGACATCACCTTTATAATGAATAACACCGGGAAGAGATGGCTCCATATCATCCTTTACTTTGCCGGTACGGCTGATGACGTAAACTGTAGCACCTGCAGCGGCAAGTGTATTTGCAATTGCGTATCCGATTCCGCTGGAAGCACCGGTTACAATGCCGACGCGGCCTTTTAATTCATCCATTTTAATCCTCCTTTAAAATGCGGTGGCTGTGGCAGTTATCATTGATTAATTCCCAATCCAATTCTACGCCAACGCCCGGTTTATCAGGGGCAGTAATGATACCGTCTTTGATAGGCAACAATCCCTTCATAGGGAGCTGATAATTTTCTTCGGGAACAAAATATTCAAAATATTCACAGTTACGGATTGCGCAGCTTACATGAAGATTAACAACATCCATATAATTCATGGTAGTAGTATGGATTTCACAATTCATGCCAAACCCTTCAGCCATATGAGCGATCTTTAAAGTACCTGTAATACCGTCTTTCCAGCTCACATCTGCTCTGACGATATCAGCAGCTCTTTGGGCAATAACCTGAGCAACACCCCAATGAGCACCACGAGTAGTTTCTGTTGCTGCAATAGGAATATCCAGAGTGCGGCATAATTCGGTATATTTATATAATTCGAAGTCACGGAAAGGTTCTTCGAACCATTTATAGTTTAGTTCTTCTAATTGACGGCCGACTTTAACGGCATCGCCCATGGTATATTCTGCAACAGGATCACTCATCAGAAGATAGTCGGGACCTACTGCATCTCGAAGCTTCTGGTGTACTTCCATGTCAAAGGAAATTGGTCCGGCGGGATGTGCTTTGTATCCGGGAATTCCCAATTCTTTGTAGTGGAGAGCTTCATCAACGTATTCCTGAACAGTTCCGTGGAAATTACCGCTGGCATAAGCAGGCAGAGAATTTCTATATGCACCTATGTATTTGTATAATGGAAGCCCGGCCTCTTTTGCACAAATGTCCCACAGCGCCACATCAATTGGTCCGGGCAGATATACAGGGAAGAAAGTCAGGTGGCGATCCACATTCCATAATTCCTGCCAAATTGCCTCTCTGTCATGAGGATCCCGTCCCATGATGACAGGAGCAATATTATCATAAAGATAATTTTCTGTAACGCCACCACTTCTGGCAGCAAGGCAGGTTGCGATTCCGTCAATTCCGGCATCTGTTCCGATACGGATAGCGATTACATCCCAATTCATCTGGGCACCACCCTGTCTTTTCTTGTCAAAAAGACATTTGTCTCTGCTGACCCACCAGGTTTCAAATTCAGTAATTTTCATTGTTTTGTCTCCCTTTAAAGTTTATAATAAATTTTTTGTTTGTTTTGCAATATCCGTTACTTTATCCGCTGATAAAATAGAAGTAATAAGAGCCCACAAATCCTCAGCAGAACCACCATCAAGCTCATCAAAAGGAAGAAGAAAGGCGTTTTGTGAATTTAAGTAAAGATAAATGATATCCTTACGACGATAAACATGATATACCTGATCCCAGCTGTAGTTGGCTTTCTCTTTTTCATTAACAACATCTATTCCTGATCTGGAAAGTGTCACGGTATAGAATAATTTTGGAATCTGATTCAACTTATATTCCATACAAATACGATTCACACTCATATAAAAACGTAAAAACCGACTGATCAGCAAATAGAAAGCCAATGTTAGGAAAATCCAACCCAGAATCGGACTGGAGGCTATGAAATTGCAGACGGCAAAAACTGCAATAATAGCACAGCAGATAGGAAGCTTGATCCATGACTTATCTCTTTTATATACATGAAAATTCATGTAAGTCTGGTATATCTTTTCTGTTATATTAGAACGTACAGTGATAGAGTCTACATTCATGATAATCCTCCAATTAGTGTTCTGTTAAAGAATACAGCCATTATATCCACAGAAAAAATATTTGTAAAGATAAAACCGAAACGTTTTACTAAAAAAACAATTTTTTGAGTAAAAGAAACAAAAAGACAAAAGCAAAACTAGTAGAAATAACCAAAATAATAAAATATAGGGCGAAATCATTGACAAAAAGCACAAACAATAATACTATAAAAACACGAAACAACTAAAACGTTTCGGGCGTCTAAGGAGCACGAATAATGAGTAAAAAAGCAACGATTAAAGATATTGCCAGAGAGGCAGGAGTTTCCCTCAGCAGTGTACATATGGCAATGAATGACAAGCCAGGTGTAAGTGAAGAGACCAGAGAGCGTATCAAAAAGATAGCGGCAAAACTGGATTACACGCCTAATGTATTAGCCAGCAATCTGAAAAGGGAAACAAGAAACATCGCTGTTGTTTTACCGGAGAAAGATTCCAGATCCCGTTTCTATTATGACTATATGCGTGATGGAATGAGAGGATTTGAACCTTTAGCAAAGGATTATAATCTCAATATTATAAAGCTAGATTATAAGAATGCGGCCACAACACTAAATCAATTGGATTTAGATGCCATTAGTGGAGTAGTTACTGTTGGTTATCCGGAAGATGATTACTCAGATGCAATCAAACGAGTTTCCGGAGAAGGCATTCCTGTTATATTGATGGATAGTGATTTACCGGATTCAGGAAGAAACTGCTGCATCAGGCCCGATACAAAGATAATTGGACAACTGACCGGAGAAATGCTGGTGAATACTGTTCACCGGATTGATGGCAAGATACTGGTGTGCGCCGGTAATATAACATATCCCAATCATTATCAAATAGTAGATAGTATGGCAGAATTCCTTGCTGAAGCAGGAGTCAGAGAACGACTTATCCTGGAGCATTTCGATGACACCGGCAAAAAATCAGTCAACCAGATAGAAGAGGTGTTAAGAAACAACCATATTATAGGATGTTGTTCTGTAAATTCCAGATCTACATTAGTATTGGCACAGGCATTGGTCAATAGTGGGCAGGCACATCAGATTCCAATGATTGGAAGTGGCTTATTCAAGGAGTCAGCACAGCTTTTACAAGAGGGTGTTATTACAAGCTTAATACATAAAAAACCATATGAGCAATGCTTTCTGGCATTAGGAATCATGGCAGATATACTGGCAAAAGGAGTAATGCCGGAACAAGAATTTATACATGTGGGAGTAGATGCAGTTTTTAGAAGCACTCTTTCACAATATGATGCGGTTTCCTTCCGGATGAAGTAGATTCCGGTTGAAATAAAACATAAGCTATATAATTTAAAGGAGGATTCAAGTTCATGAAAAAGAAAGTATTATCAGTATTACTTGCTTCTGTAACCGTATTGTCATTGGTTGCATGTGGTAGTTCAGCAAGTGCACCTGCAGCAGCAGAAACACCTGCAGCACCGGCTGAAACAGCAGCAGAGACAGAGGCAGCTTCTACAGAAGCAGCAGATGCAGCAACAACAGAACCCGAAATGGTGTTCAAATATGCAGAATTAAACAGTGATGACAACATCAATGCAAAAGCTGGCTACAAATTCGCTGAATATGTAGAAGAATTATCCGGCGGACGTATCAAAATCGAAGTTTACACAGCATCTACTCTTGGTGATGAAGTTACATGTCTGAACGCATTGCAGATGGGTGGCGGCACCGTAGATTTCTACAGAGGAAACACAAACAGCTTATCTGATTATGGTTTCAAGAAATTAAACCTGTTCGGACTTCCTTATATCTTCACAAGCCGTGACAATATGTGGAAAGTTCTGGAAGATGAGAACATCGGTCAGGCATTCCTGGATGAAGGTATTGAAGCCGGTGCAGGAATGGTAGGTATTTCTTATACAGATGAAGGTGCTCGTAATACCTTTACTTCTAAAGAAATCAAATCTCTGGCAGATATCAAAGGCATGAAGATCCGTGTACCGGAGACAACTCTGATGATGGATACCATGACAGCACTTGGTGCAGAACCTACTCCTATTTCTTACAGCGAATTATACAGCTCACTGCAGACAGGTGTAGTTGATGGCGCTGAGAACGGATATCCTGGATACTACAGCAACAAGTTCTATGAAGTTGCTCCTTACTATCTGTTAGACGCACATACATTCAGCCCTGGTATCATTTTAATGGCAGAAGCTAAATGGAACGAATTAAGCGCTGAAGATCAGGATCTTCTTCGTGAAGCAGGTCAGAAAGCATCTGACTGGAACAAAGAACAGATCGAAGCAGAAGAAAAAGATCTGGAAGAAAAACTGGTGGCAGAAGGTGTAACAATTATTGATTGTCCTGCAGAAGACAAAGCAGCAGCACAGGAAGCTTGTAAATCCGTATGGGCTGATTACTCAGAAGGTATCGAGTCTGACCTGGATGCAATCGTTGCAGCACAGCAGTAGTTTGGTGGAATCGACAGCTATACAATAAAAAACAAAATCTGGTTTAACTATGATCCAGTAGGGGACAGGGGTAGCCCTGTCCCTATTTTTATCTAGGAGGTAAAAAGAGTTGAAGAAATTTTATGATTTCATCTATTGGTTATTCATGACATTTTGCAAAATGCTTTTCATTTTGTCCATCTGCACAACTTCATATGTAGTTTTCTGCAGATACATTTTATCCAAAACTCCTCGCTGGGGTGAACAGGCTATTCTGATTTGTATGGTTTATATGGCACTGATCAGTGCAAGTCTTGCTATTCGTACGGATAAACATATCCGTGTGGTTTTGATTCAGTATGTATTCCCTTCATCTGTACGGGAAAAAGCAATGAGCATTTTACATGGATTATCACAGATTTCTATTTTTGCATTCAGTCTGTTTATGATTATATACGGCTTTCAGTTCACTCAGCTTATGATGAAAAGCAGAATGTCCGGTTTAGGCGTACCTAATAGTGTATTATATGCATCTGTTCCGGCAGCCGGTGTTTGTATGCTGTTGATGCAGAGTGAACGTTTTATCTTATTTGCATCTAAATTAATGGGAAAGACTATTCCGGGATACGAGAATGGCCTTTCAAAAGAATAGGAGGACAATAGTATGAATTCAGGCGTTGCAATTGCCATTTTGATCGTCACATTCTTTTTGCTGATTATACTGAGTTTCCCTGTTGCTTATGCAATCGGAATCGCAGCAGTATTAGGTATGATGTATATGGGTTTGAACCTGCAGCAGGTGGTTCAGCTGATGGTAAAAGGTGTATTTAGTTTCTCGTTAATGGCGGTACCGTTCTTCATCATAGCAGGTGAGATCATGGGTAAGGGCGGTATATCGGACCGATTGATCAAGTTATCTGATGCTATCGTAGGATGGATGCATGGTGGTCTTGCTATGGTTAATATTGTAGCATCCATGTTCTTCGGTGGTATCTCCGGATCTTCCGCAGCTGACTGTGCATCTCTGGGAACTATTTTGATTCCTATGATGGTAGATCAGGGTTATGACGATGATTTCTCAGCAAATGTTACAATGACTTCTTCTGTACAGGGTATTTTGATTCCGCCAAGTCACAATATGGTAATCTATGCTACTGTAGCAGGAAGTGTATCCATTGGACGATTATTTATCGCAGGTTATGCACCGGGTATTTTACTTGGTGTTGCATTGATGATCTACAGCTACTATGTATCAGTAAAAAAGAATTATCCTAAGGGTGATCCGTTTAATTTCAAATATTTCCTGAAAACTTTTGTAGATGCAATCTGGGGACTGTTTACTGTACTAATCGTTGTAGTCGGTGTCGTAGCAGGTATCTTTACAGCTACAGAGTCTGCAGCTATCGCAGTTGTATGGGCATTGATCTGTGGTGCATTTATTTATAAGAAACTGACATTTAAAGATTTCTGGCAGGTTCTGGAAAATGCATTAAATACATTAGCTATCGTATTGATTTTGATTGCAACATCCAGCGCATTCTCATGGTGTCTGACATACTTAAAGGTTCCGCAGATTATTGCAGGCGCAATTATGGGTGTAACAACCAATAAGATTTTGATTCTGTTAATGATGAACGTTATCATGTTAATCTTTGGTACCATGATGGATATGAGCTGTAACATTTTGTTACTGACACCAATCCTTCTGCCAATCGCACAGCAGATCGGTGTAGATCCTGTACAGTTTGGCTGTATCATGATCCTGAATCTTGGTATTGGTCTGATCACACCGCCGGTAGGATCCACATTGTTCATTGGTTCCGCTATCTCCAAGGTGCCGATCGAAAAATTAGGAAAAACTTTGATCCCGTTCTTTGCGGTTATGCTTGTTGTATTAGCAATCGTAACTTACTGGCCAGCATTTACCATGACTATGCCGAATATTATTATGCCGGTTGGTGCAGGCGTTTAAAAACTGATGAGGAGATGTTATTGTGGCAACTTGGAAAGATGAAGAAGAATTATTTGCATTAATGAAAGAAAAGCTTTACACACCTGTAGTGGGAGATATTCTGGACATGATGGGATACAGTCATCAGTTTTTACCGGCCAGTATCCACCCACTGAAGGATGATATGAAACTTGCCGGAAAAGCATGTACCGTTTTAGAATGCGATGTATTCGAAGCACAGAAAAAGCCTTTTGGTCTTTTGACGGAAGCGCTGGATCAGTTGGGTAAAAATGAAATTTATATTGCAACAGGTGCGCATAATTCAGCCCTTTGGGGAGAATTGCTGACAGCTACAGCCAAGACAAGAGGTGCAGTAGGTGCTGTTTTGGATGGCTATACAAGAGATACGCCACAGGTACTTTCACAGAATTTTCCAGTATTTGCAATGGATCGCTGGGCACAGGATTCTTCCATTAGAACGAATGTTATTGATTTCAGATGCACGATAGAGATTGGAAAAGTAATTATCCATGATGGAGATTTGGTATTTGGAGATATGGATGGCGTTTTGATTATCCCTAAGGAAGTTGCAGATGAATGTATCGAAAAAGCACTGGAGAAAGCTGCCGGAGAAAAGAAAGTCCGAAAAGCAATTGAAGGCGGCATGTCAGCAACAGAAGCTTTTAAAGTGTTTGGAATTTTATAAGCATTAAGAAGTTTGTAAAAGGTTCTAATTGTACTTAAAAGCCGTGGAAACGGCGGGATGAGAGGAATTATGGAACAGCAGAGCGCATTTCAGATTAATGAAACAGATAATGTGGCAACTGCATTACAGGAATGTAAACCAGGGAAGGTGCAGTTACTGGGTGATTGCACCTTCCCCTATATTGAAGCGGTAACAGATATTCCACTGGGACATAAAATAGCACTTCGTGATATTTCCACAGGAGAGTCCATTATAAAATACGGGGTAGTCATTGGACGCAGCACCGGAAACATACCTAAGGGAAGCTGGGTACATCTCCATGTGATGGAGAGTATTTATGATCAGAGGTCCAGTCATTTGGATGCAGTAACCGGTGCACCAAAAGATACCCAATATATATAAATTGGATGGAAAGGTGTTGAGAACATGGAGTTAAAAGATTTTTCCTGGCAGGGATATGAACGAAAAGATGGGAAACTGGGGATTAGAAACCGGATTCTGGTTATCTATACTGTTAAATGCAGTGAATTTGTAGCAGATGCAATCGTAAGGGAAAGCAAAAATGAAGAAGTAGAACTGATCGGATTCGATGGTTGTACAGATAATCAATATGCTGTAAACATGCTGATCAGTCTGATCAGACATCCAAATATTGGTGCAGTTCTGGCAGTTGGACTTGGGTGTGAATATGTACAGCCGCAGTGGCTGGCAGAAATTGCAGAAAAAGAAGGAAAACCTGCAAAATGGATGTTTATCCAGGAAGTAGGCGGTACCAGAAAAGCAATAGATTTAGGGACGAAATATGTACAGGAAATGCTGGAAACACTTAAAAATACGCCCAGGAAAGAAATGTTCATGAAGGACTTGATCCTTGGAGCAGAATGCGGCGGCAGTGATTTTACCAGCGGACTTGCAGGAAATGTTGTAGTCGGCAGGCTCTATGACAAGCTTGTAGAGGAAGGCGGAACTGCAATCTTTGAAGAAATAGTAGAAGCTGTTGGGCTGGATCATTTATTATTGTCCAGAGCGGCTAATGAGCAGGCAAAAAAAGAAATTCAATATACATATGAAAAAGCATTGGAATATTGTAAGGATGTACACCAATATTCTGTCAGCCCGGGAAATTTTGCCGGTGGTTTATCAACGATAGAAGAAAAGAGCATGGGGGCGGTTATCAAAAGCGGAAGTAAGCCCATTCAGGGTGTAGTAAAAGTATCCTGTACACCGAAAAAGCCGGGATTATGGTTGTTGGATTCCACGCCGGATCCTTACTGGATGCAATTTGGAATTACCAACCCAAATGATAACGAAGGACTTATGGATCTGATCAGCGCTGGTGCACATATTGTTTTCCTGGTAACGGGAAGGGGTAATGTGGTTGGCAGTGCGGTTAGTCCGTGTATTAAAATAACGGGTAATCATGGTACTTTCCAGAAACTGACAGATGATATGGATTTTGATGCAAGTCCGGTACTACGGGGAGAGTGTTCGCAGGAAGAGCTTACTTTAAAGCTGGCAGATATGGTGGCAAAAGTTGCCGGTGGAGAGAAAAGTAAAAGCGAAGCACTGGGACATAAAGAGTACTTTATACCTTATAAATACCAGGAAAAGGAAGTATCCTTTAAGAAAAAATGCGATATCTGTATGGAATCTTAACTATAAAAGAACGAAAAGAAACGAAACAGGAGGCTGAAAAATGGCAGCATTTACAGAAGAACAAATGAATACGTTCAGCATGGCTAAATATTATGATCTGAGCGGACAGACAGCAATTGTAACAGGCGGGGTTACCGGTCTTGGACTTGCGATTACCAGATGTCTGATCAGCGCAGGTGCAAAGGTTGTTGCAATCAGTTCCAGATCACCGGAGATGGCAAAAGAAGCTATTGATGAATTTAATGGCAAAGCAGTATATTATCAGTTTGACATAACAGATACAGACCATACCCAGGAGCTGGTGGATAAAATTATCGCAGAGCAGGGACCGGTCAGCATCCTAATCAATAACGCAGGAAATCACTGCAAAAAATTTATTTGGGATATGACAGTAGAAGATTATAAGAATGTTTTAGATGTTCATCTGGTAGGTGCTTTTGCATTAACTAAAGCATTGGTTCCACAAATGAAAGAAAATGGACATGGACGTATCATTTTCGAAGCCTCCATGACAAGTTATATCGGACAGCCGATGGTAGCTGGATATTCCACAGCAAAGGCTGGATATCTGGGACTTATCCACACTTTAACAGCAGAACTGGCCGAGTATGGTATAACTGTTAACGCTATTGCACCGGGCTGGATCGATACACCAATGTTTCATAAGGCAGTAGATAATGATCCACCAAGATTAAATAAGATTTTGGGTAGAATTCCTGCAAAATCTGTAGGCGATCCTATGGATATTGGAATGGTATGTGCATTCCTTTGCAGTGATGCAGCAAGATATATCAGTGGAACCTGTGTGCCGGTAGATGGCGGGGCATTGATTGGGTTCTAAGGAAAGGATAATTATGAACAAACAATTTAGTGAAGAATTATTTTTGACGAATAAGACAGGAAGTATGCTCTACCATAAATATGCAGAATCCATGCCAATCATAGATTATCATTGCCATTTACAGCCGCAGGAAATGTATGAAAACAAAGAATTTGAAGATTTGGGAGAAATGTGGCTTCGTGGGGATCATTATAAATGGCGTGCCATGAGAACCTTTGGTATTGATGAAAAATATATCACGGGAGATGCCAGCTATTATGAAAAATATATGGCATTTGCAAAAATCCTTCCGTATCTCATCGGAAATCCTATTTATATATGGTGTGCACTGGAATTAAAGCGCTATTTTGGAATAGATGAGCCGGTCAGTGAAGACAACGCACAGGAAATCTATGATAAGACCAAGGCCATGATCCAGGAGAAACACATGACCAGAAGATGGTGTATGGAGGCTTCCAATGTGAAACTGGTATCTACTACAGAGGATCCCACAGACACTTTGGAATACCATCTGGCAATGGCAAAAGATCCTTCCATGAAGGTAAAAGTTGTCAGTGCATTTAGACCGGACTTGGCAATGTTTCTGGAAGAAGATGGATTTCAGGCTTATATGGAAAAGCTTGGAACAAGTGCCGGAAAGACTGTAACCAGCTTTTCCACGATGCTGGATGCTTTGGAAGAACGTTTAAAATTCTTCCGCTCTATTGGAACTACAGTTTCCGATGATGGTATCCCTTATTTCAAATGGGAAGATTATACCAGAGAAGAAATTGATGTCATTTGGGAAAAAGCCTGTAAGAATAAATCTATTACAGAAAAAGAAGCAGATCAATATCGCAGTGCATTTTTGTTCGAAATGGGCAGGATGTACAACCGAAACGGATTTGTGATGCAGCTGCATATTGGAACCTACTTAAATGCTAATACAACAAAAGTAGCAGCAGTTGGAAAGTCCACAGGATTTGACTGTGCAGACGATCGTTCATCTGTTATGAGTGTGGGACTTCTGCTGGATAAATTGACCACAATTGGAGAGATGCCAAAAGTAATCCTCTATCCATTAGATGGAACCAAAATTGAGAATTGGGCAATTCTGGCAGCAGGCTTCTGTGACAACGGAACAAAAGCCAAAGCGCAGTTAGGTGCCCCGTGGTGGTTCTGCGACCAAGCGTACGGAATCAAACGCCAGTTTGAAGCCTGCGCAAACCTCTATCCGATTTCATTATCTGTCGGCATGCTGACAGACAGTCGAAGCTTCATTAGCTATCCACGCCATGAATTATACAGAAGAGTTTTGTGTGATTATTTTGGTGCACTGGTGGAAAGAGGAGAATACTTTGGATCTGAAGAGACGTTGAAGAAGATTATCGAAGACGTATGCTATAACAATGTAAAAGAGTTTTTTGGATTTAAACTGTAGTTTAAAGCAATTTGGTAAATAGTCAAGAAGTATTTTGATTTATTTTTCATACAGAAGGGTAACTTTAATAGACCTACGGCTTTCATAACAAAAAACGTAGATTAGGAATGCGATATGGATTACCTAC
>JAQUUX010000117.1 GCA_028693705.1 Lachnospiraceae bacterium | reverse complement strand
TTTCGATAGATATAATATACCAATTAAATATGAACAAAATATGAACATAACGTGAAGATATAGTTAACACTTACAAGCAATCCAAAAATATGAATAAAAAATTGTGCAAAATGCACAAAAATAGAGCGTGTTGTCAGAAGCCGGGAAAAATGATAGAATAGGAAAATAAATAATCAAAAGTGGGATAACTTACCCTTGTAATGACAGGAATGGAGACTGTGAACACGATGGATAACTTTATGGATAAAATTGCACAGAAATTCTATGCACAGGAAATGATCAAAGCAAACTCTGCAGCAGATGCCGCAGAAATGGCAAAACTGCAAAAGCAGATTAGTGAATATGATGTATGTTTACAGGAAATGAGAAAACTGAATTTTCAAAACACAGAAGCTATGCAGAAGATCCAAAGACTGCTGGATGAGAGTCTGGCAAGAATCGAAGGAACCACGCCTATGATGAAAGAAACAGACAATGGTGTAACAAAGGAACAGATCGAAGCTATCCAGACCGGAGTGCAGGAAAGTCTTCAGGAGAGTATTGAAACCCTGAAAGAACAACTTACTGCCATTTCTAATCAGAATAATGATTATGTTCATAAGGAAAATGTTAAGGTATACCGGAATGTGCAGGCTGCAATGGTAGAGGAACTGGACAAGCAGGGAAAGAGTCTTGTATCAGCCCAGTCTGAACAGCAGGAAAATTTATTCCGGGAGATCAGCGGTATACAGGGTAAATTGACAGCAACTCTTGTCATTGCGATTTTTGCAATGCTGGCATCTTTTGGCGGAATTGCAATCAGCGTATGTCAGATGCTGGGTATATTATAGGGCTGCCTTATGGGAAAAGAGACCTGGAAGCCTGGAAATATGCTGTATCCTTTGCCGGTAGTACTGGTAAGCGTTGCAGATCATGCGGGAAATAAAAATGTATTTACAGTAGCCTGGGCAGGAACGGTTTGTACCAATCCGCCGATGGTATCTATTTCGGTACGTCCGGAGCGATATTCACATCAGATGCTTATGGAGACAAAAGAGTTCGTCATTAATCTGACGACAAAGAAGCTTGCAAGGGCAACTGATTATTGTGGTGTGAAAAGCGGAAGAGATGTGGATAAGTTCAAGGAAATGGGACTTACTGCAATACATGCTGATATAGTGAAAGCACCAATGATTGAAGAAAGTCCTGTTAATATAGAATGTAAAGTGTCACAGGTTCAGAAATTAGGATCCCATGATCTGTTTCTGGCAGAGGTGGTTGCTGTTCATGCAGACGAGGCTTATATGGATGAAAATCATAAGTTTCACTTAGAGGCAGCAGAACCCATTGTATATTCACATGGCACATATCTGACCACCGGCGAAGAACTGGGTACCTTTGGGTATAGTGTGCGAAGCACCGGTAAAAAAATAAAACAAAAAAAGTAGTCTGGAATCCAAATAATTCATGAAGAAAATATCAAAATATTATCGTAGATTGAGAATTGAAAATATAAAGGTTATGTTGCTGTTAGTTATTGCCAGCATCTTTTTCCTGCCTAATTATGTAAAAATGGAGCAGGAAGGAGATAATATTTTTACCGTATTGATAAACGGTGAACAGATTGGTATGGCAGCCAGCAGACAAGAAGCTGATGAGTGTCTGACACGGGCAAGACGTGAAATTGCTGCTGCATCGAATGAGATGGTGCTGATAGACCAGGATCTCCAAATAGAAGGCAGCGAAGTATTGATTGGCAGGGTAGACAGCAGACGTCAGTTGACCGAGAAAATGAAAACGGCATTGTTGGCGTCCAAGAGAAATAATGTCCACCATGCGTATACTGTGAAAATTAATGAATATACAGTAAATCTTGCAACTGTAGATGAAGTTAATCAGCTGTTGCAGGCAGCTCTGGATCGTTATGAGGATGAACGAAAGTATATCGTCAGCTTACAGAAAGACACAGCAAGAGAATTTAATGTACTGACTCCCGTGGTTGAATCGGTAGATAACAGAACCGGACAGGAAGATGGCGAGGCATTTCCTGAGGCAGGAATATTGGAAGCAATGGACGCCATGTTTGATGCAGTTGAGCCGGCAGTAGAAAAGGAATTTTCCGATTATGAGCTGGGACTTACCAATATGGCATTCAAGGAAAAAGTTGAAATTGTAGAGAATACTTTATCAGATGACAGATTGACGGATGTTGTCTCTGCAATAGAAGAAGTTACAAAGGATCAGGAAGTTCCCAGTATTTATGAAGTGGTTTCGGGAGATACTTTATCCGGTATCGCCATGGCTAATAATCTGACCATTGAAGACCTGGTTGCCATGAATAGTGCTTTGGAAAATGAAAATTCCATGATCCGTATTGGCGATGAACTTACAATTACGGTACCGGAACCGGAATTATCCGTGCTTCATGAAGAACAGCAGTACTATGAAGAAGATTATGAAGCAGAGATCCAGTATGTGGATAATGACGAATGGTATACCAATCAGACACAAACCCTGCAGGAACCATCGGCAGGACATCGTAAAGTAGTGGCTGTGATATCCTATCAGAATAATGCAGAAGTTGGCCGTGAGATTCTAAAAGAAGATGTTTCCATGGAAGCAGTACCTAAGATTGTGGAACGAGGGACCAAGATTCCGCCAACTTATATCAGACCTCTTTCCGGTGGTCGAATGACTTCTACCTTTGGACGTAGAAGAGCTCCTACTCGTGGAGCCAGCTCTTATCACAGGGGTATCGACTGGGGAGTACCGGTAGGAACAGCTGTTATGGCGTCCTGTGGTGGAACCGTAGTTCGTGCCGGATGGGCAAGCGGATTGGGCAATTCGGTTACTATTTCAAATCCGGATGGCAGACAGACGATTTATGGTCATTTGAGCCGAGTCCTTGTAAGCTCAGGACAAACGGTAAATCAGGGACAGAAGATCGCACTGAGTGGAAATACCGGAATTAGTACAGGACCTCATTTACATTTTGCCATGACAATCAACGGAACTTATGTAAACCCATTAAATTATCTGCAATGATAATAAATGGTGTGACCATGAATGAAACAAAAATCGGAGAAAACGAAATTTGTTTACAAATCTGATTTATATGCTATAATCGGTTAGAACTAGGTTAACATGGAATGATAGAGGGAATAGATATGGAACAATACGCAATAAAAGGCGGCACACCACTGGTAGGTGAAGTTGAAATCGGCGGTGCCAAAAATGCTGCATTGGCAATTCTTGCTGCGGCTATCATGACAGACGAGACAGTTACCATTGATAATTTGCCTGATGTGAGAGACACGAATGTGCTCATCCAGGCGATGGAGAGTATCGGAGTCATTGTAGAGAGAATTGGCAGACATAGCGTAAAAATAAATGCTGCAAATGTAAATAGTCTGGTTGTAGAAGATGACTATATTAAGAAAATCAGAGCTTCTTATTATCTGTTAGGGGCTTTACTTGGAAAATATAAAAGAGCTGAAGTAGCTTTGCCGGGTGGCTGTAACATTGGCAGCAGACCTATTGATCAGCATATAAAGGGCTTTCGTGCACTGGGAGCAGATGTCAGGATAGAACATGGTCTGATTATTACAGAGGCTGAAAAGCTAAAAGGAAATCATATTTATCTGGATGTGGTTTCAGTTGGTGCAACTATCAATATTATGATGGCAGCAGCAATGGCAGAAGGACAGACGATCATTGAAAATGCAGCCAAGGAACCACATGTAGTTGATTTGGCGAACTTCCTGAATAGTATGGGATGTAATGTTAAGGGTGCAGGTACTGACGTGATCCGTATCAAAGGAGTACCCAGGTTACATGCTACAGAATATACCATTATTCCGGATCAGATCGAAGCAGGGACATTTATGTTTGCAGCAGCAGCGACCAAAGGGGATGTTACTGTAAAAAACGTTATTCCGAAGCATTTGGAATCTTTGACAGCAAAATTAATTGAAATCGGATGTGAAGTAGAAGAATCTGACGATGCAGTACGCGTTGTTGCAACTAAGAAACTGACACACACCCATGTAAAAACACTTGCATATCCGGGTTTTCCAACAGATATGCAGCCACAAATCACAGTTGTACTTGGTTTGGCAGAGGGTACCAGTATTGTAACCGAGAGTATCTTTGAAAATAGATTTAAGTATGTGGACGAGCTGACCCGTATGGGCGGTAATGTTAAGGTAGAGGGTAATACTGCTATTATTGACGGTGTAGCAAAATACACAGGAGCCAGCCTGACTGCACCGGATCTTCGCGCGGGAGCAGCACTGGTTATTGCAGCGCTTGCAGCAGAGGGATTTTCTACAGTAGATGAAATCCAGTATATCGGACGAGGCTATGAAGATTTCCATTTGAAGCTAAGGGAACTTGGCGCACAGATCGATAAGGTGAAAACAGAGCGGGATTTTCAGAAATTCAAACTGAAAGTAGGATGATACCCTGATTTTATGGGATATTGTTTTGAGATATGAAAGAAATACTTTTGGGACGTAAAAATACAACAAAAGACCGAAGATAAAAATCAAAAATATAAGCCGGCTAGGAAAATGGTGGATTACCAGATTCCTAACCGGATTTTGCTTGTCTTAATATATGTTTTTAAATAATTGCTTCAATCCTCAGTTCAGGAGTGCTGGAAAGATCAAGATAGCGGGAACCGGATTTTATGGTTGGACGGCTTAAGTGATCTTTGTCGATATAAACAACCTCTCCGACAAGTCCGTTGCTTAAACGAACTCTGTTCAAAAGATAGGTGTTTACAACATTCTCCAGGAACGTAAGGATAAATTGCGGATTATATTTTTGAAATCCTTCATCTTCAAATAATCCGATTACAGCAAAAGGACACAAGGGACCGCGATAAACTCTGGCTGATGTCATAGCATCATAAACATCGGCTATGGAAACAATCTGTGCATAGGGATCAATACGTTCCCCAATCAGCCCTAAAGGATAACCACTGCCGTCATTTCTTTCATGGTGCATCAGGATTGCATTTTTAATATGCGTATTCAGGTCTGTGTTACGAACCAGGTTATAACCTTCAATGGGATGCGTCTTGATAATATTGTATTCTTTATCTGTCAATTTAGCCGGCTTTTTGATAATGGCATCTGGAATTTGTATTTTACCAATGTCATGCATCAGACCGCAAAGCGTTGATACATGGATTTCTTCACGACTGAGGTTTAGCCATCGTGCGAAAATATTGCAGATCAGAGCGACATTCATACAATGCATATAAGTGGCATCATCGTAATCCCGCATATTATGCAGCATATCCAGAACATTAACGTGATTATCCTTTTCAAATAAAGTTTTCAGTGCAGGAGTCATCATGGCTTCTACATTAAAGGGACGATTTTGATGAACCATGTCATTGATCCGGTCTTGAAAATCCTCAACAGCAGAACTGTATTCTTTTTTGAACTGCAAAAATTCCTGACTGGATTTCACCCGCTCATAGTAGGAACGGTCATCGTCGACAGAAGAGGTGAAAGCCGTGGACAATTCATCTTCAACTTTAATACTGAAAATAGAGTAATAAGCAAGCTTGGTAATGGCTTTATCTGTCAGAGTAAGACCTTTTGGCAGAATCAGCTGATTATCATAGGAAAAAACATCCTCGGCAGTTATCATACCGGGGACAAGTGAATCAGCAGGAATTCGTCTCATGCGCTGGTCTGCTCCTTTCGAAAAATAATTAATTATATAATCAGAATCATTGAAATTATGTACATTTTAACATAATTTCCAGAAAATGTAATCAGTAATCTATGGCGTAGAAAAAAAGTCACGATGTTATGTAGGAAAAAAGTCACGATGTTATCTTGAGTTTCCGCAAAATGTTATTTCAAAATGATTAACTTCTCCTAAAGTGTCAATCCGTCAGTTTTCTGAATGATGATGAGTGACGTTGAACAGAGTAGAGACACTTAAATAAGCCCC
>JAQUUX010000044.1 GCA_028693705.1 Lachnospiraceae bacterium | reverse complement strand
TTTCCTGATTCAAATCTCAACCGTTTTCACATGCCTTTTCTTAACTAAACAGATTTTTCAGAGGCTTGTAACCTGTGAGATACCTTTCCTAACAGACGAAATGCTTATCTAAATGACATTGATAAATATCTGGTGGCAAAAAAGGTAGGACAGGATAAGCTCCGTTACAGTAAGCTACCTATGAATTGCCTGGACGTATTTGGAAATACATCCTATATGCCCGGAGATTACGGAATGGATGAAAACGCACCAATAGTCGGACAGCTGATTCCGGATACAGATTTTAATTATCTGCTGGAACAGGATGGTTTTGCTGATGATGTAAAGGTAAAATGGCAGGAACTGAGACAAAATCAGCTTTCCAATGAAGCGTTGCTTACTGAATTGTCATCTTATCAGCAGGAACTGCTGGATAGCGGTGTGATATATCGTGTATCCCGGATGGACAAGCAGGGTGCTGCTTATAATGCATTGATTGAATTTATCAATGAGAGAATGAAGATGTTGGATCAATATTATGAAGGATTATAAACCTAAAAAAAATCGGTTTCGAGGAAAAATTGATGTATTATTACAATCCTGCTGTTTATTAGTGATGATTGTTTTATTGAATCAGGTTTGTAAATATTACATCACAACAGAAGTATTGCAGGATATGGAAGAAGAGATCCCTGCAGTTCGGATTCTGGAGTCAGAAGAAAGCAAAGCGATAGAGAATATTTCCTTTGCGATTCGGCAAAATCGATTTAACAGACGGGGTGCTGATACAGAAATTGATTTATGGCAGGATGCCAACGGGCAGAAGTTCCTGTTTCTACCATCAGCAGCATCTGACAGGCTTTTTTTGGTCGTACCCGAGGGAGATCAAATCTGGATTGATGGAATGGCATATACAGAAGGGGAAAATGTAAATCTGGTACCCGGAGAACATTATTTACAGCTGTTTGAGAATATGCCGGAGGAAAAAATAATAGTGCTGCAGTCAGGCGGACTGGGCACTATTTTTTTAGACACGGAAAGTGGCAGCTTAGAACAGCTACAAGCGGACAAGGAGCATCAGGAAACTGGGGAATATACTGTGTTTGACCAAGATGGTGATTGCATTGCAGCCAGCAAACTTAGCGCAATAAACTGTCGTGGTAATGTTTCGTTTTTGGATACAGATAAAAAATCATACAGTTTAAAATTGTCTCAAGAGGAAAATTTGTTTGGAATGGGTCATGCAGCTCATTGGGCATTGATTGCGAATGCTTTTGATCCTTCCCTGCTACGGAACCAAACTAATTTTCAGATGGCTAAAGCAGGTAACGTGGCATATACACCGGAATCACAATATGTGGATTTATATATTAATGGTGAGTATCAGGGTAATTACTTACTGATGGAAAAAGTGGAAATCCACGATAGCCGGATTCATGTGAAGAACTTGGAAAAAGAAACGGAGCATATGAACCCGGAAGTAGTTTATAGTGAAGATGATTATTTTGTAGAGCAGAAAAATGATATTCAGGAAGAAAAGGGAGTACTGATTGAGAACCAGCCGGTCGATATTACTGGATCCTATATATTGGAACTGGAGGCTTCCTGGCGTTATCCTAATGTGACAAGTGGATTTATTACGGCGGCAGGGCAGCATATGGAAATAGAAAGTCCTGAGCTGGCGTCTAAAGAACAGGTTGCATATATTGCGGAATTCTATCAGGATTTTGAGAATGCGTTGTTTGCATCTGATGGCAAAAATGAAAAAGGAATTTATCATACTGATTATGTGGATTTAGATTCCTTTGCTAAGAAATACATATTGGAAGAGAGCATTAAAAACCTGGACGCATCCGTAACAAGCCAATACATGGTAAAGTTGTCGAATGCAGAAGGCGGTGTCCTGGTATCGGGAACACCCTGGGATTATGATAAAACCCTGGGTGCAGAAGTGGATTGGGCGTATGGTTATGATATCAGTGATCCGAATGGTTTTTATGTAAACGAACCTCAGGTGGATTATGATTTCTGGCATGCTTTATATACGCATCCGGATTTCGTGAATCGAGTAAAAGAATTATACAAAAGCGATTTTCGTGATGCAATATTGGAACAGGTCACAAATGGTATAACAAAGAGAGCGGATCTGATACAGACATCGGCTGTTATGAATGGATATCGATGGGAATTATATAAGAATGAAGGTGTTAACCGCACGTTGTCTAAACAGGAAATAGAACAGGCATATAAACGGGAAACGGAAAAAATACAAAGATTTTTGATGAAAAGAATTAGCTTTTTGGACGAAAACTGGGGATAGGTCACATCGCGGTCAATTACACTTTTTTGAAGGAATAGTTTGTGCTACTATATGATAGACAATAGGAATCGTCAAAAAAGGGGGAAATTTTTATGGAGATTGACAAGATGTCGGATGCTCAGCTTGAGCGTTACGTCACTACAATCATGCTGGATATTGGGGTTCCAGCGCATTTGAAAGGCTATCACTATCTGCGAGAGGCTATTATTTTGTCCAGCAGAGACATGGAAACTGTCAGCAGTGTAACAAAGCTGTTATATCCGGAGGTAGCAAAACATTTTAAAACCACGAACCAGAAGGTGGAACGTGCTATTAGGAATGCAATTGAGGTGTCATGGGAAAGAGGAAACGTGGAAACCTTTGAGAAGTTATTTGGCTATTCCACAGAATCAGGAAAAGGCAGACCGACAAACAGCGAATATATCGCCAGAATTGCCGATATGATGCGCCTGGAACTGCAGGAAGATGCAGAGAAACTGGGATAGAATGCAACATAACAAGAAACAAAACCACCGAAGAGGTAACCGAATGAGGTTGCCTCTTTTTTGTGTAATAGTGGGAGGGGAAGGTAGACGGCGGGGAATGGTCAGTCGCTTTTGTTGCCTGTGGCTGGGCGGGGAGTATATGTATGGGATTTGATATAGTGTGATTGCGAGTGACGCAACCGGTCTGCACGCGCCATCCAGGCGCGGGCAGACCTTTCCCGGACATCCTTGCCCGGGAATTGCTGTAAGGGTAAAATCCCATACATATAAAATCTCCCCTTCCACGCCAAAGTCACCAAAAGCGACAGACCATTCCCTGCCTCTGCCATATCTCACTATAATTGCATAAAAAGCGGCTTCCGCATTGCGCCAGGGGCGCTCGCTGGGAATGGATTATGATTCAGCGTATTGTATGTGACAGTGTGGCATACTATATGGGAAAGTTTAAGCTGATTTTGTGCCTTTGGGTGGGATTTAGATATACTTAGGATTCCCGGTAGAAATGCAGCAACGACCAGACATGGATGTCTGGGAGAAGCTTACCGCGCCCGGATGGCGCGTGTAAGTTGGTTGCGGGGTCATATTCGTAATGAAATGGGAATACTTAGTATATCTTACATCCCACCCAATGAAACAAAATCATCTTAAACTTTCCCTTACTTATATGCTATACTATACCCAAACAAGCACTTACCAAATCATCCCAGCGAGGCCCCAACATGATTAGCATTATCGTCCCGGTTTATAACGCCGAAAAGTACATTGCTCATACAATACAGATGGTTCAAAACCAGTCCTATGCAGACTGGGAACTTTTGCTGGTAAATGACGGTTCAAAGGATGGCAGTGTAGCAGTTATAGAAGAATATTTATCAGACAGTCGGATTCATTTGCTTCAGATGCCCCAAAATGGCGGTGCAGCAAGAGCAAGAAATATGGGAATTGAAATGGCTCATGGCAGATATCTGGCATATCTGGATGCAGATGATGTGTGGATGGCTGATAAACTGGAAAAAGAACTGGCGTTTTTGCAATCAAAAGATGCAGCCTTTGTATTTACAGCATATGAATTTGGAGATGAAAATGCTCAGGGAACAGGAAAAATTGTAACAGTTCCGGAGACAATAAATTATAGACAGGCATTGTCGAGAACAGTTATTTTTACCACAACAGTTATGTTTGATACGGAGAAAATAGCAAAAGAACTTTTGAAAATGCCTGAAGTAGCCAGTGAGGATACAGCTTCCTGGTGGAAAATACTTAGAAATGGTTATACTGCTTATGGATTAAATGAAAACCTGGCTGTTTACCGCAGACCGGGGAAATCATTGTCTTCCAACAAATTTGTTGCAATGAAACGAATCTGGAAACTGTATCGGGAGCAGGAGCAACTGGGAGTCGGTTCCAGTGCATGGTATTTCTTAGGCTGGGCCATTCGGGCAACTATGCGTAGGATTTGATTACTGTACTGTTTTACGATATAATTGAAATATATTTTGTGCATCAGTTTTTGTAGTAAATATGTGGTGAACATATCATAAAAAATGATGAAAAACGAAGCTTTAACAGCTTCCTTGAGAGGATTTACATGAGAAGAGTTGAATCTGTAAAAAGATTGATTATATTGATGCTGTCTTTTGTGGAATTATTATGTCTGACAGCTTTGTATGCATATGCCTGGTATAATGTGTATTTTGAACGTGTCAGCTACAGGCTGAATTTTTATTCCAAGGGTCATTGGGGCATGATCGGAATTTATTTTATCATGCTGTTTTTCTTTATGAGCACCTATGGTGCTACTAAGATTGGTTATTTGAAATTTTCAGATATTCTGTTTTCACAGATATTTGCAATTTTATGTACCAATTTTATTACTTATATGCAGCTGTGTTTGATGTCTATGTGGATGGTACGTATTCCGCCCATGCTGTATCTAACCGGTCTGGAGATTTTGATAGCAGCAGCCTGGGCTTTTTTGTGTCAGATAGTATATTCTAATATTTTTCCGCCGAGAGAAATGTTATTAGTATATGGAGAGCGTTCCATTGAAGACATCCTGGCAAAGTTTGCAACCAGAAAAGACAAATATCACATTGTAAAATGCATGAATATTTCTGAAGGAGTGGATGCAATTGAGAAAGAGGCAACTCAACGTTATGGTGCAGTGGTGCTTTGGGACATTCCTGTCCAGGAGAGAAACGATCTGATGAAATTCTGTTATGCCAGATCTCTTCGTTTTTATATGATGCCAAAGATAACAGATGTTATCATAAAGGGAGCTACACCGTTACATTTGTTTGATACCCCTGTTTTCCTGACCAGAGAATATGAGCTGACGATTGAAGAACGCTTTGCAAAAAGACTGGTAGATATTATCTGTTCATTAATCTTACTGGTGATCGCTTCCCCATTTATGTTGGTTACAGCCATTGCGGTAAAGTGTTATGATGGTGGTCCTATCTTATATAAACAGACCAGGTGTACCATTGGAGGAAAAGAATTCGGCATTCTGAAATTTAGAAGTATGGGTGTGGATGCAGAAAAAGACGGAGTTGCCAGACTGGCTTCCAAGCATGATTCCAGGATTACCCCGGTAGGCAAATTTATTCGTATGGTCAGACTGGACGAGCTGCCACAGTTATGGAATATTTTAAAGGGAGACATGTCCTTTATTGGCCCAAGACCGGAGAGACCGGAGATTATCGACCAGTATATGGAGGACATGCCGGAATTTGCTTTCCGTATGAAAGTTAAAGCCGGACTGGCAGGTTATGCCCAGGTTTATGGAAAGTACAATACCACTCCTTATGATAAATTAAAACTGGATTTATTTTATATTGAAAATTATTCCCTTTGGCTGGATTTAAAACTGATGCTCTTAACATTGAAGATTTTGTTCAAACCGGAAAGCACAGAGGGAATTGAAACTTCCCAGACAACTGCAAAAAAAGAAAACTAAACAGACAGGAAGGTAAGTGCAATGGATATAAAACGGGCTTTTCTTGTGATGTCCAATAAAATATGGGTAGTTTTGTCTGCAGCAATAACAGGTGCACTGGTAGGGTGCGCCTGTTATCTTATTGTAGACAATTTGGCAAATCCGGGCACACAGTACCAGTCCATGACGGAATATTATATTGATTTTGCCTTTAATGAGAATACAAAGACTGTATATGATTATTATAATTCCTATACTTGGAATGATATTGTGGAAACAGATGACATTCTGGGAAAAGCAATGGAGATACTGGGAGCCGACTATACCGAAGCAGAAGTAAAAGAAGCAGTTGTGACGGAACTCCCATCTGACATCCGTGTGATTCACACCATTGTGACCTCAAATGATCCAGATAGAACGGCTGCGATTCAGCAGGCAATCGGACAGGCAATTGTGGAATTTGGTAAAGACATGCAGGAATTTGAAGGAATCCGAGTGATTGCGACGGAAGATCCTCAAACTGTCGTACGGGTAAAGAAAACCGGACGGGCTGTGGAAGCAGGTATCATCGTAGGGATCCTGCTTGGTATGGCAGGTGTGGGAATTTGGTACGGATTAGACAGGAAGATCAGAGTACCAAGAGATGTGAGTCGTTATTTTGGACTGGACTGTATCGGTGTAGAACGAAAAAACAGTGATACAACTAAGGAAGAAGATCCTTCTTTCCAGAAAAATATGTATTACCTGAAAGAAAAATATGAGAAACTGACATTACAGCCAGCAGAAGAAGCAATGGAATACACGGCACTTAGAGAACAGGATGCTATTCTGCTCGGTATCCCAGCAGAGCGTATGACAGCAGAGCAGTTGGAGAAAATTCTACAGGATCTGAAAATTCAGGATTGTAATGTGATCGGTTTTTATCTGTATGATATGAAGGAAAGCTTTTACCGGAGGTATATGGGAGCATGAGATTGCAGATGTTGGTGGCTGCACTGGGACAGGATGTAACAACATTGGCAGAGCGGATGAATCTGGAATGTGATGCTATTGTGATCAACCAGTGTAATGAAAATGCCTATCAGGAATATACCAGAGATGAAGCGCAGATCAAATGCTACAGCTTTGCAGAACGTGGAGTTGGACTTAGCAGGAACAATGCTCTGCTTCGCGCAGATAGAGAGATCAGTTTGTTTGCAGATGAAGATATTGTTTATGATGAGGGATATGTGAAACTTGTTTTACAGGAATTTGATGAACATCCGGAAGCGGATATGTTACTGTTCAATGTGCGGGTATGTGAAGAGCGTAGGACTTACTATACTGAGACCTTTGGAAAGGTGAGTTTACATAACTGTGGACGCTATCCGGCTTATAGTTTTGCTGTTCGCACAGAGAAAATGCACAATGCCAATTTAACATACAGTTTGTTATTTGGCGGCGGTGCCAAGTATTCCAACGGAGAGGACAGCTTATTTATACGAGACTGCATCAAAGCAGGACTTCGAGTATATAAAACCCCTGTTGAAATCGGAGAGGAACATCCCAGAGAATCTACCTGGTTCCATGGATATGATCGTAAATTTTTCTTTGACAGAGGTGTTTTATACCATTATCTCTATGGTAAACTTGCAAAACCGATTGCCCTGCGTTTTCTGTTAAAACATCAGGATATTATGTGTCAGGAGATTCCGGTGAAGAAAGCATATCGGATCATGGCGAAGGGTATAATCGAAGCCAAAAAATAAAGAAAATAAAACAAGAAAGAAAAACAAGAAAGCAGGAAAACAGTGCTTATATATATATTACTTACTATAGTGACCGTTGGTTTCGCTGCATTTGTAAATAACGGCACAGGAAAAAGTAAATATACCGAGGACAGAACCAGGTTTGTGAATGTGGTGGCAGTAGCTGCTATTTTTGGCCTGCTTTTTCTTGTTTCTGCACTACGTGTTGGGATTGGAAACGATTACTACCGGTATGTGGAGTTTATCAACCGAATTACTTTTGATTCTTATGTGCCAACAGAGCCGGGCTTTAATTTACTTGTGAAGCTTTGCAATATTGTATTTGGAAATGAGAATGCGATTGCTGTATTTGCGGTAATTGCTTTTTTGACATTGGGGATTTTCCTGAAAGCAATTTATGATCAGAGTATATCCTTTGGGTGGACATTCTTTTTGTTCATGACGCTGGGATATTATTTCCAGACATTGAATACGGTGCGGTATTATCTGGCACTGACGCTGGTATTGTATTCCATGCGGTATGTAATGAAAAAGCAATATGGCAGGTTTGTGGTAATGGTATTGATAGCCAGCCTGTTCCATAAATCAGCATTGCTGGTTATCCCGGTTTATATCCTGGCAGCTCTTCCGTGGAAAAAATGGATGGTAATTGCAGGATCTGCTTTTATTGCTGTTTTTGGTATTTCTGCTTATTTTTTCAATGATTTTTATATGCAGCTTCTGGTCAGATTATACCCATCCTATGAGGGAACGGGGCTTCTGGTGGGCGGCACCAGTGTAGTGAATATTTTGCGATGTGCGGGTGTGCTGTTTTTGGCAGTGATCTGTATGCAGAAAAAAGAGCAGTGGGAATTAGAGGAACGGTTTTATTTTTATCTGAATTATGGAGCATTATTATTATATGTATTCTGCTCCTTTATTCCTCAGATTTCCAGGATATGCTATTATCTGACGATCAGTCAGATTTTATATATCCCGCTCCTGTTACAGAAAATAGCGGAAAATAAGAAAAAAATGATATGGAAAATACTGGTTGCAGTGGCAGCCTGTCTGTATTTCCTGTTATTTTTGTATCGGGCAAGAGCCGACGAGATTGGAATCGTACCGTATCACTCCTGGCTCTTTACAGAGAAGCTGGATTATAAGGGGACCTGGGAATGATCAATGAGAACTGGAATGAAAAAAAGAATATGAAAAATGATCCCTGCTTTTCCATTATTGTAGTCTGCTATCAGGCGGGAAAAGAGTTATCGGAGACGGTGAAAAGCATTGCATCTCAGACATGTGGTGATTATGAAGTGCTGGTAAAGGATGGTATGTCTACAGATGGTTCTGTGGAGGAATTACTATCCTATCTGGAAATAGAAAAAGAATTGGCCGAAAAAGTACAGGTGATTCGCCAGAAAGATGCAGGTATCTATGATGCCATGAATCAGGCAATTCAGCTGATGAGTGGCAGATATGTACTGTTTTTAAATTGTGGTGATTATTTCGCCGATGAAGAAGTCTTGTACAAAACCAAACAGCAGATTACGAATTGGGAATCTTCCAGTAAACAGACACCGGCTATCTTCTACGGTAACCGTTTTAACAGGATTTCAGGTTCCATTGAATATGCGGCACCCGAGATTACGCCGTTTGTCTGTTTTCGAAACATTCCCTGCCATCAGACCTGCTTTTATGCTGCATCATTATTTGCAGACAGAGGATATGATACCGGGTACCGGGTAAGAGCAGATTATGAGCATTTCCTGTGGAGCTATTTTGTGAAAAAGACTGCATTAATAGCAATGCCGTTTACTGTGGCATCTTATGAGGGTGGCGGTTTTTCTGAAACTGCTGAAAATGAGAAATGCTCTGCTAAAGAGCACAAGGAAATAACCGGAAAATATATGACTCTGACACAGTTGTTCCTGTTCAGGGCGTATTTACTTATTACATTGGCACCCCTCAGACATATACTGGCATCAAGTCCAAAATGGTCAGCACGTTATAATCGTCTGGTGAAAACACTTTACAGGCGCGGAGGTACAAAATGAAAATACTGTGGGTATGCTTTTTTATGCTACCGGCGATAGCGGAACAGCTGGGGAAACCGGTTGCCAACAAGGAAGGCTGGATTGCCGGACTGGCAGAAGAACTGGCCGGTAAAAAGGGAGAGAATGGACTGGAGACAGAGGAATTGGAGTTATCTGTCTGTTTTGCCATTCCCAATAACACGAAAAACGGAAAATTCAGCGAACCAAATATACAGGGTATAGTGAAAGGGATTCATTATTATAGCTTTCATGAGGATATGGTGAATCTGGAGCGATACGATGCAGAACTGGAAGCGGAAGCAAAAAACATTCTGGATCAGGTAAAACCGGATGTTCTCCACATCTTTGGCACGGAATATGGTCACGGACTGGCATTTGCCAGGGCATTTGGCAAACCGGAGCATACGCTGGTAGGTTTACAGGGGCTGATGGGAGCCTGTACGGAGGCCTATATGGCAGGATTGCCGGAGTATGTCCGCAGGAGAGTTACTTTTAGAGACTGGTTAAGGCGGGATTCTCTATGGCAGCAGCAACAGAAATTCGGTATGCGTGCTACGATGGAGAAAAAGCTGTTACAGACCACAGGTCATGTAACAGGCAGAACTAATTTCGATAAACAGACGGCACTTGCTATCAATCCGAAGGTGTCTTACCACTTTATGAATGAAACGCTGCGATCGGTGTTTTATCAGGGTATTTGGAAATTGGCGACCTGCAAGCGCCATACTTTGTTTGTGAGTCAGGGTAATTATCCGTTAAAAGGATTGCATCAGGTGCTGGAAGTTATGCCAACACTTGTGAAAAAGTATCCGGATATCAAGCTGTATGTGGCGGGAGACCGGATTACTAACAGGAAAACCTGTAAAGACCGGTTAAAACTGTCCGGATATGGAAAATATCTGTTAGAACTGATCCGAAAGGGCAATCTGGAAAACAGAGTAATTTTCCTGGGAAAACTGGATGCGCTGGAGATGAAAGAGCGAATGCTGAAAAGTCATATATTCATATCGCCTTCTTCTCTTGAAAATTCTTCTAATTCCATGGGAGAAGCCATGTTACTGGGAGTACCTGTGGTAGCGTCCCAGGTGGGAGGACTACCGAGTCTGATGACAGACGAACAGGAAGGCCTGTTCTATGAATTCGGGGACAGAAAGGCACTTGTACATTGTATCAGCCGGATATTTGATACAGATTCTCTGGCACTTCATATTTCTGAACAGGCAAGAGAAAGAGCAGCAGCAACACATGCACCGGAAGCAAATAAAAAACGGTTACTGGAAATCTATGGAGAATTATGTTAACTATAACTTTTGTATCTAATTATATTAATCATCATCAGATTCCTTTTTCAGAGGCCATGAGGGCGCGGATTGGTGAAGGTTATCATTTTATCCAGGCCGAGCCTATGTCGGAAGAACGCATTAAGATGGGCTGGGGACTGGACACGGATCAGCTACCCTATGTACATTTGCTGGAAAGAGAGCCTGATTTATGCAGAAAGCTGATTGCAGAAAGTGATATCGTGATCTATGGCGGAGCGGAGAGAGAAGATTTGATTGTGGATCGTCTGCAGGCCGGCAGAATTGTACTTCGCTATAGTGAGAGACTGTATAAGGAAGGCCAGTGGAAAGCCATTTCCCCAAGGGGACTTCGCAGAAAATATCTGGATCATACCAGATACGGGAAATCCCCGGTGTATTTATTATGTGCAGGTGGTTACGTGGCGTCGGATTTTCATATTGTCAGGGCTTATACAGGGAAAATGTTTCAGTGGGGATATTTTCCGGCTATGAAGACATATGATGTGACGGCTCTATTTGAAGGCAAGAGACAGGCAATTGCCAGTGAGGGACAGGTTTCTCTCTTATGGGCAGGCCGTTTCATTGACTGGAAACATCCGGAAGAAGCCATCTTTGTAGCGGAACAGCTGCAAAAGGATGGAATTGATTTCCACCTCACTATGGTGGGAGGCGGAGATTTAGAAGTTAGTCTGAAGAAGATGGTAAGCGAAAAAGGACTGGAAGATACAGTGACTTTTACCGGGTTTCAGAAGCCGGTAGCTGTGCGGGAATATATGGAAAAAGCAGATATTTTCCTCTTTACCAGTGATTACATGGAAGGCTGGGGAGCTGTATTAAATGAAGCCATGAACAGTGGCTGTGCAGTAGTTGCCAATGTGGGTATCGGCTCAGTTCCATTTCTGATCAAACCGGAAATCAATGGCATGATCTATAGAAATCATCATGGTGAGGAATGTTATCAGAATGTAAAAAAACTGGTATCAGACCAGATACTGCGCCATAAAATCGGAGAGGCTGCCTATCAGACGATTGTAACAGAATGGAATGCTTCACAGGCAGTAGATAATTTATTGCAGGTATGTGAAGGCTTGTTACAAGGAAAAGTAGAATTTGCTTCTACGGGACCTTGCAGTAGGGCACTTCCCATTTCTCCACGGACAATGTACAAACATATGTATAATAGCATTTCCAAGGAAGAGGCATAAGGATTGAAATCAGGAGATTTTATGCAGGAAGATATTAAATTAAGTATTATTGTTCCCATATATAACATCATGGACTGCCTGGAAAAATGCGTGCATTCTATTACAAACCAGTCCTATCATAATCTGGAAATTCTTTTGGTGGATGATGGTTCCACTGATGGAACCGGAGAACTGTGCGACAGGCTGGCTGCAGAAGATATCCGTATCAGGGTTATACATCAGGAAAACGGTGGGTCTTCCTCTGCCAGAAATCATGGTATTAGAGAGGCTCAGGGAGAATATCTGGGATTTGTGGACAGCGATGATTTTATTGAACCGGATATGTATGAAAAATTACTTACGGTACTATTGGAACATCAGGGGAGGATGGCCCAGGTGGGCAGGGATGAAGTGGATGATGCAGGAAACAAATTACCGGATATCTGTGTTCCGCCGGATCAATTAGAAAAAATTGAAACAGTAGCTTTTTTAAAGGAATTGTTGCTCCACAGAGGTGATTGTTCTTTTTGTACGAAATTGATTCACAGAAGTTTATTTGAAGTCCATCATTTTCCGGAAGGCGTTTTAAACGAAGACTTTCATCTACTGGTGGAAATGTTGCCGGAACTAGATGGCATTTACAGTCTGCCAGGATATTCCTATCATGTATTTTATCGAATCGGCAGTAACACCAGAAAGGCCAGTAAAGAAGAGTTTTCCCGAGTATTCACGGATATTGTGGATAACGCGGATCTGGTACAGACAATTGTGGATAAGTCTTATCCGGAACTACACACGGTAGCTATTCGATTTAATCTGTTCCAGAGACTGGACTATATGCTCCATATACCGGTATCTAGGATGAATCGTGAGAACAGTATGTATATAAAGATAAAACAGTATTTAAGAGCTCATGTGAGGGATACTATTACTTCTCCATATCTTACGGGTAAAAATAAAATCTATTTATTACTATTAACTCTTGCACCCAGGACGGTGCGCTTGCTTCATAAGAAAATAAAACATCTGTAAAACTTTGAAGGCGGTATTGCAATTGCAATACCGCCTTCTATCCCCTATACCCCTTTTTCTTAACACCAGAAATCTTCTCTAAAAAAGAATTACTTTGGTGCTTTCCAATACAATAACATATGAAGTGTTACCAAAGTGTTACTTTTGGGCGGTAAAATGTGAAAAAAATGTGAAAAATCTCAATTTTCATCGACAAATTTCGGGAAATGTATAAAAAGCTGATGATAATTACTATATTCCTGTCTGGAAATCCGGACATGAGCATCTGCATATAAATTCCGTTCCAGTTGTGTGGAAAGCTGTTTACATAATATTTTTAATGACTGATCCCGGTATCCCTCAGCCAGACGGCTGACATAATGAGGACCACTTTCATCTGCTCCCTTCGGAAGCTTACGATGTTTGCCAAGAGCTTCCAGCCGTAAGTAAATTCCCTCCGGTGTTTTCCAGTTCTTAAAAAGCATGATATGAAAAACGATAAATGCACGGATAATTGTTAGTTTTTCTTTTAAAAAAAGGAACAGACCATTGCTTCGTTTCACACTACGATTTACCTGTGGTGTATTAGAAAGGCCGGACAGCCTTTGCTTATGGAAGATTTTCAATAACGCAATGATCAGAAGCAGACAGCCGAAAGCACCAATCAGATAGGTAACCCAGAGCGGTACTGTCTGGGAGGTTTCATCTACCGCACCTGAAAAGGCAGGGGCAGCTTCACCCAGATCCAGCTGTCCGGCAGCTTCTTCCGGCAGCAGGGAGGCCAGCCAGGAAATAAACATTAGAATGCCACCACCGAGAAAGCGGGCAAGGGAAAGCAGAAGTGCCAGTAATTTCTGTCCCAGCATCAATCCCAATGCTGACAGACTTTGAATATTGCCGGAGCCTGCAAACAGGAAGATACAGATAGAGAGAGTACATAAGAGCACAACACCGGCCATGGAGAGAAAAGAAGAGGTTCGTTGTCCTCCTACAGCTGCGTGCCTGGGATCCAGTGTCCTGTTTATAATAAGTGCAAATAGCGTTCCGAATAATGCCAGTAATGTTAATAGTTTGGCTTGCTGTAACAGTACAGCAAAGGAAGTGTCAAGCGTCATCATACTGTCTGCTAACAGCTCCAAGGCAAATACAATGACCAGAAAATCTTCATACAATACCAGCTGGGATAGATCCGAAGGTACAATCGTCATATAGGCTCCATGGACACTGATGATGACACCTCCTAAAAAGCAAGCCGTACCAAAAGCCAGACTATAGGGAGCTGAGTTTGCAAAATACAGCATCAATCCACCGGCACATAGGGAAAGAAAAGCATTGCCCAAAATATAAAAGCGATAACTGCAGGAAGAACGTCGTAACAGACCGTTTACCAGAAAAAGCACCTCTACACAGAGAAAGCAACCGATACAGGCAAAGGAAACGGAACCGAGCTTATTCAGTAATACCGGTACCAACAGCATGGCGCTTAAAATAGCGCAATCATTTAACAGCACACAGAAGCCGGTAAGATATTCAGTTGAGGTGAAGAAAGACCGTTTGTTCAACCTGATAAATCTCCTTCCATGTTTTGATCGGATGACTCTGGTATCTGTCAAAGTCTTTTATTTCGGGAACCAGTAGAGTTGTGCCGGGATCCTCATCCAACAATCTTTTACAATCCGGAGAAAGCCTTTCTGCATCCTTGCAAAGCAGATACAGAGAACCATTTCGATGCCGGATGGCATCCCTGGACTGATCCAGAAAATGTGTTTTTCTGGCAGAAACAGGTCCTGCCGTATAGCTGATACCGGATAGTACTGTCAACAAATGTTCCACCTGGGAAGAAATCCCTTCCGGTGTAATCGTCTGTGACTCATGTATGCCAAATCCGGGCAGGAATAAAACGCAAAGGATATGTTTCCTGGTTAATTCTATTACACAGGAAGCAATCAGACTGATCGCCGTTTCCAGATACTCTTCGGAAACTGCCAGCGAAACTTCCTCGCCGGGAGCAGGATCCTGTTCCGGTGTAAAGGTAAAGGATTGTAAATCCAGATAAAAGCATACATCGGCAGGTGCCAGGGTTTCATACTGGTTGATCTGCATGGAATTCTGGGCAGCGAGTAACCGCCAGTTTAAATATCTGGTGGAATCTCCTGTCTGGTAAGGACGTACATTAGAAAGCGTGGTCACATCTTCATAAAAACCATTGGCACAAGTTTTACTATCCTGGGAAATTTGAAGAAAACTGTCGCAGGATACCGGATAGATGCGTGGGTAGACTGTGACACTGAGAGGAAAAGGTAACTGATATTTTTTTACTTCTACAGAAAGGCCAAGTCCATCACCGGATTCTAACAGGATGTAATCTGGTCGCCAGATCCCTCTTTTTACAGCGGATAGAGTGAGCGTACCGCTAAGTGTCTGTTTGCCCATGATCCAGGTGAAACGCTGCTGGATGCCGTTTCGTCCGGTGGCATCTTCTTTGGTACGAAACGTTCCGTTAAAGGAATCTTCTTCGGCACAGACCACACCGCGGTTTCCGGTAAAAAGGATCAGATCCAGCCAGATGATTGGCAATAAATGAAGGTTGTGGATGGAAAATCCCAGAGAAAAAGTAGTATCTGGAAAAACAGTATTCGTTGAAGTTTTGCAGGATAGCTTCACACCTTCCAGTATTTTCTTTCCCCAGAAATAAGAGAGCAGACTGATAGCCAGACAGATGCCAAAGAACAGAGTCAAAGACTGTATGGAAAAATAATTGCTTACCAGGATCAGGAGTGCTAATATAATGAGTCCCGGTCTGGTCACAAAATTACTGCCATTATTCTGCTTTGGCTGCATGGAAGAACTCCTCCTTTTCGGGAGGCACCGGTGTATCAGTCAGTATCTGGGAGAGAATATCGGCTCCCGTCTGTTTCTGATAGAGTGCTTCATTGGTAAGAACGATCCGGTGTTCCATAACAGCGGACCATATTGCCTGTACGTCCTCCGGAATACAATAATCCCTTCCAGCCATGGCAGCCCAGGTCATAATGCCTCTGAAAAGTGCTCGGGAGGCTCTGGGACTGGCACCTTGTAATAAGCCGGGATGATTTCTGGTGTGCTGTACCAGGCGAACCAGATAGGTTTTTACAGGTTCACTGACCAGAACCCGGCTGATTTCATCTGTAACGCTGTGAAGATCTTCGATTGTCCCAACCGGACATATCCTGTCATAAGGGATGGCAGTACCTAAATTGGAAATAATGGAAATTTCTTCTGCCTCATCAGGATAGCCAAGTGAGATGCGCAGGAAAAAACGATCCATCTGGGCAGCAGGGAGTTTAAAAGTGCTTTCCCGTTCTACAGGGTTCTGGGTGGCTATGACACAAAAATGTTCCGGTAAAGTCATGGTAGTACCATCTACAGTCACCTGGCCTTCTTCCATGGCTTCCAGCAAAGCAGACTGGGTTCTGGGAATCGCACGGTTGATTTCGTCAGCCAGCAAGATCTGGGTATGTACAGGACCTTTTTTAAAAGTGAAAGAATTGGTACTTTGATTGAAAATAGTGGTACCGATGATATCAGAGGGCAACAGATCCGGTGTAAACTGGATACGGCTTTCGGATAAGCCAAGAGCAAGAGCCATGGTTTTAACCAGTGTAGTTTTGCCTGTACCAGGGAAATCGTCTAAGAGAATATGACCATCTGATAAAAAGGCCATGATCATCAGCCGGAGCTGTTTATCCTTTCCAACGAAGATTTTGTGAATTTCCTGCAGAAGCAGGTCAGTATATTCCTGGGTTTTCATAGAGTTCCTTTCCATATTGCAAAAGTATTATTTTACAGCATAATAACAAAATCGTAATCACATATGCACAAGATAGTGATTAACGAATGGTATTTTGGATAACAGCCAGGTAAGGCAGAAGCTTGCAACAACCACAAGCACTACACAAATTGGTATGGAAAACAATGCAGGTAAAAATAAAGTATTCAGCCCAAACCAGCCGGTTACCATTAAGAAAAACGGGTGTGCCAGATAAACACCAAAGGTATACCTGGCAAACCAGGCAGCCTTAGGATGTGGTCTGGAATCTCCAAACTGCTTCACCAGCAGGAAAATAGCGATGGCAGACAGATAATCGTTTAAAGCATAGGGGTCATTTAAAATAGTAGATAATTCCCCCTGTCTGATGGAATCCTGAAAACAGATCAGATGACCGATATTAAAGGCAATCAGTCCAATAAGAGAAATGCTTATAATCTGTTTCCCGGAAAGTTTTTTTACAAAATAATGCAGGTAATGCCCCAGCACAAAATAGCCCACATATCCTGTGATCATCACAAAAGGAATCCGTTCATAGAGACTCGAAACAATGGTCTTGAAACGGAAGTTAAATTTCAACAAAGTAGGCAGAACGATGACAATAACTGTATATAAGATAAGAAAATATTCGCATAATTTTTTATCCTTTGCAAAGCTCTTCAGAAAAGGGAGAATCAGATACAGTCCCGCCAGCATAGGCAGGAACCAGAGATGATAAATACCCCGTCCAAGCAGTGTTTCCAGGAAAACATTATGCTTAACAGACATCCAGGAGTAGCCATAACCTTCCTGGTAGCAATTGATTATATTATAAAATAACAGCCAGCCAAAGTAGGCTGTGAGAAGCCTGAGACATTTATTTCCTAAAAGTTTTGATAAAGAAATCTCATAATCCGGATTTAATAAAAGAGCCCCACTGATCATGACAAAAAGTGGCACCCCAATAATAGACAGGCAGTCGTAGGCATTGGTTATGAGGAAATTAAAGGAACCCAGCTGCTGGTCATCAATATTAAAAGCCGATACATGCACGCCGACGATGAGAAAACATGCCAGTACGCGCAGGACATCTAAGTAGTGGTTGCGTTGTTTCATATACGAATCTCCATTCCGGGCGACAAGATGAATTTGCCGCGAATAAAGTTGTTGACTAGGAAACATTATAACAAAAAGCGGAGCTGAATGCATTGATTTATTTGAATTTACGGGTACACTATGGTATGATAACCATGAATTTGTAACAATTGGAGGAAAACTTTCATGTCAAATATAATAGATGGCAAGACTATCCTGGTAACCGGTGGTACCGGTTCCTTTGGAAAATGCTTTACAAAGTATGTATTAGCACACTATAACCCGAAGAAGATCATTATTTATTCCCGTGATGAGTACAAGCAGTTCATCATGCAGAATAATTTTAAAAGCATCGATACGGAGAATAAACTTCGTTTCTTTATCGGCGATGTAAGAGATAAGGAAAGATTGGAAAGAGCCCTGGAGGGTGTGGATTATGTGATCCATGCAGCAGCATTAAAGCAGGTTCCGGCTTGTGAATACAATCCAAGTGAAGCAATTAAAACCAATATCAACGGTGCACAGAATGTAATTGATGCCTGCCTGAACAGAGGAGTTTCCAAGGTCGTAGCTCTTTCCACAGACAAGGCTGTTAATCCGGTTAACCTTTATGGTGGTACCAAGCTGGTTTCCGATAAGCTGTTTATCGCTGCCAATGCTTATGCCGGGGATAAAGATACATGCTTCTCCATCGTAAGATATGGAAATGTAGCTGGAAGCCGTGGTTCAGTTATTCCATTCTTCCAGAATATTATTGATAAAAACGGCAGTGATCTGCCGATTACCGATTACCGGATGACACGTTTCTGGATTAGTCTGACTCAGGGTGTGGAACTGGTTATCAAGGCGTTGGAAGAAGCAAAGGGCGGAGAAACTTTTATCAGCAAGATTCCTTCCTTCAAGATCACAGATCTGGCACAGGCTATGAAGCCGGGTTGCGAGATGCCTGAGGTTGGTATTCGTGAAGGTGAGAAGTTGCATGAGGTAATGGTTACGGTAGAGGATTCACCGAATACCTATGAATATGATAAACATTTTATTGTTTATCCACAGATGGTTTGGAGCGAAAGTAAGAAACCTAATCCAACCGGTAAGAAGGTTCCGGAAGGCTTTTCCTATAGCTCTGGCAATAATACAGAATGGCTTAGTGTGGAAGACATCCAGAAGCTGTTACCAACAGTAGAAATGGAATAACGGGAAACAGATAAAAGATGGGGATTGTCGGAGGAATGGGCAGTCCCCTTTTTCATAAAAGAAATGTCACATGAAGCATATGCAGTAGTATATAAAATGCTTCAATATGGAGGAAATATGGAAAAATTAGCAGCACTGGGAGGAACCCCGGTTCGTGAAAAAAAATTATTCTATGGTCATCAATATATTGATGATGCAGATATTAAAGCAGTGGAAGAAGTATTACGCAGTGATTTTCTGACCTGTGGTCCTAAGATCACAGAATTAGAAGAAAGATTATGTAAACTAACAGGAGCAAAATATGCAGTTGTATGCAGTAACGGAACAGCCGCCCTGCATATGGCTTGTCAGGCAGCAGGACTGGGCGAAGGGGATGAACTGATTACAACACCGATTACCTTTGCAGCTTCTGCAAACTGTGCGCTGTATTGTGGTGCCAAACCTGTATTTGCCGATATCAATCCGGAGACCTATAACATTGATCCAAAGTGCGTAGCCAAAGCGGTTACTGATAAAACAAAAGCGGTTGTTGCTGTGGATTTCACAGGACAGGCTGTAGAGCTGGATGAATTGCTGGCTATCTGTAAAGAAAAGAATATTACTTTAATCGAGGATGGGGCTCATTCCATCGGAACTTTATATAATGGAAAACCTGTTGGTTCTATTGCAGATATGACTACCTTTAGTTTTCATCCGGTAAAGACTGTCACCGGCGGAGAAGGCGGTGCCGTACTGACTAACAATGAGGATCATTATAAGAAACTGCAGTTATTCCGTTCCCATGGTATTACCAGAGATCCTTATTTTATGGAAAAAGAGCCGGAAGGCGGCTGGTATTACGAACAGGTCAATCTGGGGATGAATTATAGAATGACAGATATCCAGGCAGCACTGGTATGCAGTCAGCTGGATAAACTGGAGATGTTCCAAAAGCGAAGAAAAGAAATTGTGAAAAAATATAATGAAGCATTTTCCAAAATCCCGGAAGTAATTGTACAGAAAGAAATCCCGGAATCAGATACTACCAGACATCTGTATATTTTACGGATCAAACCGGAACTGCTTACCATAAACAGACGCCAGTTCTTTGATTACATGGCAGCCGAGAATGTTTGCTGCAATGTGCATTATATTCCGGTATATCGTCATCCTTATTATGAAAAGCTGGGCTACCCGAAGGGATTGTGTCTGGAGGCTGAGAAGTTATACAGTGAGATTATGAGTCTGCCACTTTACTACAGTTTGACAGATCAGGATGTGGATGATGTGATCCATGCGGTAACAAAGATTGTGGAGAATACCAGAAAACATTAGAAGATTCAGTATAGACATTGAAGTAGAGAATTTTGAGGTGACAGCCGTTGAAACTTAGTGTGATCGTGCCGGTATTCAATATGGCAGCAGATGGAAAATTAGAATATTGCCTGGAATCTCTGGTACATCAGACTATCACGGATTATGAAATTATTGCAGTGGATGACTGTTCTACGGATAATTCCATGGAGATTCTGAAACGTTATGCCCAGAATTATCCGAATCGTTTCATCGCCATACACTCGATGGAAAATCGAAAACAGGGCGGTGCGAAAAATCTGGGACTGACCAGGGCACAGGGTGAATGGATCGGCTTTATCGACAGTGATGACTGGATTACACCGGATTATTATGAAAAATTATTGGCTAAGGCTGAAGAAACCGGAGCTGATATGGTGGGGTGTGATTATCATCTGACAGATGAGCACAGCATGAAGGTTGGTCGGGTAGTGCATAACAATAAACCTGAACAGACCGGAATACTGGATCATGATAAATATGCCAGCCTGATCTTGGACTCTGGATCTTTGGTGGTTAAGATTTATAAAAGGCATATTATATTGGATTATCCCAATCGTTTTCCGGAGGGCATCTTCTATGAAGACAATGCAATAGCCAATTCCTGGATGTTGCGGGCAACCAACTTTGCTTATATCCCGGAACCGCTTTATTACTATTATCAGCATGCAGGTTCTACGGTACACACCATTACAAGAAAAAGATGTGAAGACCGTATGGAAGCCGGCAGAGGTATGATTAGAGAAGCAAAAGAATTTGGATTTCTGGAGGAATATAAAAAGGAAATTGAATTCAGCTTTTCGGTTTTATTTTATGTAAACACACTGTTTTCCTATATGTCAGGCAGTGCACATACAGAAATGGTTTTCGTGGAGAAACTGGGAAAAGAAATGCGGGATAATTTTCCCGATTTTCAGGCAAACCCCTATTACCAGAACAGAATCCACCCGGAAGAAAAGAAACTGGTGGCTATGCAGATGAAATCCACGCTGTATTTTTACTGGTATTATAAGCTGTTATGGGCATATCGCAATATTAGAAAAAAGTTAAGCAAATAAAAGAACCGGAATAAGAATGAACTGTAATAAGAAATAGAAAAAGTATTTGAAGGGATCTTTATGGGGACAAAAGCCATTAATGCAAAACATGCCTACTTAATCATGGCACATGAGTACACGGATACTTTAATAACACTTTTGAAATTACTGGATGATTCCAGAAATGATGTTTTTCTGCACATGGATCGAAAATGTACAGAACCTCATTTTACAGAAATGAAAAGTCTTGTCACCAAAGCAGGACTTTTTTTTACAAAAAGATATAACATTAGCTGGGGAACGAACAGTATGGTGCTTTGTGAAATAAAAATGCTTGCTACTGCTGTGAAAAAGGGTTCTTATGAATATTATCATCTGCTGTCGGGAGCTGATTTGCCATTAAAAAATCAGGATGAATTACACAAATGGTTTCATGAACGAAAAGGAAAAGAATTTCTGCATTTTGGATTGGAATCATATCAACAGGATATTGCTTCCAGATACAATGTCTATCATTTTTTTATGAAACAAATTGGCAGAAAACGAGATAAACCATTTTGGCTACAGGCAGAGACTTATTCATTGGCTATACAGAGAAGGTTGCATATTGATCGAACCAGGAATTTGTCATTTCATTTTTATGGGGGGGCTCAGTGGTTTAGCATTACCGATCAATGTGCCAGATATGTGGTAAAACATTTTAAAGGATTATATTCGCATTTTCGTTTTGTACAGATATTGGATGAATTGGCAATTCAGACCATAGTCATGAATTCACCGTTTGCAGGGCATCTGTATATGCCGGGATTTTTAAATGATTACATGGCCTGTGCCCGTGCTATCGACTGGGAAAGAGGCGCACCATATTGTTACAGAATAGAGGATTTTGATGAACTGATGTCATCCGGTGCCTGCTTCGCCAGAAAATTTGATACTAGAGAAGATGCGGAAATCGTATCAAAAATATACGATACATTGAAAAAGTGATTTTTCTGATTTGATAGGAGAAAGGTTTATATATGAAAAGAGCAGCAATTATTGGAGCCAGTGCGGAAGCGGTTCATTCTATAGAAGTAGCCAGAGAACTGGATGTGGAGACAATTGCATTAGACGGGAATTCTATGGCGGAAGGCTTAAGTGCTGCAAACCATGGTATTATAGTTGATATTTCTAACGAAGAAGAAACCATTTCTCTGTTACAAAAAGAAAAACCGGATTTTGTACTGACGGTTCCTATCGGTAGATATCTGACTACAATTGGAGCAGTTAATGACGCACTTGGTTTAAGGGGTGTATCCAAAGCCGCTGCTAAATTGTGTACAGATAAATATGCTTTCCATCAGGCACTGGGAAATTTACGTCCATGTCAGTGCTATTTGCTGAATGCTTCTGTTATAAAAGATAAAACCATACAGGATTTCACATTACAGTACCCGGCTATTTTAAAGCCAAGATTTGGTTCAGGCAGCAGAGCAGTTACATTTTTAACAAATGAACAGGCAGCAGAGAAAGCCCTGCAGGAAATACTCTCTGACGATGAGGATTTTGTCCTGGAGGAAGCATTTCCGGGAGAAGAATATGGTGTGGATGGTGCCATGACCGGAACTGAATTTCAATTGATTTTGCTGCGAAAGAAGATCAATACCCCGCCGCCGGCCAGACAGGCTGTAGGATATTATTCCGAATTTGATCAGACCATCTGTACACGGGTAAAGGATTACCTGGAAAAAGTAGTGGCAGTGATGGGATTACAGGATTGCTTATTTCACGCAGACCTTATGATCCGGGACGAACAGGTACGAGCCATTGAATTGTCTGCCAGACCATCCGGTCATAACCTCCACAATCTGTTTACGCCCATGACTACCGGTATTGATATGGCAGAGCAATTTATTCGATACCAGACAGGCATGCTGTATCATTTCAAGCCGGACTTCCAGCGAAAGATGCTGATTCACTATTTTAATCTGGAAAATTGCGATATAGAAGCAGTTCCTGAAGTGGAAGATATCAAATTAAATGGATCTGTCAGATTAGAGGCATGGTACTGCACCATAAAACCGGGAGATCATATGGAACAGGTTATCAATGGGCATTCTCTGATGGGCAGAGGTTATTTTGTCCTGGAGTACACTGGAGAAGAACAGGGTACGGAGCAGGTAGAGAAGATCTTGGTGGAAACAGCAGTGGAAGTACTGGGGTATTTTAAAACCAAATAAATGAAACAATATTGATGAAACGTGGGCACTCATTGAATGGGTGCCTTTTTTATATTTTCTAGTGCTCTGGATAAAATCGTACCATATGATAGGTAAACCGTATCAATAACATAATTTTAATGTATTTCACATATTAAAGTGAAAATGCTAGGATAATACAGAAGAACGAACTGCCTGGCAAAAACGGCAGTGGAATGTGAGGAAATTCAAAATGAAAGAAAAGAATCCAAAGATCTTATGGACTCTGTTTAAAACGATGTTTGTATTAAGTGCTTGTACTTTTGGTGGCGGCTTTGTCATCGTTTCTTTGATGAAAAAGAAATTCGTAGAAGAATTAAAATGGCTTGAGGAAGATGAGATGCTGGATATTACAGCCATTACCCAGTCATCACCGGGGCCGCTTCCTATTAACGCTTCTGTCATCATTGGATACCGGATGTATGGTATCGTTGGTTCGCTGGTAGCGATACTGGGGACGGCTATTCCACCTATGGTTATCATTTCAATTATCTGCGTATTTTATACCCAGTTTAGGACTAATCGAATTATTGCCATTGCGTTGCAGGTAATGCGTGCCGGTGTGGCTGCTGTGATTTTGGATGTGACAATAGGACTTGCCCAGAATATTCTGAAAACAAAATCGGCACTTCATATTGCCCTAATGGTTATTGCCTTTGTAGCAGCCGTATTTTTGAAAGTCAGTGCGATTTTGATTATATTGATCTGCCTGGCAATTGGCATTATTCTGGCAGCTGTTGGTCATTTCAGTAAACAGAAAAACGAAAGGAACTTAGATCATGAACCTACTTGTTAAACTTTTTTTCTCTTTTATCCAGGTTGGACTTTTCTCAGTGGGAGGAGGCTATGCAGCTATCCCCTTGATCCAGGAACAGATTGTAAATGTCCATGGACTTATGACATTGGAAGAATTTACTGATTTGATCACCATTGCAGAGATGACGCCGGGACCAATATCAATCAACTCATCTACTTTTGTAGGTACCAGACTGGCTGGGCCATTTGGTGCGATCATATGTACGTTGGGGTGTATACTTCCCTCTTTTATTATCTGCCTGACACTGGCACACTTTTATTATAAATATCGAACACTGGGAGCAGTACAGACAATCTTGGCAGCGCTTAGGCCGGCAGTTGTAGCACTGATTGGTTCAGCAGGTATTTCCATTTTGCTGCTGGCACTGTTTCAGTCAGATCTGGCAGGAGTGAATTTTGCGAATACGAGATGGCTTGATTTTGGATTGTTTGCAGGAGGCTTGTTTTTGCTTCGCAGATATAAAGAAAAGATGAGCGCAATCACGATCATCTTTGGAACCGGTATTATCGGTACCGTATTATATTTACTGGTATAACTGGTCACATACACTAAAGAAGCTTTGCAGTTTGTCAGATATGTATTTATTTTTGTGATAGACCAGCTTAAAGGATCTGCTGATATGCGTGTCCGGCATGGGAAGTTCCCGGATGATACCGGAACGTAAACCATCAGCAGATAATAACCTGGACATGATAGCCAGGCCATTGTTGTGGGCAACCCCCATGATAATGGCCTGTGTATTTGTAGAAACCCATTTCCTGTTTACCGGGATACCGGCATGCTGTAAGAGCTGCTCAAACTGATTTCTGTCATTGCTGCCTGCTTCTCTTGCAATGAAATCCTGCCCTGCCAGATCACTGACACTGACAGCATCCTGCCTGGCAAGTGGATGGTCGGGTGAAGCGATAATGATAAGATCATCTTCACATAATGTTTTGCAGATGAGATCTTTGCTTTCAATAACCCCTTCCACGATGCCACAGTCGATTTCGGTATCTAACAGCATTCTTTCGATTTCAGAAGTATTGTTGATCTGCACCTGGATTTCAAGTTTGGGTGCAGATTCTTTTAATTTTTCGATAACATCGTTGATCATACAGGTGCCAACAGAAACACTGGCTCCTATTTTTAACACATGTTTGTTGCTCTGTTCCGTCATCATCTGTTCCAAATCACAGAAAGAACCCAATACGTGTTTCGCATAAGGCAATAATGCTTTTCCGGCATCTGTGATGAAAAGCCTTTTAGAGATACGTTCAAATAAAAGCACATCGTAATGGTTTTCCAGCTCAGCAATTGCCTGGCTTACGGAAGGCTGGGAAATATAAAGTTTTTTTGCTGCAGCGTGCATGGTTTTCTCTTCTGCTACAGCTACGAAAATCTGCAAATGCCGTAAAGTCATATTTGTACCTTTTATTTAAAAAAAATTATTTCATTGAAAAATAAGTTTCGATATTTGCAATTACTTTTTCACTTAATAAATCAAAAGCCTGTCTGGTTCTGCCGGCCGAAGCTTTTGCGCAGAATATATTAGAGTGCGCCTGTAATTCGGATTCCGTACCACCAAAGGCACCTAAGGTGTCACAGACAAAATAATTGGTACCCTTATCTGGCTCAGCTTCCAGCCAGTGTAAAAGAGCAGGCACTTCATGAGACGGTCCGATTGAAGTATTGAACAGGATTTTCCCGTTTCCCATTTCCTGAAACTCTTTTTCTTTTAATAAAATAACATTTTTATTTAAACAAGTGAGAATCACATCATTTTCTGCTAATAGAGATGGAAGATCAGCATAGTGATATCCGTTTTCTTCCAGAGCAGTTTTTCTGGTGCGGCTGTAGTAGGAAATGTCTGCTCCCATACCGGAAAGCGCGTCAGCCAGCATGCTGCCTGATACCCCAAGTCCGATGATACCAACCTTTAAACCTGTTATTTCTACAGGCATATCCTGCCACATAGGTCTGTCATAACCATGAAGCAGACGGATCAGTTCACTTAATACGAATTCCACAACACCGCGATCTCCATAATCTCGAATTCCAAGAACTGTAATTCCTTTACTTTCTGCAAAACGAATATCCACATTGGCACTTTCCGGGGCGTAGAGGCTGCAGCACATTCCAATATAACGGATGTTAGGACAGCTTTCGATTACTTCCTGGTCAATGCGAGAAGTATAACTTAGCAATACGGCATCGGCATCTCCAATTCGGCGAATAATTTCGCCATTGTCAGCCGGAATATCATTATATAAGATAACTTCCTTTGCAAAAGTATGTAATTTTTTTACAGCAGAATCCACCAGACTGGTGGGCTCAATAGCTACTAATTTCTGAAACATAGATTTTCCTCCATATGAAAACGCTAGTCAAAATATAAATTAAACTGCAAATTAAAATACAACAGGTGACACAATGTTCTGCAACACAGCAACAATACTCCAACCGGCGATAGCACTGGTGGAAGAATAAATATCAACTGTTGCCTTGATCCCTTCTGTTTCAGACACGATACAGTGATCATCTCCTACGAATCCCGGCACACTGAAAATATTTACAGAAGTATTTTTCGGTCCTTTAGACGCAAGAGAGCAAGCCACAGCCACATTTACCTTGGTAGGCAATAATGAAATCGCTTTCTCTGCATTACCCTCAAATACATGGGAATCTTCCGTATCTGTCAGCAGATGATCTTCGAAAAGAGGAGTGTTCTGTAAGGATTTTGGTCCTTTTCTGGTGGTAATCCCGGTCTGATATGCATCATGAGGTGCATATGCCTCCATTAAAGCAATGGTACGCAGTACATCAAATCCACCGATAGCACCGGAAGCAATATAAATTTTTGCATCATGATCTACAGCAGTCTGTTTAGCTTCTTCATAAAAAACAGTATCAGCGAATGCCCCGATAGACAACACAACAAATCCAATCCCTTTTGACAAAATAGGAACAGCACATTCTTTCACCAACGCAACAGAAGCCGCCTCAGCAACAATATCAGGCTTAGTTTCCAGCAATTCCTCTAAGGAAGTACAAGCTTTTGCCCCGGTCTGTGCAGCAAGCTTCCCACTCGTCTCTGCATTACGCCCAAGAATACCAACCATCTCATATTCCGCTAAAATCCCCTTACAATACGCATCACAAACAATCCCTGATAAAAACCCGGAACCCAATAAAGCTAATCTTTTTTTACTCATAAAATCTCTCCCTTAATAATAATTTTTCTGTAAAAATTCCTCTATCCCCCACTGCTCCCTTGCCATAAACATCTCACCATCTGTCTTTTCCACATAAACAGACGGCAAATAGCGAATAAACAGCGGATTCAAACACATAGTATAACCGCCGGCGGTATCGTAGATCACCCGATCACCCGGTAACAGTTCTGCTTCATCTTTACATTCAAACAATCTGTCATATTCCATACAGGTAAAACCTGTGATCCATTGAGAAGGTAATGTGACACGATTGTCGTTCTTTCGTTCAATATGATGCGGATATTCATGCCTGGTTACCATTGGATTTAAATTGGTACGGCTACCATCGGTTACCACATACCGGTGATTCCTGATATCTTTTACATCTACCACGGAGGTTACAAAGGTAGTGGCAGAGGAGATCAGGGAAACACCCGGTTCTACGATTAATAATGTCTTAGAAGGATCAAACTGTTTTTTCAGTTCACCGCATATAGTTTTAAAATAATCTGCATAATTTGGTTTGTCCGGTCTGCCGCCGTAATAACCACCGCCCATGTCTACATAAGAAAGATCCAGCTGATATTGTGCAGCCACCTTGCAGGCTGTCCTTGCCAGGGCTGCAAATATATGAAGAGTTCTGGATTGGGAAGAAGAGTGCATGTGCAACCCTGTAACCTTAACATTAGGAAGAGACTGGATCAAATCAATTGCATCTTTTAAAGCTCCATTTTCATAGCAGAATCCAAAACGTCCCCCATCTTCTTCTATCAGATCTTCTTCAGGACATGCTGCAGCGATATCAAAGTTTACGCGAACACCGACCTGAAAATTCTTTTCCGGATAAAGTAGGCTTAATGCCTGGAGCCATGCCAGTTCATCATGGGAATCAATATTTAAAAAGCCACCCTGTAATAAAAAGGAATTAAAATACTCCTGATTTTTAATAGGCCCGTTGTAAATCATATTCTGTTCTGTGAAACCTAAATGTTTTGATAACTGATATTCTGCATCGGATACGATTTCAGCGTAAAAGCACTGCTTTTGCAAATGAGTCAGGAGCCAGGGCAGGGCATTGGTTTTTACAGAATAGCCCATAACATAATTTCCCCAGTTTTCTTCCAGAGAAGTACGCAGCAGATCAATATCTTTTTGCAGCAGGTCTTCTTTTATCATAAAGTATGGTGTTGGTAAGGATTTCGTTGTCATTTATTTATATACCTCGCACTTTTTCTTTCATAGGTCCAGACGACTGATATTGGTACTAATGAATCTGCGCATCTGGATATCATCTAAAGTATACATGAACTTGCAAGGAAAAGCACCCTTCCGCGAAAGAAAATTGCGAAAAAGAGTAAAAAGCAATATAATAGTAGGAAACAGGCTTTAGAAAATCAAAAGCAATTTGGTAAATAGTCAAGAAGTATTTTGATTTATTTTTCATACAGAAGGGTAACTTTAATAGACCTACGGCTTTCATAACAAAAAACGTAGATTAGGAATGCGATATGGATTACCTACTC
>JAQUUX010000043.1 GCA_028693705.1 Lachnospiraceae bacterium | reverse complement strand
TTTGGTAGCTTAATTTTACATCAAAAAGGAATGAGATTCCTTATATTTTGGGCATTTTTTTAAAGTTGTTCATTACAATGCTGATAAAATCAGGAGCTTGTGGATAAATCTGCGGAAACTCAAGCATGGATTGCCTTGACGTTAGAAAATCATTCCTTTATAATAAGATGAATATGCAATCATGAACTTATGGTGGGAAAGATTGCGATTCTATTTTACAAAAAGGTATGGTAACGGATATGATTAAGAGTATGACAGGTTTTGGCCGGTGTGAGATCACACAGGGAAGCCGGAAGTTCACCGTAGAGATGAAATCCGTCAATCACAGGTATCTGGATGTGAATATCAAGATGCCGAAGTCTTTGAATTTCTTTGAATCTTCTATTCGAAATGAACTGAAGCATTACATACAAAGGGGAAAGGTTGATCTGTATATTACCCTGGAGGATTTCTCCGAGAACAATGTACGGATTAAATATAATCATGATGCAGCTGCAGAGTATCTGAAATATCTGAAACAGATGGCAGAGGAATTTGGATTGGATAATGATATTCGAGTTTCAACCCTGTCCCGCTATCCGGAAGTTTTTGAAATGGAAGAACAGGAGCAGGATGAAGATGAGCTGTGGAAGGAATTGCAAAAAGCAATAAAAGGCGCAGCAGAAGGTTTTGTAGAGACCAGGATCAAGGAAGGTGAAAACCTGAAAAACGATCTGATAGAAAAATGTGATGGCATGCTGGAGCATGTGGATTTCATTACAGAACATTCTCCGATTATTATAGAAGAATATCGTAACAATCTGGAAAATCGAGTAAGAGATCTGCTTGAGGATGTGAAGGTAGATGAAGCCAGACTTTTGACAGAAGTGACTATTTTCGCGGATAAGGTATGTGTTGATGAAGAGCTTGTAAGACTTAGAAGTCATATTGAGGCGACTAAGAATACCCTGTCAGAGGGTGGCAGTGTGGGACGAAAACTTGATTTTATTGCTCAGGAAATGAATCGAGAAGCGAATACGATTCTCTCCAAATCAAGTGATTTAGAAATATCCAACAGAGCCATTGAACTGAAAACCGAAATCGAAAAAGTAAGGGAACAAATACAGAATATTGAGTAAAAGAATGAATAAACTGATTCATATAGGATTTGGAAACATTGTAAATACCGGTAAGATTATTGCCATTGTCAGTCCGGATTCGGCACCGGTGAAGCGTCTGGTGCAGACAGCAAAGGAAGACGGAACTGTGGTGGATGCCACGCAGGGCAGGAAAACAAAAGCAGTTCTTGTCATGGAAGACAACCGGCTGGTCTTATCCGCCTTGTTGCCGGAGACCATTGCAAACCGTGCACAGGCAGAAAGTGTGGAGAATAACGATGAAGCATAAAGGGATTCTGATTGTAGTTTCCGGTTTTGCCGGAACCGGTAAAGGAACTCTGATGAAGATGCTGTTAGATAAATATGAAAATTATGCATTATCAGTATCTATGACCACCAGGGCACCAAGACCGGGCGAGATCGATGGCGTTTCCTATTTCTTTGTAAATAAGGAAACATTTGAAGAAAGAATAGCGCAGAATGGGTTGATTGAACATGCCTGTTATTGTGATAATTATTATGGAACTCCCAGGGATTATGTGGAGAAGCAGTTAGAAGCCGGAAAGGATGTAATCCTGGAAATTGAAATCCAGGGAGCCATGAAGGTAAAAGAGCAGTTTCCACAAGCTCTGTTGCTGTTTGTAATGCCACCAAGTGTTCAGGAACTGGAACAACGATTAGTGGGCAGAGGAACAGAGACACCGGAAGTCATCCATAAGAGGATGTGCCGGGCAGCGGCAGAATCAGAAGGCATTGAACAATATGATTATATTGTAATCAATGATAAATTAGAGGATTGCGTTGTAGAAATGCATTCTATCATACAGGCAGCTCACTATACACCACTCAGAAATGAGGAGTTTATCAAACATATCAGAAGAGACCTGGAAGGTCTGGCGAAAGGAGAAAAATAATTATGTTACATCCATCTTATTCCGATTTAATGGAAGTAGTAAACAGCGAGGTAGAACCTGGAGAAACACCGGTTGTTAACAGCCGTTATTCTATCGTTATGGCAACCGCAAGAAGAGCTAGACAGCTCATTGACGGGGATGAACCATTGATTGATTGTGCAGAGAATACAAAGCCTTTATCCGTTGCGGTAGAAGAGCTGAATGAGAGCAAGATCAAGATTATCAACGACGAAGAAGAATAAAGGAAGGAAAAAGAGAAATACAGATTCAGGTGTTTCTCTTTTTTGTGATTTATATGAAAATATTATTTGTATCATTAGGTTGTGATAAGAACCTGGTAGATTCAGAGAAAATGCTTTCTCTCTTAAGAGACAAAAATTATGAATTTACAGATGACGAAACAGAGGCGGACGTGATTGTAGTCAATACCTGCTGTTTTATCAATGATGCCAAGGAAGAAAGTGTTAACACTATTTTGGAGATGGCAGATCTGAAAAAGCAGGGAAAGATCAAGGCGCTTTTAGTGGCCGGATGTCTGGCACAGAGATATCAAAAGGAGATACAGGAAGAGATTCCGGAAGTGGACGCGATTCTGGGAACTACAGCAATTGACCAGATTGTGGAAACGTTGGATGAGGTACTTGGAGACAAACATGATGCCATGCATCTTGCGGATATTAATGCAACTCCTTATGCAGCTCCCGGACGTATTGTGACAACAGGTGGTCATTTTGCGTATCTGAAAATTGCAGAAGGCTGTGATAAGCACTGCACCTATTGCATTATTCCAAAGGTTCGTGGTAACTTTAGAAGTGTTCCCAAGGATGCTTTGATAGAAGAAGCAAAACGTCTGGTTGCCGGTGGCGTAAAGGAATTAATCCTGGTAGCACAGGAAACTACAGTTTATGGAAAAGATCTGTATGGTCACAAGTGCCTGCATGAATTACTTCGTGAATTGTGTAAAATAGAGGAACTTCACTGGGTACGTTTACTGTATTGTTATCCGGAGGAAATCGATGATGAGCTGATACAGGTAATGAAGGAAGAAGAAAAGATTGTACCTTATCTGGATATGCCGATTCAACATGCTTCAGATTCCATATTGAAACGAATGGGCAGGCGTACCAATCAGCAGGAACTTCGCGATATTATTGCAAAATTAAGAAAAGAAATTCCGCAGATTTGTTTGCGTACGACTCTGATTGCAGGATTTCCCGGAGAAACGGAAGAAGACCATGAAGAAGTTATGCAGTTTGTAGATGAAATGGAATTTGACCGTCTGGGTGTATTTACCTATTCGGCTGAAGAAGATACCCCTGCAGCAACCATGCCTGATCAGATTCCGGAAGAAACTAAGGAAAAATGGCGTGATGAACTGATGGAACTGCAACAGGAAATTGCTTTTGAAAAGGCGGAAAACTGCATTGGAATGGAACTGGAAGCTATGATCGAAGGTCAGGTTTCCGGGGAAGATGCCTATGTAGCCAGAACCTATAAGGATGCTCCTAATGTGGATGGTTATTTGTTTGTAAATACAACAGCAAATCTGATGACAGGAGATTTTGTGAAGGTTAAGGTAACCGGCTCTAACGAGTATGATCTCATTGGAGAATTGTTGTAGAAGACAAGGCAAAAGTCTTGGCCAATACTTTGGCATGGAGGAAAATATGAATTTACCGAACAAATTAACGATTTTACGAGTTATTATGATTCCATTTTTTGTATTCTTTCTGCTCACTGATTATGCAGGAGATATGTCGGAATGGATCGCATTGGCGATTTTCATTGTAGCCAGTCTGACAGATCTGGCAGATGGTAAAATAGCCAGAAAATATAATCTGGTTACGAATTTTGGAAAGTTTATGGATCCGTTGGCGGATAAATTGCTGGTTTGTACCGCATTGATCTGTCTGGTGGATATCGATCGTATTCCGGTAGTGATAGTGCTGATTATTATTGCAAGGGAGTTTATCATCAGCGGTTTCCGTCTGGTAGCTTCGGATAATGGAAGGGTATTGGCTGCCAGCCATATCGCAAAATATAAGACAACATTTCAGATGATCATGGTATGTCTGCTGATCGTCAATCTGGAAGCATTGTCAATTCTTACAACAGCAGTTATGTGGGTTGCTACGATTCTGACAGTTGTTTCTCTGTTGGATTATCTTGTAAAAAACTGGGATGTAATGAAGGACAATAAAAATTAGTAGAAAGAGTGGCGGCTATGGATGAACAGAAGGTTGAAGCGGAAGTAGTGGCTCTGCTTCTTGCTAATCACATGACGATATCTACCGTAGAATCCTGTACAGGAGGAAAAATTGCGGCAAAGCTGATCCAGGTAGCGGGAGTATCAGAAACATACCAGGCAGGATTTGTAACTTATAGCAATAAGTCTAAAAGAAAGCTGGTTGGTGTTAAAAAGAAAACTTTGAATAAATACGGAGCTGTCAGCCCGCAAACAGCATCAGAAATGGCTGCAGGTGCGGCCAGAACAGTCAAAACTGATGTTGCAGTTTCATCCACTGGCATTGCCGGACCGGATGGCGGAAGTGAGGACAAACCGGTGGGACTGGTTTATCTTGGCTGTACAGTTGGAAAGAAGACAGCAGTAATGAGATGCCAGTTCCAGGGAAACCGTGAAGAGGTAAGAGAGCAGGCTGCAAAAACAGCAATCATTTTCTTAAAGGATTGTCTGATAAAACACTGCAATAAACTAAAAAAAGCAAAGAATAAGGAAAAATGAGGTTACTATGGATAATCAGGAAAATAAGGACAATCAGACACTGGAGCCGGAAAATATAGCAGTTGAGCCGGAAAGCACCACATCAGCGCCGGAAAATGTTGCAGTTGAGCCGGAAAGCACCACATCAGCGCCAGAAAATGCTGCAGATGAGTCGCAAAAGGTTGTACCCGAAACAAATTTATACTCTACAGCTCATTTACAGCAAAGTGATGTAAAACCAAATAAAGGAGCATATGCGGTTTTGTGTGTACTCTTTATTCTGATAGCAGCTCTTGTAGTAACAGGTATTTGCATTGTGCTTCGTCTGGGAAGCGGGATGAAAGCTAATATGTCATCTTTTCTGTCCGCGGTACAATCCGGTATGGAAGAAATTGCAAATGATAGTCATGACGAATATGCAGAGATTACAGAGGAAAATGAAGCAGGTGAAAACGATGCAGATGAATATGAAGCGGGCGAAACAATAGAGGACTGGTTTTCCGATAGTCTTACAACTGAGGAAATACTGGCTTTGGGAGATATCTATGACGAAGGTCCGTTAGAAGCGAATGCTGCAGATTTTGATCTGCAGGCGCCTTATTGCGAGGAACTGGAAAACTATGTAAGGGATGATCTTTCCTATCAGGTATCCAATCGTTTCTTTGTGTACTATTCAGAGGATGGACGAGCTGCTATAGAGATAGAGTACCCCTATCTGACAGGTGATATTGAAAATATTGAAAGTATCAATAATGATTTAGCGGGAGAGGCTGCTTTCTACGTTCAAAATTTTGAAGCCAGTGTAAAGGATTATCTGTCAGAAGACGAGGAATACAGTGTCTGGGTAGAACCATACATAGCTAATATGTCTGAAGAGACGATCAGTATCGTATTCAATGAATATGTGCAGGAAGGCGATACTTATTCATACGTATCCCTGTGCCCTATGACTTATGATCTGACAACTGGAGAGTTCGCCTATGTGTCAGAGCAGGTTCGGATGGATGACGCTTTTATAAAGGCATTTAGAGCACAATGTGAAACCCAGGGTATGGGTGACAATATTGCAGATTTGTCAGACACGGAGCTGGCTGACATGTTTTCGGAAAGCTATGGCGATATGGTCGCTTTTTATACACCGCTTGGACTGGAAGTAGGCTTTAATTATGATGCCGGCTGGATGACGGTTACTATGAGAGAATATGAACAGTATATGGAAACAGAAGAGTAATATGATACCAAAAATAATAAGATGATTTAAGAAAGCCATTATAACAATATTTTCCTGACGGGTAGCATACCCGGGGGAATATATGTTATAATGGCTTTGTTCTTTTTCTAATCTATTGTTCACGAAAATTGATTTCGTGAAACATTCGCCGCTTCAGGCAGATTTTCAACAAATAAAAATGCCAACGGGAGGAGGCGATGTTGCTATGAGGGACATTTAAGGGACTTTAAAAGTGATAATATATTTGTGTAAACTAATTGACAAAATCGAACAGATGTTTTATATTATAACGTATAAGAACAAATGTTCTATGAGTAAAGGAGAATAATCATGAACAAAGAGGACAAACTGAAAGCACTGGATGCAGCCCTGGTACAAATCGAAAAACAATATGGCAAAGGTGCCGTTATGAAGCTTGGTGATCCTACCAATACGATGAATGTTGAGACGATTCCTACAGGCTCTCTCAGTTTGGACATTGCTCTTGGACTGGGCGGTATTCCTAAGGGAAGAATCGTAGAGATCTATGGTCCGGAGTCCAGTGGTAAGACAACCGTAACATTACATATGATAGCAGAGGTACAAAAGCGTGGAGGCATTGCAGGATTTATTGATGCGGAACATGCTCTTGATCCTACCTATGCTAAAAATATAGGTGTTGACATTGATAATTTATATATTTCCCAGCCGGATAACGGCGAGCAGGCAATGGAGATCGCAGAGACAATGGTTCGCTCAGGAGCTATTGATATTGTGGTAGTGGATTCTGTTGCAGCGCTGGTTCCAAAGGCTGAAATTGACGGTGATATGGGTGATTCGCATATGGGTCTCCAGGCCAGACTGATGTCGCAGGCACTTCGCAAATTAACAGCGGTTATCAGCAAATCAAATTGTACTGTTATTTTTATCAATCAGCTTCGTGAGAAGATCGGCGTTATGTTTGGTAATCCGGAGACTACAACCGGTGGTCGTGCACTGAAGTTCTATGCATCAGTTCGTCTGGATGTCAGAAGAGTTGAATCTTTGAAACAGGGGGGAGAAGTAATAGGTAACCACACTCGTGTCAAAGTTGTGAAAAACAAAGTGGCTCCGCCATTTAAGGAAGCTGAATTTGATATTATGTTTGGAAAGGGCATTTCTGCAGAAGGAGATATCCTGGATCTGGCTGCGAATATTGATGTGATCAATAAGAGTGGTGCATGGTATGCATATGAAGGCGAGAAGATTGGTCAGGGACGTGAGAATGCGAAACAGTATCTGAAGGACAATCCGGATGTGTGCAAAGTTGTAGAAAATAAAGTAAGAGAATTCTACGGTCTGACAGCTGATGTAATTGAAGATGAAAATAAAACAGTAAAAGCCGCTTCAGACGAAAAAAAAGCAGAGACCAAGAAGGCTGCAAAGAGCGCAGAGTAAACTGAAATACTGTTGCAGAATAAGGATAGGAAATGATCATTACCAAAGTGGAAGCTTTAACAAAACAAAAAAGTAAGGTCTATGTGGATGAGGAGTTCGCCTTTGTGTTATACAGGGGCGAACTTCGCCGCTATCAGATTAAAGAAGATACAGAGTTATCTGAAGAATGCTATAGGGAAATTATAGATACTGTTTTGACCAAAAGAGCGAAATTACGTGCTATGAATCTTTTGATAGAAAAAGACTATACCGAGAAGAAATTACGTGACAAGCTTACAGCCGGTTTATACCCGGAGAAATGTCTGGAAGATGCAATCTCTTATGTGAAGTCCTACCATTATTTGGATGATGATCGTTATGCCAGGGATTTTATCACCTATTATCGTGAGAGCAGAAGCCGTAGAAAGATACAATTAGATTTAATGAAACGTGGAATTGGAAAAGACATATTTGACAGGGCCTGGCAGGAAGTAGATGATACAGAACCGAATCAAACAGACGAGAAAAAAATGATAAGAGAACTGCTGCAGAAAAGAAAATATAATGCAAAGACAGCAGATCAAAAAGAGAAACAGAGAAATTTTGGCTTTTTAATGAGAAAAGGTTTTTCAGTCGATGATATTCAGTCATGTATGAGTGATTTTGAAGCGGAAACATATGAATTTTGATGGAAAACAAGAAATTTTGAACAAAGAAAATGTACTATTACGCCAATGCGGTAAGCACCTTGTACTTGACATAACTCTAAAAAAAGTTTAGTATAGAGTTGTTGTAATTTTGCAAATAGAATGTCAATACATACATTCTAGGTACAATGAAAATTAAATAAGGAGGTGCTCCTGTAATGCTTGGTATAATCATAGCAATAGCTGTGACTCTGGTTGTTTCAATACCGGTATCCATTCTGGTAACCACAGCTCATCATAAGAGCGTGTCAGCACAGAAAAAGGATAACGCAGAGAGACAGGCAAGAGAAATTATCGATGAAGCCCTCAAGACTGCTGAAACAAAAAAACGTGAAGCCTTACTTGAAGTGAAGGAAGAATCCATTCGTACCAAAAACGAATTGGATAAGGAAATCAAAGAACGTAGGGCTGAAGCACAGCGTTATGAACGTCGTGTTCAGCAAAAAGAGGAAAATATTGATAAAAAAGCAGATTCTATTGAGAAAAAGGAAGCAAACCTTTCTGCGAAAGAAGAAGAGTTAACAAAGCAGAAAGAAGAAATTGCTAAACTGAATGAGCAAAGACTGCAGGAACTGGAACGAATCTCTGGATTAACCTCCGAACAAGCAAAAGATTATTTATTGAAAATTGTTGAAGATGATGTAAAACATGAAACCGCCGTTATGATCAAAGAAATGGAGAGTAGGGCGAAAGATGAAGCTGATAAGAAAGCGAAGGAATATGTAGTAAATGCAATACAGCGATGTGCTGCAGATCATGTTTCTGAAACTACTATTTCAGTTGTACAGCTTCCAAACGATGAAATGAAGGGCCGAATCATCGGACGTGAGGGTAGAAATATTCGTACGTTAGAAACAATGACAGGTGTAGATCTGATCATTGATGATACACCGGAAGCAGTTATTCTTTCCGGTTTTGATCCAATTCGTCGTGAAGTTGCACGAATTGCACTTGAAAAACTGATTGTGGACGGACGTATTCATCCGGCCAGAATCGAAGAAATGGTTGAGAAAGCGCAAAAAGAAGTAGAAGCTATGATTAAAGAGGAAGGTGAAAACGCAGTATTAGAAGTTGGTGTACATGGCGTTCATCCGGAACTCGTCAAGTTACTTGGTAAGATGAAGTTTAGAACCAGTTATGGTCAGAATGCATTGAAGCATTCCATTGAGGTAGCTCAGTTAACAGGTCTTTTGGCCTCTGAGATGGGTCTTGATGTCAGAATGGCAAAACGTGCAGGTTTACTGCATGATATTGGTAAATCTGTAGATCATGAAATGGAAGGTTCTCATATCCAGTTGGGCTCAGAACTTTGTAGAAAATACAAAGAGTCTCCTATTGTTATTAATGCAGTAGAGTCCCATCACGGTGATGTAGAGCCTACTTCTCTGATTGCATGTCTGGTACAGGCTGCTGATACAATTTCGGCTGCTAGACCTGGTGCAAGAAGAGAAACTTTGGAAACATATACCAGTAGATTAAAACAGTTAGAAGATATCACAAACAATTTCAAGGGTGTAGAAAAATCATTTGCTATTCAGGCAGGTAGAGAGATTCGAGTTATGGTAGTTCCAGATCAGATTTCTGATGCAGATATGGTTTTACTGGCAAGAGATATTTCAAAACAGATTGAATCTGAATTAGAGTATCCAGGTCAGATCAAAGTCAATGTGATCAGGGAAAGCCGCGTAATTGACTACGCGAAATAAATAAAAAAATAGGAAAGACACAAGTACGATACGTCATAAACGATAGTACTTGTGTTTTTTTTATGTCTGGAAACTAACGAAGAAAAGTTAAAAAAATAAGGAAAAAAATTGCAAGAAAGACTTGTGTAATTGTCAATATTATTGTATTATTAAAAACGCGTATGATTGTATACAATTATCCAATCTAACAAAACGAAGAAGGATGTGTTGAGATGAAGTCTTACAAAGAGATGACGAAAGAAGAATTGCAGACATTGAAAAGGGAAATGGAAACACAGTTTGAAGAAGCAAAGGCAAAAGGTTTGAAGCTTGATATGTCTCGTGGTAAACCTACACCTGCTCAGCTTGATATGGGAATGGGAATCATGGATACATTAAATTCGACATCTGTTTTGGAGACAGAAGCAGGCATGGACTGCAGAAATTACGGTATCATGGATGGTATTCCGGAAGCTAAGAAGCTGATGGGAGATGTGATCGGTGTGCCGGCTGACAATGTGATGGTTCTGGGAAATGCAAGTCTTCCAATTATGTATGATACAATCTCCAGATCTGTAACACACGGTGTTTTAGGAAGTACACCATGGTGCAAGCTGGATGAAGTGAAGTTTTTGTGTCCTGTACCGGGATATGATAGACATTTTGCTATTACAGAGCACTTTGGTATTACGATGATAAATATTCCAATGTCCGAATCAGGTCCTGATATGGATATGGTAGAAAAATATGTACAGGAGGATGCTTCTGTAAAAGGAATCTGGTGCGTACCAAAGTATTCCAACCCACAGGGCTATACCTACTCTGCGGAAACAGTCAAACGTTTTGCTGCTTTAAAGCCAGCAGCAGATGATTTTAGAATTTATTGGGATAATGCATATGCAGTGCATGATCTTTATGATGATAGAACAGATGCATTATTAGATATTTTGGAAGCCTGTGAAAAAGCCGGCAATCCGGATATGGTATTTGAATTCTGCTCCACTTCAAAGATTTCATTTGCCGGAGCAGGTATTGCTGCGGTAGCGGCATCCGAGGCAAACATGGATTGGTTTAAAAAATCCATGACAATTCAGACCATTGGCTATGATAAAATCAATCAGTTACGTCATGTAAAATATTTTAAAGATGTAAACGGTATTCATGAACAGATGAAAAAGCATGCAGCTTTTATGCGACCGAAGTTTGAAGCGGTGGAACATGTGCTTGAAAAAGAACTTGGTGGACTTGATATTGGTGAGTGGACCAAACCAAATGGCGGTTATTTTATTTCCTTTGATGCATTGGAAGGATGTGCAAAAGGAATTGTAGCAAAATGTAAAGAGGCAGGAGTTGTCTTAACCGGAGCAGGTGCAACATTCCCTTATGGTAAGGATCCTGAGGATCGCAATATTCGTATTGCACCATCTTATCCCACACCGGAAGAAATGTCTGAGGCAACAAATCTTTTCGTATTATGTGTAAAGCTTGTAAGCGCAGAAAAACTACTTGGCTGTTAAGAATAAAAGCGCTATAATAATCTAATCAGTAGATGAAAAGGAGCGCAATTATATGGAAACATCAATGTTACTTATTTTAGGTGGCGGACTTTTAGTGATTATTGCAGTTGTTGTAGTAGTTGCCGCAGTTTCATCCGTTGTATCTGCTGTCGCAGCAGAAGAGGATGGAGAAGACTGATGAGTGTTCCAGTATTTGAACGTCTGAACCGGAAACTTGTACAACGGGGAAGCATTATTGATTACTATAAAGATACCATTCAGGTACCCAATGGCAACGTTGTGGAATGGGATTTCATTGCCCATAACGGAGCTGCGGCAGTTATAGCTGTTCGCGAGGATGGGAAGCTTCTCATGGTCAGACAGTATAGAAATGCATTGGATCGTGAAACACTGGAGATTCCTGCCGGTGGATTGAATGGTAAGGAAGAGCCAACCAGACTTGCAGCTGCAAGAGAATTAGAAGAAGAGACAGGGTATCGTTCTGATCATTTAGAACTTCTGTTAAACCTTCGGACGACGGTAGCTTTTTGTAATGAGAAAATAGATATTTATGTTGCAACGGATCTGCAGCCGGGGGTACAACATCTTGACCGGGATGAGTTTATTCAGGTTGAGGCCTATTCTACGGACGAGCTGGCGGAGATGATCTATGCCGGTAAGATAGAGGACGGGAAGACCATAGCTGCTATTATGGCATATAGAGATCGTTATGAACATTAGTTTTATGTAAAGTCATCTGCTTTTTGCAGGTGACTTTTTAGTTGTCATAATTTTTTTTGTTTTTTGTAGTTATGTAAATTTAATGAGTTGTTACAAAAACTTTAAAAATCTTTTAAAAGAAAAAACTATATTTGGTATTGGAAAATTATGGGTAACCGATATCTTGTATCAATTGTCGTAAATGCTTGAAAAAAGGCAATTCTTTGAGAAAAATCGCATTGCTTTTATGTAAATTTATGGTTATAATAAAACCTAGACGTTATTTGATTTACATAATTTCCTTATAAGGCAGGTTTTAGGAGTACATGGAAAAAGAAATTGATACATTTATCAGCTATTTACATAATGTGAAAAAGACTTCAACAAATACGGAATTGTCATATCACAGGGATCTGATGAAGGTATGTCATTTTATGAAGGAACAGGGCATTACAGACATTCATAAAGTTACAGCTGAAAGTCTGGAAACCTATATTTCATCTTTGGAAGCAAAGAACTTTGCAGCAGCTTCCATATCTAGAAATATTGCTTCTATTAAGGCATTCTATCATTACCTGTATAAGGAAGACATGATTGAAGCAGATGTATCTGAAGAATTGAAGGCTCCTAAAATTGAAAAGAAAATTCCGGAGATTATGACTCAGGATGAAGTGGTTCGTCTGTTAGACCAGCCAACAGGAGATACACCCAAAGAGATTCGCGATAAGGCGATGCTTGAGCTTTTATATGCAACCGGTATCCGTGTAACGGAACTGATTAATTTGCAGGTAAAAGATGTGAATCTTCAGATGAATTTCATTTTGTGTGTTGATGCGAATAAAGAACGAGTTATTCCCTTTGGAAATGCAGCCAGAACAGCATTAATCCGTTATATGGAATATGGCAGAGAAGCAATGATTGATGATAAAAAGGAAACTGTTTTATTTACCAATTGTTCCGGTCAGCCAATGAGTCGTCAGGGTTTTTGGAAGCTGATCAAGTACTATGCTAAGAAGGCTAACATTACAGCTGATATTACACCGCACACACTTCGGCATTCTTTTGCAGCTCATCTGGTAGAAAATGGAGCCGACTTACGAAGTGTTCAGGAGATGTTGGGACATTCTGATATTTCTACGACACAGATATATGCTACATTAAATCATAATCATATCCGCGAGGTATATGCGAAAGCACATCCAAGAGGATAAGTGATAATTACATAATATAACTTTAAAACGATAAAAGAGTGATACTCATTTCATATGAGTACCGCTCTTTTTTGTTATAGATTTCCTACATTTGGTAACACACGACAAAAAATGACAAAAACCGCGTATGAAAAAATGATATATACGTTTCACGATAAAAACATTTAAATATGTGACCACTGTGTGACCAATCTTGGTTATAATAAATATAATATGTAGAGTAAGAGCAGGCACAATGCGCGAAAGCAGGCAGATATACTCAAAATGATGGAGGGAATGATATGAAAAGAAAAAAGGGGAGAATCTTATCTTGGCTTTTAATAACCGCGATGATGGTTACTACATTTGGCAATGACTATTCTATGATGAATGTCAGAGCAGAAGATGGGGTAGCAGCGGTATCTGAGCAACCCGCAGAAGTAACGCCGGTTACACAGGCTGTAACAGATGAGGTAATACCGACAGATGAATCGGCTCCAACAAACAAGGTAGTGGAGACTGATGAGACGATAGAAACTGACGAGACAACAGAGACTGGCGAGACGACGGAATCAGGTAAGACGACGGAATCAGATGAGACAATAGAAACTGATGAGACGGCAGAAACCGATGAAACGTTGGAGACGGATGAAACGCTGGAAACAGAAGAAACACTTGAAACAGTAATCATACCGGCAGAGACAGAATATCCGGCGGTAGAGTTGTCCAAGACCAAAAACAATGTGAAAATATTGGTATCTGCTCCGGAAGGTGCTTTCCCTAAGGGCGTTCAGATGGACGTACAGGAGGTTAGAGCTACAGACGTCGTAGAAAATGTAAATGATGCAGTAGAATCGGAAGAAGAGAAAGTTACTGCTTCTGATGTAGTTGCATTTGACATTTCCTTCTATATAAATGAGGTATCTGAAAATCTTCAGCCGGATACTCCTATTTCTGTTACCTTCGAAAACGTAGATCTGGAAGGTGAAGAACTGCGTGTATTCCATATGAAGGATACAGAAGCAGAAGCAAAGCAGGTAGCTGTATCTGATAATGATGGTACTGTCGAAGTGCCAGCTGCAGAGGATTTCTCTATTTATGCGGTAGTAGGGCAACCAGGTTATGGTACCAGCCCATCTTGGACTGGATCGGCTTCTTTGTATAAGAAGGGCACCGGAAATAATCAGGTTACGTTAAATGGAGTACAGTATTATAGAACGGCTACCAAGAATGTTGGATTTCAAAATGCATCAAGTGGCGAAATAGCAACTGCTTATATAGGAGATGCTTCTGGTTCAAGTATACTGAACAGCGAAAACAAATTCGAAGGAACGGTATATTATAAGAGTGGCAATAATGCAGCTGCTGAGAAAGTTACAAAATTTGTAATAACAAGAAAAAACAATAGTAATACAGTTACTGCTTATTATGGGAATAATAGCTCTGTAACTTTTAGAAGTAGTAATAATAATATTAATAATAGTGGAAAGTTCTACTGGGTGGAAGCTTCTACAGGTCTAGATTCAGACGGTGATTTCGGACATCTTGACATAGGAATCGGAGCCAGTGGAACCGTTAACATTGATGGAAATGACTATCCCTATAATGTGACACTGACAAAAGAAGATGCAGGGGAGGCATCTATTACAGCAACCTATGATGGAAAACCATTTACTGCATTTACAGCAAATAAGACAAACATCGGCTCAGGCGGAACAACGGCGCTGCCACAGCATCGTATCAGCGGCACTTATCCGGCAGGAACCAGAGAAAAGCCGGTATATTACACAATTTCGTTTGCTACATCTATTCAGATACAATTGAAAAACGGAACGAATATGAATATGCCGGTAACATTATCTGCAACATCATATTTCTGGGATCCGGATAATGAGTGCCCGGGTCTTCAGAATGGAGGTCCTTCTAAATGGTATCCTACGGGAACGGATCAGTGGGCACCGGGAATTGACCTTAAGCTTAATTCGGCAAGCTCTACCGGTTCCACGAAGGGTATATTTATGTTATCTAAGCAGGTAGAAACTGCAGCTGGAACGAATATTACTTTAACAGAGGATAAGACTTTTTCATTTAATATATATTCTGGAAATACGGCATCAGGTCCTGTTGTTTCGACTATGGATGTAACAGTACCTGCAGGTAGCAGCAGTATAATCGCGAATAGTCCGCGACTGGATTTTGGAACCTATACCATAGCTGAAGTGGGAAATGCAGAAACACTGGCTATTCCGGGATATAAATACAGTACCACCACTTATAGCAATCAGGCTTTTACCTTGCAGGCAAACAGTTCTACAGTTGTGAATGTAGGAGCTGAAAATAAATACACAAATCTTGCCGGTAATCTTACTATTAAAAAGACTGTAACCGGAACTACGACGGAAAGTGGTAAGACCTATTCGGTAAGAATAAAGAACAGCAATAATCAATATATGACTTTTGACGCAAACCATGCCTATGTGACTACTGGTGGAAGTCAGTTTATTGAGTTACCGGTAAATAATACAGGAATTACCCTGACCGGTTTGGAAGCCGGCACGTACACAGTAGAAGAAGTTGACGAAAATAACAGTAATATTGGTGGTTATACGTTGGTTACTTCTTATAGTGATGATACAAAAACAGTTACGGTTACCTCTGGAGGTACAGCAACTAAGACTATTACCAATGCTTATACAGCCGGTTCCAGTGACCCGGCAGATACAACTTTTATCAAAGTAGAGAAAACCTTTGATGAAAATATTGATTTGTCATTATTGAGTGCAAATTTTAAACTTATTGTAAAAAACAGCGAAGGCGAAACAGCAGCGACTTTAACTTCTGCCAATGCAACGAAGGATGGAAAAAAATGGACATGGACAGTACCCGGACTTTCTACAGGCACTTATACAGTAACAGAAGAAAATGCCGAGATTGATGGTTTTACTCTGGCTACAACAGGAATTGGAACTTCTGTACAGACAAAAGCTTCCAATATGAACATTACTTATACAGATGATGTTCCAAACTGTAACTTAAGTGATTATGCGGTTTCAAATGCAAAAATTATTGTGGCAAAATTAACACAAAACGCCGGATATTTTGTATGGACAGCAACCACTCTTTCTGCCAACCAGAGAGAGAAAGTCTATACATTCATTAACAATCAAAATGGCTATAATGGAGCAAATTCTTCCAACACGTTTTTCTATAGTGGAGACAAGATTGAAGATTCTAAAGGAATCCTATTTAGAGGAAGTTATATCCGGTATGATGGCAGCAGTACGATGCATTTTAGCAATCCCAGCCAGTGGGCAAAATTCATGTATGGAACCTACAATGTATCTGCCGCACAGAATGCAGAACTTGCAGCTACGAACACTTATACCAGAAATACCGGAAGTCTGACGATCCAGAAGACATTAGCTGATGGCAGTGACCCGGCGGTAGAAATTCCGGATGAGACTACTTTTATCGTATATGCCGGGACCTATAATCCAACAGGAGTGCAGACTGGAACACAATATGGTGAATCTTTTACCTATGAACAGATGAAAGAAGATGCTGTAAACGGAGTTCCAACTCATATCTTAGAGAATGTTCCGACTGGAAACTATTATGTTATGGAGAGTAATAACACCGTTCCGGCTTATACCTGTGTAGTGACTGGAACAAACGTAACAACAGCTGTTGCTACGAATGCGACTCCGACGATTGCAATTACCAATAAATATACCAAGGTTATGGGTGAGGACATTATTAATCCGGTAACCCTTACTATTAAAAAGGTAGATGGAAACGGTAATAAGATTACAACCTTACCTGCAACCTTTACTACAGTACACCGTACTGATTCGACAAAGAATATCATAGTTACAACTACAACAGACGGCACAGCAGATACGAATGGCACGGCAACTATTACTTTCAGTGAAGCTGGAACTTATACGTTGTCCGAAACGTCTGCACCGACTGGTTATACCGGAAGTACCAAGAGCTGGACGATTACTGTATCCAAAGGTGACAAACCAATCAAGGTTCAGTTAAATAATGCGGGAAATGCATTCCAGAATGTATATGATTGGGTACTGGGATTGACGGGTGAAAATCCAACCGGATACAATGCAGCAGATAAGACTTTGACAGTTGTAAATACCTTAAAGACCAGAACGATCAATGGAACTAAGACTTGGGTAGATCCGGCAGGAACTGCACATGATCCGATTCGGGTTACTCTGACTGGAACCATACCCGGAACAACATCCGCAACAGCGCAGACAGTTTATACCAATACCAAGACGGTAGGAACCGGTGGAGACTGGAGCTATTCCTGGTCTGATGTACCGGAATATTCTAATGGAGTACAGATTAACTATGCAGTTACCGAGGCTACTGTACCGGGATATGATGTAAGTTATTCCACAGATGCAAATGGTGGAATGAATATTAAAAATACTATTAAACAGGGTTCCATTACGATTAGTGGAACCAAGACCTGGATTGATCCGGTAACAGGAAATGAGACACATCCGGCAGCAACTGTTTTTCTTTACAAAGACGGAGTTGCTTTGAACGGAGCAAATGATACAACGATTCAGGTTGGAAACACAACGTTAGATAGTGTACCTTTCAGCTTTAATGATTTGCCGAAATATGCAGTTGGAGAAGGAACAGTAAATGATGGTCATGAATATCAATATACGATTGGGGAGTCAGCATTAACCGGCTATGATACGGTCATTACACCGACTACAGCAAATGCAGCCAGCTATTCTGTAGTGAATACCATTAAGCAGGCTACCACTCAGATAAGCGGCTTAAAGACCTGGGATGATCCGGATGGAACGACACATCCAAGTGCGACAGTGACTTTATATCGTGATGGAACACCTACCACAATGACTCAGACTCTGGGTAATATAACAGCAACTACAGAACCAATCAGCTTTACGAATCTTCCGATGTATGCGTTAAATGGTGAAGGAAAAGAAGGTGATGGTCATGCATATGTATATACGATAGTAGAAACAAGTGTACCGGATGGGTACACCATGACTAAGACACCAAATACCAATAATATTACCAATACCAGAGATACAGGAAGTCTGACGATTACCAAGACTCTGACTGCTGACAGTGTTACAGGAGCAGATATTCCACAGGGAACTACTTTTACGGTATATGCAGGAACCTATGTAGCGGGACAGACAGGAACTCAGTATGCAACTTTTACCTATGCAGACATGGATAACGGAAACTATACTATTCAGAATGTTCCAACTGGAAACTATTATGTAGTAGAAAGTAATAATACCGTTACAGCTTATAACTGTGCAGTTACGGGAACAAATGTTACAGAGGCAGTTGCAGATGGTGAAAATCAGACAATTGCAATTACCAATGAATATACCAGAATTATGGGTGAAGATTTAATTAATCCGGTAAGCTTTACCATTAACAAGGTAGATGAAGGTGGTAACCTTATTACTTCATCAGCAGCAACCTTTACAGCAACCCATAGTGGAACAGACAGAACTAAGGATATTGTGAAGTCAACTGTTGGTGGTGTGACAACCTTTGAGTTTAGTGAAGCAGGAACCTACACATTAACTGAGACTGGAGCACCTGTTGGTTACACAGAAAGTAATCAAAGCTGGACTATTACCATAACAAAGGGTACAGATGTAGTTGAGATTCGAAGAAACGGTAACTTGTTCCAAAATGTATATGACTGGATGCTTGGACTTTCCGGTGATGGATATAATTCAGAAACTAAGACTTTGACGGTTGTGAATACTTTGAATACCAAGACCATCAGCGGTACGAAATCGTGGGTAGATCCATCAGGAACGCGACATGATACCATTCGAGTAACTTTGACCGGAAAGGTAGATACCAATGATGATGGAGTACCGGATACTACAGTATCTACGTCTGATCCGAAGACGGTAGGAAGGCTTGGAAACTGGAACTATTCCTGGTCCGATATGCCGGAGTATAAGGATGGAAAACTGATCACTTATACCGTTAGTGAAACAGATGCAAACGGAAATACAGTAGCTGGTTATACTACAACTTATCCAGTTGGTACAAATGGAGAGTTAGATATTGTAAATACCATTGCTCAGGAGAATGTAGATGTTTCCGGAACTAAGACCTGGATTGATCCGGATGTGATTCATCCGGTTGCAGCAATTGAACTTTACAGAGATGATGAGACTGATCCAATTAAAACTTATCAGGTTGGTGGAAACGCTACAGACAGTATCAATTTCAGCTTTACAGGGCTGCCAAAATACGCGGTCGGAGATGGCACGGTAAATGACGGTCATGAATATGCATATATAGTTCGTGAGTCTCAGGTAGACGGATACACCACGACTATTACAAAATCAGCAACTCAGGAAAATGTTTATTCTGTAGTGAATACGATTGTACAGGATAATACAGTAGAGGTAAGTGGATCAAAGACCTGGAATGATCCGGAAGGAACCACACATCCGACCACAGTCGTTGCATTACTTCGTGATGGAGTAGCAACGAACACGACTAAAACAATAGGCGGTGGAATGGATAACACAGAAGAATTCAGATTTACGAATCTTCCAAAATATGCGTTAGGCGGCGAAGGTATAGAAGGTAATGGTCATGAATATGTATATTCTGTAGCAGAATTAGAGAAAGATATACCGGAAGGCTACACCATGACGCAGGAAGTTGGTACGAACAATATTACCAATACCAGAGCGGAAAATGGAAGTATTACGGTTGTTAAAAACTGGGAGGACTATACATCTCACTTTGTATCCAGACCAGAGACTTTATCGATTACTTTAACGAATCTGGCAACGCCAACGACAGAAGCGGGACAGTACACCTATCTATACACTTTGACAGGTGAAGAGGATTGGAACCATATTTTTGAAAATGTTCCTCTTTACGATGAACTTGGTCAGCTGATTCGCTATACGGTATTAGAAGAAGTGCCAAGATACTATGTGGCATCAGAACCGGTAGTGGAAGAAAATACGATTACACTTACCAATACCATGACACTTGCAGGAGTAACCTTCATTAAGGTATCTTCTGAGAGTAACGTAACCATTCTTGCTAATGCACAGTTCTCTTTGTATAAGCGCAACGATGGATTAAATGAGTTTGTGGGAAGCTACACAAGCGATGGATTGGGCGTTATCGCTGTCCATGGATTAGTGGAAGGAGATTACTACTTTGTAGAAACAGCAGCACCGAGTGGCTATGTGTTAAATGCAGCAGAACGTTCATTTACCATAACAGAAGCAGATGTGGCAAATCATGCGACAGTTTCCCTTGGAAATATCGCCAATGCACCACAACCTTCGGGTGGCGGAGACGATCCTGGTCCGGGACCGGAAGATGATCCTACCACGTTAGAGGATACGCTGGCTCGTTGGAATGCAAGTGTTCTGGGAGCAACACGTACTACTCCAACAGAACCTGCAGTTCTGGGAGCAAATCGTGAAGGTCAAGTTCTGGGAGGCGTTCGTACCGGTGATGAGACAGATGTTAGAACATGGCTGTTACTGTTAGGATTTAGCGGACTTACTTTCCTGGGAAGTATCTTGGGGAAGAAGATAGAAAAAACAGTGAGAACCAGTGAAAGATTTTAAAAAGTAGTATCAGATAATAAAAAAGAAAGCAGCCAATTGTGAATGAATCCAATTGGTTGCTTTCTTCATTTTTTTTATACTGTTTATACTAAATCAGCAATACTATATAATAACTGTTCGCTTTCACCCCATCCAAGACATGCATCTGTGATAGACTTGCCATATGTTTTGCCGCCTACAGGTTGACTGCCGGGTTCGATATAGCTTTCGATCATGACACCCTTTACCATCTGGTGAAGGTCATTACTCAGATTACGGCTGTGAAGAACCTCTTTTACGATACGAACCTGTTCTTCATAATGCTTGTTAGAATTATTATGATTGGAATCAATGATGCAGGCAGGATTTTTCAAATCTCTTTCTGCATATAAGCCATATAAAGTAATCAAATCTTCATAATGATAGTTTGGAAGGCTTCTGCCATGTTTATTTACGGAACCTCTTAAAACGGTATGCGCAAGATCATTTCCGTTTGTTTTTACTTCCCATCCACGATATACAAAAGAGTGTGGGTGCTGTGCAGCATATACAGAGTTTAACATAATGGAGAAGTCACCGCTGGTAGGATTTTTCATACCGGCCGGAACGTCAAAACCGCTGACTGTTAACCGATGCTGCTGATCTTCTACGGAACGGGCGCCAATGGCAACATAGGAGAGAATATCGGATACATATCCCCAGTTCTCAGGATAAAGCATTTCATCAGCCGCTGTCAGTCCTGTTTCTTCAATGGCACGGATGTGCATCTTTCTCATAGCCAAAAGACCAGCCAGAAAATCAGGCTTCATCTCAGGATCGGGCTGGGAAGCAATTCCCTTATAACCTTCTCCGGTGGTTCTTGGCTTATTGGTATAAATACGAGGAATCAGGATCAGTTTATCCTTTACCTTTTCATTTACTTTGGCAAGTCTGGAAACATAGTCACATACTGAATCTTCGTTATCAGCGGAACAAGGACCTATGATTACCAGAAATTTATCGCTCTTCCCGGTCAGGACGTCCCGGATTTCCTGGTCACGGACTGCTTTCAGTGCAGCCAGCTTTTCCGGAACCGGATATTGTTCTCTGATTTCTTCCGGAGTGGGAAGCTTTTGCATAAATGTGAATGACATGATAGATACTCCTTTGTAAATAATGTTTTCTTTTCTTTAACGTATTCATGCTACTCTATTTACACTTTCTTTGTCAACTGCCGAAACATCTAAGTCTGCGTATTACCAAATAGCACATCAGGATCTGACTCCCAAGTATGCTGCCAAGGTAACCGATCATACCGGTTTGCTGTACCAGAAAGCAGACGAAGAGGACACGCAGGCAAAGACTCGCGGTACTATAGAGAAAAACAGGACCGGTTTTTCCAAGACCATGCAGGATACTGGTGAGAGTTGAAGTTATATATAAAAAGGGACAAAGGAAAGATAAAATTCGGATATATTTGATTGCCATGGTACTTTTGAACAGAAAGGAACCAAAAAAAGGAGCGAAGCAGAACAGTAGACCACCAAAACTAACACCCATAATGAAACATATAATAATGGACAGACGGATAATATTCTGGATTTTTCGGATCTGGTTTCTGGCGTCCGCTTCAGCGATAAAAGGTAAGAGCATGACAGATACGGAATTAGTTATTGTACCCGGAAATAGGATCAGCGGCAAAACCATACCGGTTACAACGCCATATTGCCTTAATGCGTCTGCCTGGGATAAACCAAAGCGCGTGAGTGCTTCGGGCAGAGATACAGCCTCCAGACTTAGCAGGAGATTGGTAACAATGCGGTTACCGGAGAGAGGAATAGCCATGGCCGCAAGCGCATATACAGTTTTGCAGTAAGTGTTACTGCGAAGCTTTTTAATAGAGAAAACAGAAGCTTTATCTGTTATGGAGTGCGGTGTAAATTGGGGGAACTTACAATGATCGGTGCACCAGTAAGAAATAATGGAGAAGAGCATGGAGAAACATTCCCCGAACAGCATACCTAAAACAGCCAGGTGAATCGTGACTGTCAATTGCTTTTCCATATAATAAGCATATAAGAAAAAAAACAGAAAATACCCTGACAAGCTGTTCTCCCAGCTGTGATAATGCCGGGACAAGTGGTTTTTGCAGACCATAAAAATAACCGTTGACACAAGAATGGACTACACTGCAGGGAACTGAAAGTGTCAGGATCTGTAACAGCGGTGTGCAGCGGGGCTCAGATAGAAAATGAATGGCAAGCCAGGCAGATTTATGATATACCAAAAGTGCAGAAGGAATCGCCAGGAACATGGACATATACAGTCCGCAGAATAAGCTCTTCACAGCTTCTCGTCTGGAATCAACTGCAGCACAAAATCTGGAGATACTGGTCTAAATGCCTGCCTGACAAAGGGCAAATAAAAGGGCAGAAACTGGGGATATCAACTGATAAATTCCAATATTTTCTTCTCCGAAGATACGAGAGAGAAAGATGCGGTAAAAGAAACCGATAACACGGCAGAACATTCCTGTTAGCGTTAATAAAAGGGTACCGCGGACAAAGATGGACCGTTCATTCATAAAACATCCCCATGGGAAGGTATGCTTACTGTAGTCTATGTGATCGTGACTCTTCACAGAACTAACTTTGGGTTGCTGATTGAAATAGCAGCAGAAATCTAATATACTGATTATGCAAAAGAAACGGAGATTACAAAATGTTGGTATATCATACATTTGAACCAATTGCAGATACAAAATCCAGAATTTTAATATTGGGTTCGCTTCCTTCTGTAAAATCCAGAGAAGGAAACTTTTACTATCATCATCCGCAGAACCGGTTTTGGAAGGTTATTAACAGTTTGACGAATTATATGCCTAAACAGCCGGCACCGGAGTCTATTGCTGAAAAGAAGGAAATGCTGTTAACAAACGGAATCGCCATATGGGATGTGATAGCATCCTGTGATATTACAGGTTCCAGTGACAGTTCCATCAAGGATGTGACAGCTAATGATATTGCAGGTCTTTTAGAAAAGTATCCTATGCAAAAGATTTATACCAATGGCGGAAAAGCCGGACAGCTATATGATAAGTATTGCTTAAAAGAAACAGGAGTTTCATGCATTAAATTACCGTCTACTTCACCGGCCAATGCAGCATGGTCATTAGAACGGCTGACAGAAGCATGGAAAGTGATCATGGACTAAAAGATATAGAAATATGTAATAGTATTGAAAATAGACGAAAAAGCAATAGGAGGAAGTCGGATTGGGAGAAAAAGTAGTGATCGGTTTATCCGGTGGCGTTGATTCGTCAGTAGCTGCCTGCTTATTAAAAAAACAGGGCTATGATGTGATAGGTGTTACTTTAAAAACATGGCAGGAGAATGAAACTGAGAATACAGCGGTTACAGATGCTAAAAGGGTGGCAGAACATTTGCAGATTCCCTTTTATGTGCTGGATGCCAGTGCGGATTTTAAAAGAGAAGTAGTGGATTACTTTACAGATGCTTACATACATGGAAAGACACCAAATCCCTGCTGTGTCTGTAACCGCAAACTGAAATGGGGTGCGCTGTTATCCTATGCTAAAACGCTGGAAGCCGATTATATTGCAACCGGACATTATGCCAGAATTGAGCAGTTGGAAAATGGAAGGTTCGCTATTCGAAATTCTGTAACTGCATCTAAGGATCAGACCTATGCGTTATATAATCTGACGCAGGATCAGTTGGCACATACCATGATGCCGGTGGGGGAATATGAAAAAGATGCGATTCGTGAGATTGCCAGAACAGAAGGCATACCCGTTGCAGAAAAAGCGGACAGTATGGAAATCTGTTTTATACCGGACCATGATTATGCAGCTTTTTTGGAAAGACAGGTTCCGGCAACTGAAAAAATACCGGGTCCCGGAAATTTTGTGGATGCGGAAGGCAAAATTCTTGGCAAACATCTGGGCATTACCCATTACACTGTTGGACAGCGAAAGGGATTAAATCTTGCAATTGGGCACCCGATTTTTGTAACCGCCATCAGACCGGAAACAAATGAGGTGGTGATTGGTGAAAATGAAGATGTTTTTACCGATACCCTGTATTGTGACCAGATGAATTTTATGGCAGTAGAAGATATAGAAGAACCGAAAAGACTTCTGGCTAAGATCAGATATGCCCATAAAGGAGATTATTGTCTGCTGGAAAAAGAAAATGAAAATCGTTATAAAGTAACTTTTGAGAAAAAAGTAAGAGCAGTAACGCCGGGACAGGCAGTTGTGTTTTATGAAGGAGAGCATGTGTTTGGCGGTGGAACTATAATATAAGAATAAAATCAACAAAAACTGACCATAATATTTTGAAGATTGCTCAAAGGTTTGGTGGATTTATAAAAAAAGTATGTTTTTTCCATTTTTGTCTTGAAAAAAGTACAAAGATTAGGTAGAATAAAACTGTTGATAAAATTTTGTCAATCATCGACAATTCAAGTGATTGCAAAATATAAAATTTTATTCATTTATGGAGGAACTAAAAATGGCAGTAAAAGTAGCGATTAACGGTTTTGGTCGTATCGGTCGTCTTGCATTCAGACAGATGTTTGGTGCAGAAGGTTATGAAGTAGTAGCAATTAACGATTTAACATCTCCTAAGATGTTAGCTCACTTATTAAAATATGATTCTTCTCAGGGCAGATATGTTGGTGTCGGTGAAGAGAACCAGGTTACAGCTGATGACGAAGCTGGAACAATCACAGTAAAAGGAAAGACCATCAGAATCTACAAAGAGCCTGATGCAAACAATTGTCCTTGGGGCGAAATCGGTGTTGACGTAGTATTAGAGTGTTCCGGTTTCTACACAAGCAAAGAAAAGGCTATGGCACATATCAATGCCGGTGCTAAGAAAGTTGTTATCTCTGCTCCAGCAGGAAATGACTTAAAGACCATCGTTTACAATGTAAACCATGAGACTTTAACAGCAGAAGATCAGATCATCTCCGCTGCATCTTGTACAACAAACTGCTTAGCTCCTATGGCTGATGCACTGAACAAACTGGCTCCAATCGAGTCCGGTATTATGTGTACAATTCACGCTTACACAGGTGATCAGATGATCCTTGACGGACCTCAGAGAAAAGGTGATTTAAGAAGATCCAGAGCAGGTGCTTGCAATATCGTTCCTAACAGCACTGGTGCTGCAAAAGCAATCGGTCTTGTTATCCCTGAATTAAATGGCAAGTTAATCGGCGCTGCACAGCGTGTACCTACCCCTACAGGTTCTACTACACTGTTATTCGCAGTTGTTGATAAGACAGTAACAAAAGACGAAGTTAACGCAGCTATGAAAGCAGCAGCTACAGAGTCTTTCGGTTACAATACAGAAGAAATCGTTTCTTCCGACATCGTTGGTATGAAATACGGCTCCTTATTCGATGCTACACAGACAATGGTTTCTCCATTAGAAGGTGGCAAGACTCAGGTAGAAGTTGTTTCTTGGTATGATAACGAGAACTCTTACACAAGCCAGATGGTTCGTACAATTAAATACTTTGCTGAATTAGCATAGGTTTAATTTAACAATAAGTATGATTTAGATTTAGGAACAATGAAGGTCCGGTCCATATGGGCCGGACCTTTTTTCGCTTCATAAAAATAAATAGGAAAGTAAAGAGAGGATTATAACATGGGATTAAACAAGAAATCGGTTGAGGATATCAACGTAGCAGGCAAAAAAGTTCTTTTAAGATGTGATTTTAATGTACCTCTTAAAGATGGAAAGATTACAGATGAGACACGTATTGTAGCAGCACTTCCTACCATCAATAAATTAATTGAAAAAGGTGCAAAGGTTATTCTTTGCTCTCATTTGGGAAAAGTTAAAAACGGCCCTAACGAAGGTGAGTCTTTAGCACCTGTTGCTGCAAGACTTTCTGAGAAGCTTGGTAAAGCAGTTGCTTTCACAGCTGAAGATGAAGTTGTGGGACCTAAGACAAAAGAAGCTGTAGCAGCTATGAAGGATGGCGATGTTGTATTATTACAGAACACCAGATTCCGTAAAGAAGAGACTAAGAATGGCGAAGAATTCAGCAAAGAATTAGCTGATCTGGCTGATTCTTATGTATGTGATGCATTTGGATCTTCCCATAGAGCACATTGCTCCGTAGAAGGTGTTACCAAATTTATCCGTGCTAAAGGCGGCGATTGCGCAGTTGGATACTTAATGCAGAAGGAAATTGATTTCTTAGGAAATGCAGTAGAAAATCCTGTTAGACCTTTCGTAGCAATCCTTGGTGGTGCTAAGGTAGCTGATAAATTAAATGTTATCAACAACCTGTTAGAGAAATGTGATACCTTAATCATCGGTGGTGGTATGGCTTTCACTTTCTTAAAAGCAAAAGGCTATGAAATAGGTAATTCCTTAGTAGATGAAGAAAAACTGGATTATTGTACAGAGATGGTTGCTAAGGCTGAAAAGCTAGGCAAGAAATTATTACTGCCTATCGATACTACTGTAGCATCCGGATTCCCTAATCCTATTGATGCAGAAATCGAAGTAGCTGTAGTAGATTCAGACAAAATCCCAGCAGACAAAGAAGGTCTGGATATCGGACCTAAGACTGCAGAATTATATGCAAATGCTGTTAAATCTGCTAAGACTGTTGTTTGGAACGGACCTATGGGTGTATTCGAAAATCCTATTCTTGCAAAAGGAACTATTGCTGTAGCTAAGGCTTTGGCTGAAACAGATGCAACAACCATTATCGGTGGTGGTGATTCCGCAGCTGCTGTTAACCAGTTAGGCTTTGCAGATAAGATGAGCCATATTTCTACTGGTGGCGGAGCTTCTCTGGAATTTTTGGAAGGCAAAGCGTTGCCGGGCGTAGTAGCCGCTGATGACAAATAATATGGTCGGCAACGCTTCGATTTTCTAAAAATTATCCAACAGTGGTTGGATAATTTAATTAGAAAATCTGGTGTAGCACAATGACTGTATGGATAGAGAGGTAGCGAGTGGCTTGTAGCCACCGCTACCAATTTGGGTAATGACAAACATAATAAATGGGAGAAAATAAAATGGCAAGAAGAAAAATTGTAGCCGGCAACTGGAAGATGAATATGACTCCAAGCCAGGCTGTGGCTTTATGTGCTGAATTAAAAGATCTTGTAAAATCTGATGATGTTGATGTAGTTTACTGTGTACCTGCGATTGATATTATTCCTGTAGTAGAAGCAGTGAAAGGTACTAATGTTGCAGTTGGTGCTGAAGATATGTCTTTTGAAGAAAAAGGCGCTTTTACAGGCGAGATCTCTGCGGACATGTTATTGGATGCGGGTGTTAAATATGTTATCATCGGACATTCCGAGAGACGTGAATATCACAAGGAAGATGATGCTTCCTTAAACAAGAAAGTATTAAAGGCCATTGAAAAAGGTTTAACACCTATTCTTTGCTGTGGTGAAACTCTTGAGCAGAGAGAAATGGGCATTACTCTTGACTGGATCCGTACACAGATTAAATCTGACTTAAAGGATGTTACTGCTGCACAGGTTGCTGAACTGGTAATCGCTTACGAGCCAATCTGGGCCATCGGAACCGGCAAAACAGCTACAACTGCACAGGCAGAAGAAGTTTGTAAAGCTATCCGTGAGTGTATCGCAGAGGTTTATGGTACAGATACAGCAGAAAAGGTTCGTATCCAGTACGGCGGATCTGTAAATGCAGGCAATGCTGCTGAATTATTCGCACAGCCAAACATTGATGGCGGTCTGGTAGGCGGTGCTTCTTTGAAGGCCGACTTTGGTAAGATTGTTTGCTACAAATAATAAATAATGATTTGAAGTTTAAGAGCAACTGCTTTGAGAAAAATAATCAAAGCAGTTGCTTTTTTCTACATTTGCATATACTGAAAAGAGAAAGATATTTTTTTGCGATTTTTGGAGGATATGTTAAAATGAAAAAAAAGAAAGTTAAGCATATGAAAGAAAGGGATGAGATTATGACAATAAAGACATATAACAAACAACATAATGAAACCATCCAAGAAATGCAGAATTATATTGATTCTTTTAAAACCATGGATAAAAACCAGGCAAAAGCCAGAGCTAAAAAAAGTTTGATTCGTTCGGGAGTGCTAACACAAAAGGGAACGATGAAGAAACAAATTTGTAAGTAGGAGATTTATGACAAAAGCATTAAATGAAATGTATACAAAGCTTTCAAACTTGATTTTGGGATTTCATGGTTGCAAAAAAGAAACATATAATAATGTATTGCATAAAATCAAATGTTAGATGGAAGTAGCAATTCCTATGATTGGCTGGGTAATGGTATTTATTTTTGGGAGGATAGTTATCAAAGAGCCAGAGATTGGGCAGAAAAAAGATATCACGAAAAAGGTGCTGTTATTGGTGCAATAATTGATTTGGGATATTGTTTAAATTTGACGGATTATAATAGTACGGATATCTTACAAAAAGGTTATTTGATGCTAAAAACCAAAGTGGACATTTTAGGAAAGAAAATGCCACAAAACAGGATGGGAAAAAGTAAAACAGATGTACTTTTGAGAGATTTAGATTGCGCGGTTATTCAGCAGCTACATGAGTATAACAGGGAAACAGGAAGTTTGGAGTATGATTCTGTTCGAGGAGCTTTTACGGAAGGAGGAGAAATATATCCTGGTTCCGCTTTTGTTGAAAAAACGCATATACAATTGTGAGAGGGGGGTGCGGACAGTTTCTTGGACTGGCTAAACTGCTAATCTGAGGCTTTGTCTGTACTCCCTTGGGCTCATATTTCCTAATGATAATTTGATTCTTTTTTCGTTATACCATACCAGATAA
>JAQUUX010000042.1 GCA_028693705.1 Lachnospiraceae bacterium | reverse complement strand
AAATCATAAAAGATAAACATAGCAAATACTACCACGAATGCAACCGTTGCACTAATGATAGATTTTAATACCTGAAACCCAATATAATCGTTTCGGAAATAGCTTCCGATAGCAACATTTTTCTTACCTTCGTTTTGCTCATACGATGCCATTTTAGTCATCAGTATGACTCTTTCTTCATTTATCATATAGCCTCGCCGGTTTCTGCTTACAGCAGCCCGGACTATCTCCTATTATTACCATCTTTTATATCTATTTCATGAGCATTGCTATAATTACTATAAGAAACGCATTCTCGGAGAATCTTTCGGATCCTTCTGAGGCTTTGGTTCTTCCGGCTTTTTAATGGCACTATTCAGACCATTTATCATCTCAGCCTTACACTTATCGCAAAAACGGCCCGAACGTATCATAGCGCCGCATTTTTCACAGGCAATACCAATGGTTGACCCTTCTGCAAATTCTAATCGTTCCTCACGAATCCATTGCTGAATCTGCTGGATTTCTACTTCACATTCTCTGGAAACTTCCTGAATACCTGCTGAACGGTGATCCTGAATATAAGCTTTTACATTCTGAAACAGTTCTTCCTGATCTTCCTTACATTTTGGACAAATCGCAGGTCCTGAAATATAATTAAAAATTCTTCCGCACTTTCTACAATTTCTAACATTCATTTGGAAACCTCCTGATTATATACCGGTGCCCATTGCCAAAGTAATGAAGTATATTCTTTGCACACCGTTTTCTCTCATTACCGCTGACATCGCATCAACCGTACTACCTGTTGTATAGATATCATCAATAATTATAATTGTATTTAATTTTACATCATGTAGGCGGATTTTGAAAGCCCTTTTCAAATTATTTTGGCGCTCTAAGGCGCTCAATTCCTTTTGTGGCGTTGTTCGTCTGGTGCGAACAATCCAGCCTTTTTGTACCGGAATACTCATTTTACTGCCGATTACGTCTGCCAGCAGCTCCGCCTGATTATACCCTCTTTTTCTTTTCCTCGAAGGATGAAGCGGTACCGGTACCAGGGCATCCGGCTCCCATTTCTTTATTACATCACCTAATTTATCTGCAATCTCCGTGCCAAAATAACGACTGTATTCCCGACGATTCATATACTTAAAGCGAAAAATGGAATCTGCAACAGACCGGTAAGTAAATAATGCCCTTCCCTGGTCAAATCCATGTGATAGGCGACTGCAGTCATGACAGTATTCCTTATCCTCCTGCTTTAGACTCTTACCGCATCGAAAGCAGCGTGGAGCTTTAATATACTGCATCTTTCCTCTGCACCCCGGACAGATCAGTGTTCCAAATTGTTTTACCGGTTCATCACATACAGGACATCTTCCGGGATATACTAATTCCAGTATAAATTCTATGAGTTGCCTTACTATTTGAATAAAATAATATTTATGTTTCATTTGTCCTCCCTGCTCTCCAGGCATTTCGGACCATTGAACATCTTTTATTTTACCATTTATCCTAAATCAGTTTGATTCATTTCCCTGATACGATCTTCCAGGCTGGTATAACGACTGTTCTCATTTACATTTGCAATCATTGTCTTAAGCATTTCCCTGCTGCCCAGAATCGTAACGCAGGATTTTGCCCTTGTAACACCTGTATACAAAAGATTACGGTTGAATAACATTCTGGATCCGTTCAATATCGGCATGACTACCGCCGGATACTCGCTTCCCTGAGCTTTATGTATGGTAATAGCATAAGCCAGTTCTATTTCGTCCAACTGGGAAAATCCATAGTGTACTTTTCTATTCTCGTCAAACTCCACGATCAAAAACTGGTTCCGGTTGTCAATTTCTTTTATAATGCCGGAATCTCCATTAAAAATACCGGTTCCCTTATCAATGGGAATACCATAACGGCTTAAGATTTCCCACTCCAGCTGATAATCGTTCCTGATCTGCATGACCTTATCTCCTTCGCGGAAACAACCGTCACCATAAGGATGTTCTTCTTTTTTTTCAGAAGGAGGATTTAAATATTCCTGTAAAATTCGGTTCAATACTTCCGCGCCAAGAGCGCCTTTTCGCATAGGAGTCAGGACCTGGATATCATAAGAACTTGCCCCAACATATTTGGGCATCTTATCCCGAATAAGCTGTACCATATGTTTATATATGACGTTTGTGTCATTTCTTTCCAAAAAAAAGAAATCTTTGCTCTTGTTATCCAGAGCAATATCCTCTCCCCGATTAATCCTATGGGCATTGAGAACGATATTGCTTTCTCCTGCCTGCCTGAATATTTTTTGTAGTACAACCGTGGGAAAAGCATGGCTTTCGATCAAATCACGAAGCACCTGTCCGGGGCCAACTGACGGCAGCTGATCCACATCCCCTACCAGAATCAGCCTGGTTCCCACAGGCACTGCACGAAGCAAAGACTGGAACAGGAAAATGTCTACCATAGACATTTCATCAATGATAATAACATCCACCTCTAATGGATTTTCTTCATTCCTCTCAAAGTGGAAGCCTTTTTTATCATCCGAAATAGCTCCGTTTAATTCCAGCATACGATGAATAGTTCTTGCCTCATATCCTGTGGCTTCTGTCATTCTCTTAGCAGCACGGCCTGTCGGCGCAGCCAGGAACATATCCAGACCTTCTGATTCAAAATAATGAATCATGGCATTTATGGTGGTGGTCTTTCCGGTGCCCGGTCCGCCGGACAAAATGAAAATACCGCTTTCTATACTCTTTAAAACCGCCTGTTTCTGTAGCTCATCCAATGTAATCTCCAGACTGTTTTCCAAAGTCTTCAATCTGTTCTGCAGCATTGCCTGTTCTGCCGGAAGACTTTCATCATCCTGTAAAAGTGCCACATTCAGATCATGGAGCATTCTGGCGCAATTCAGTTCCGCATAATAATAAGTGGGCGCATATACCGCATCCTGTTTTAATACCAGTTTCTTATCCATGGCAAGATTACCCAGTTGCGGCTCAACATCCTTATCCGAAATACCAAGTAAAACTGCTGCACGGTGCAGTAATATTTCCTTCGGAAGGTAAATGTGGCCTTCTCCTCCGGCCTGTAAAAGTGCGTACAGGATACCGCTTCTTATCCGGTAGTCAGAATCCATATGAATACCTATTTTTTCAGCTATCTCATCCGCAATTTTAAAGCCTACCCCTTCAATATCCTCCGCCAGACGATAGGGGTTTTCCTTCAAGATTCCATATAGTCCCACACCATAAGTTTCAAAGATTTTTACTGCCAATGTGTTGGAAATTCCATATTTTTGCAGGAATATCATAGCATCCCGCATGTCCTTTTTGTCCTCTACCTGTTCTGCAATGTCTCTGGCTTTTCGTTCACTGATCCCTTTGATCTCAGCCAGTCTCTCCGGCTCTTCTTCCAGAATGCGAAAGGTATCTGCCCCAAATCTTTTTACAATACGCCTGGCCAGTGCCGGACCAATACCATTTACAGCACCGGAACCCAGATATCGCTCCATACCTGCGGCATCTTCTGGCTCAATTTCCACGTAATTCTGTATCTTAAATTGTCTTCCATAAACGTTATGTGCAATGAAATCTCCATCCGCTTCAATGGTCATCCCAGGTTCTATTGCCCGCAACATACCAACACAGGTTTCTTCTTCTCCATCTGTGTCCAGTACCAGCACGGTATAACCATTATCCGGATTCCGGTATATGATATGATCTACGAATCCTTTTATTTTCTCCATCAAGTTCCCCATATTTCCAGAATAAAAAATAACCCAGCCGTACCTTTTATGGCATACACTATCTTCGACTGAGTTACTTCCTATTCATGTTCATAATCTTTTAATTACAGACCATAATTCCGTTTCATCTGTTCATACAGCTGTTCTGCAAGACCAAGACCATTTTTCTCAGTAGAATCACTGGTCAGCTGTTGAAGAGCAGAGTCTTTAAAATAATCTACCAGATTAGATGTTGGTGCATCCGCATCCTCATTTTTTGGAACTGTTTTTTTCATTTCTTTAAATACCTGTTCCAGAAAATAAGCTTCAAACTGTTTGCATGCTCCTAACAGTTCTTCGTCCGTTGAGTCCTTTGATACCGACGAAACAGTCTGAGACGCCTTTGTGGTACCTGCATCCTGTGAAGATGCAATATAATCAGAATAAGAAGCTAAACCATTAATATCCATCTATATGCTCCTATCGTTTCAGTTCGTTAGCCTGTTGCATCATTTCATCTGAAGTAGTAATTGCCTTAGAATTTAATTCATAAGCTCTTTGTGCAACAATCAAATTTACCATTTCATCTGCAACCTGTACATTGGATGCTTCCAGATAACCGGATGCGATTGAACTTCTGGCAACGGCATTACTGGTTGCTTCGTTGATCGCAACACCACTGGCTGCTGTTGCCTCAAACATGGTATTACCAACTTTTTCCAAACCACCCGGATTGTTAAACTGATACAGTCCGATAGTAATACCAAGTGACTGCATATTGTTATTGGCATCCGGATACGTCAGAGTACCGTTTGATGTTATTTCGATTCGATTTGCCACATATGCATTAGATAACGTAATTGGTCTGCCCGCAGAATTTAAGACACGTTCTCCATCTGAGGTTGTCAGACTAACCCCGCCACCATTATTCAATGCCCACATAAAATCACCATTTCTGGTATATTTAGTAGTCCCATCCGATCCCTGAATAGCAAAGAATCCGTCTCCCTGAATAGCAAAAGATGTATCGCTTTCAGATGCAGTCATAGATCCGTTTTTAAAAATAGATGTGATGGCCGCTTCTCTAACACCAAGACCTACCTGTGCGGTACTTGGTTTCGTCTCTCCGTTTGCGGAAGTCGTTTTTGTCTGTAATGTCTGGTATAAAAGGGATTTAAATTGTGCCTGTTCCGTCTTATATCCGACTGTATTTACATTTGCAAGGTTGTTTGCAATGGTATCTACATTTGTCTGCTGTGCATTCATACCTGTCGCAGCGGTCCATAAGCTTCTAATCATAGATTACTTACCTCCTTATACCTTGCCGAGCTGGTTAACCGTAACATCAAGAGAACTGTCATAGGTCTGAACCAGTTTCTGATTTGATTCATAATCCCGTGCAATAGAGATCATGTTTACCATCTCGTTTACAACAGATACATTGGAGGATTCCAGATAGCCAGAATACACCTGTGTATTTGCGTTTACAGCCTGAGTTGTTGCACCCTCAATGGTCTGATATAGATTTTCACCATACTTTTCCAAATAATCATAATCTGCAAAATCCGTAAGACGCAGGGTAGCTACTGTAGTTCCATTCTGACTAATCACACCATTTTCATTGATGCTGGTCTCCAACAATGGATTTAAACGAATATGCTGTCCATTTGTCCCCAGTACGAAATCACCATCCTGAGTGACCAGATACCCTCCGGTGGTCAGTGTAAAATTACCATCTCTTGTATATTTAGTAGAGGTTTCCCCCGCTTTATTTGTAAATTCAATATTAAAGAATCCGGCATCTGTCAGAGCAAGATCATAGGTATTTCCGGTTTCTCTCAAGCTGCCTTCCGAATAATCGGTATAATTTTCACCGATTTTTACACCCGGTGCCACATAACCCAATCGTCTGGCATTTGCACCCGATCCGCCTTCCGTAACATCTTTAATCTTTACAGCCATAACAGAATCAAAGGCCTGACTGGTGGCACCTTCTTTTTTATAACCGGTCGTATCAGCATTTGCCAGGTTATTGGTCATGATATCCATTCTATTCTGTTGGTTCAACATCCCTGTGTAAGCGGTATATAACCCTTTCAGCATCTGCCTTCCTCCTGATTATGATTATTTATCTGTTATCTTTTGTATCTTATCCCTGTAGTCCGTCAAAGATTTTAGTTGTCTCTGTAGCCTGCCAGGAACTCTACATATTTACCGGTTCCAATAGCTACCGCTGTCATAGGATCTTCAGCAGTCATGGTATTAATACCTGTACGATCTGAAATCAGTTCTTCCAGACCATTTAATAAGCTGCCGCCTCCAGTGAGAACAATACCGCGGTCAGCAATATCAGCTGCCAATTCCGGTGGCGTCTTTTCCAGTACACTATGGATGGTCTCCACAATCTGTGCACATGGCTCACGAAGTGCTTCTTCTGTTTCCTCAGAGGAAACCTTGACGGTTCTTGGAAGTCCTGTTACCAGGTTACGTCCACGAACATCCATATAATCTACCTCTGCCCGTTTAAAAGCAGATCCGATTCTGATCTTAATATCTTCAGCAGTACGTTCACCAATTAACAGATTATGCTTCTTACGCATATAACGTACCAGTGCTTCGTCGAAATCATCTCCGGCAATTTTAATGGAGGCGCTGACAACAGTTCCACCCAAGGATATTACAGCAATATCGGATGTACCACCACCGATATCAACAATCATATTGCCGCATGGCTTTGCAATGTCAATGCCTGCTCCGATTGCTGCTGCAATAGGCTCCTCAATAATAGAAACCTCTCTTGCTCCTGCCTGGTAAGTTGCATCTTCAACAGCTTTCTTTTCAACTTCGGTAACACCGCTTGGTACGCAAACGGCAATACGTGGTTTTCGAAAAGTCTTTCTGCCAAGGGCTTTCTGAATGAAATATTTCATCATCTTCTCTGTTACGGTGTAATCAGAAATAACACCCTGACGAAGTGGTCTGACAGCAATAATATTGCCGGGCGTTCTACCTAACATCAGACGTGCATCCTCACCAATTGCTTTTATCTTATTGGTATCTCTGTCAAAGGCTACAACGGATGGCTCTTTTAATACAACACCCTTGCCCCTGATATATACCAGAATACTTGCTGTTCCTAAATCAATTCCAATATCTGTATACTGCATAAACTTTATACCCCTTTCCAACGGTATCTGACGGCAATCAGCCATGATTATTATAACCCAAGGAAGGGGTTTTTCAAAGCGAATTCACAAAAAATTAAAAAATAGAGACGACAAGTAAGAACGGTTCCCTCCGTTCCACTTCATCGCCTCCGTGCTTTTCATAGTATTTATCGGTTCTTTTTCTCGTATTCTTTAGCCCGTTCCAGCATTTTTTTCACATAAATGCCCGTGTAGGATGCCGGATTTTTACAGATTTTCTCAGGAGTTCCCGTGGCAACAACTGTACCGCCGCCATCTCCGCCTTCCGGACCCATGTCGATAATATAGTCCGCAGTTTTGATCACATCCAGGTTGTGTTCTATAACCACTACTGTATTTCCACTATCTGCCAGTCGCTGCAAAATCTCGGTTAATTTATTTACATCCGCAAAATGCAGACCGGTTGTCGGTTCATCCAGGATGTAAATAGTCTTGCCGGTGCTTCGTCTGGATAACTCCGTTGCCAGCTTGATACGCTGTGCTTCACCCCCGGACAATTCCGTAGAAGGCTGTCCCAGTTTCACATAGGAAAGTCCAACATCGTAAAGTGTCTGGATCTTATTTTCGATAGATGGAAGATTCTCAAAGAAAGGAAGCGCTTCCTCTACTGTCATATCCAGTACATCATATATACTCTTACCCTTATAAAGAACATCCAGGGTTTCTCTGTTATATCTTTTGCCGCCGCACACCTCACATGGTACATATACATCCGGCAGAAAATGCATCTCTATCTTGATGATACCGTCCCCGCTGCAGGCTTCACATCGTCCGCCTTTTACGTTAAAACTGAAACGTCCCTTTTTGTATCCTTTGGCCTTTGCATCTGCCGTCGAAGCAAACAGATCGCGGATCTGGTCGAACACGCCTGTATAGGTCGCCGGATTAGAACGTGGTGTTCTGCCAATCGGTGACTGATCAATATCTATTACCTTATCCAGCTGTTCCATTCCGATGATTTCTTTGTGTTTACCCGGAATCTTTCTGGCACGATTTAAGGTCTTTGCCAGACTCTTATATAAAATTTCGTTAATTAAAGAACTCTTACCTGAACCGGACACGCCGGTTACACAGGTAAATACACCCAGTGGAATATCTACATCAATATTTTTCAGATTATTCTCTGCTGCGCCCTTGATCTTCAGCCAGCAATTTGGTTTTCTGCGTTTTGCAGGTATGGGGATCTGCAGCTTGCCGCTCAGATACTGTCCTGTAATGGACTCAGGGATCTGCATAATCTCTTCTGCCGTACCCTGGGCAATAACTTCTCCACCATGTGTTCCTGCGCCGGGACCGATATCCACAATATAATCTGCCTGCATCATGGTATCCTCGTCATGTTCCACCACGATCAGGCTGTTACCAATATCCCTCAGATTTTTAAGGGCATCCAGTAATTTGTCATTATCTCTTTGATGCAAACCGATACTAGGCTCATCCAGAATATAGCAAACGCCCACAAGACCGGAACCGATCTGTGTCGCCAGACGGATACGCTGTGCTTCACCGCCGGACAAGGACGCGGTTGCTCTGGAAAGAGACAGGTATTCCAATCCCACCTTTGCCAGGAAATTAATTCGTGCCCGAATCTCTTTTAAAATCTGGGCACCAATCAGTTCCTGCTGTTTCGTCAAAGTAAGGTCTGCCAGAAATTCCTGTAATGCCACAACTGAAAGGGATGTGATCTCATAGATGTTCTTATCCCCTACTGTAACTGCCAGTGCATCCTTTTTCAGACGCATACCTCCGCAAAGCTTACAAGGTGTAATCCGCATGAACTCTTCGTATTCCTGTTTCATCACATCAGATCCGGTTTCCTTGTACCGTCTCTCCACATCCTTGACAATACCCTCAAAGGTAATTGGATAATTTCCTTCTCCACGCATACCTTTATAATGAACCATTACTGTTCTCGTATTTTTACCATACATTAATAAATCTTTCACATCCTGTGACAGATCTTTATAAGGGGTATCGAGACTGAATTTGAATTCTTTTTCCAGTGTTTTTAAGATAGCATTTGTAAAGCTGCCAGCTGTGTTGCAGGACTGCCATCCCATTACTGCAATGGCTCCTTCGTTAATGCTTAGCTTTTCATCCGGAATAATCAGTTCCGGATCAAACTCCATTTTGTAGCCTAAACCAAAACAATCCGGGCAGGCACCAAATGGATTATTAAATGAAAAACTTCTGGGCTCAATTTCACTGATACTCACACCACAGTCAGGACAGGAAAAGCTCTCACTAAAAGTAAGCATCTCCCCTTTCACAACATCCACATACATAAGTCCTTCGGCCAATGCCAGTACATTTTCTATGGAATCAGTAAGTCTTCTTTCAATTCCCTCTTTTACGACCAGACGATCTACTACAATTTCAATATTATGTTTATTGTTTTTTTCCAGTTTGATATCTTCACTTAATTCATACAGGTTACCGTCAATACGGACACGGACATATCCGGCTTTCTTAGCTTTTTCTAATACTTTTGCGTGCTCACCCTTACGACCACGTACTACAGGTGCCAGAAGCTGTATCCTGGTGCCCTCTTCCAATCCCATAATCTGATCTACGATCTGATCAATAGTCTGTCTCTCGATCACTCTGCCACAAACCGGGCAATGTGGAATGCCAATTCTGGCATATAATAAACGGAAGTAATCGTATATTTCAGTTACTGTTCCCACCGTAGATCTGGGATTTCTGTTGGTGGATTTCTGATCAATAGAAATAGCCGGAGAAAGTCCTTCGATTTTCTCTACATTAGGCTTTTCCATCTGACCCAGGAACTGTCTTGCATAAGAAGACAATGATTCCATATATCTTCGCTGTCCTTCCGCATAAATGGTATCAAATGCCAGTGAGGACTTACCGGAACCTGACAAACCCGTCAGAACTACCAGTTCATTTCTTGGAATATCAATATCGATGTTTTTCAGATTATGTTCCTTCGCGCCACGAATCTTGATATATTCTTTTTTCGACAGCATCTTAGGATATGCTTCACTCATGTTTCTTTTCCTCTTATTCTTAAGCTTTTACTATTTTATAATACTTCTATTTTTATTCTTCAGCTTCTATTTTTTCTAATACCTGTTTCAAGCCGATCATCTTATCACGCAACTCTGCTGCAGTCTCGAAATCCCAATCGGAAGCCGCCTTTTTCATCTTCTTTTGTACAGATGCAATAAGTTTCTCCAATTCGTCCTTGCTCATGGACTCAGGATCTTTCTCAAATTTGGCTTCTTCTGCCGCAACCTTTTTGGATATACTGATCAAATCTCTGACAGCTTTCTTAATCGTCTGCGGTGTAATACCATGTTCTTCGTTATATTTCATCTGAATCTCACGACGTCTATTGGTCTCTTCAATAGCATGCTTCATGGAATCCGTAATCCGGTCTGCATACATAACAACATGACCTTCCGAGTTTCTGGCTGCACGTCCAATGGTCTGGATCAGAGATGTTTCTGAACGTAAGAATCCTTCCTTATCCGCATCCAAAATGGCAACCAGAGCTATTTCCGGAATATCCAGACCTTCTCGCAACAGGTTGATGCCCACCAGCACATCGAATACATCCAGACGCATATCACGGATGATTTCTGCCCTTTCCAGTGTATCTATATCAGAATGAAGGTATTTCACCCGAATACCTACATCACGCATATAATCGGTTAAATCCTCTGCCATTTTCTTTGTCAAAGTGGTAACAAGGATTTTGTTTTTTCTGTCTGTTTCTTTTCTGATCTCTCCGATCAAATCATCGATCTGTCCTTCTACCGGGCGAACACTGATCTCAGGATCCAAAAGGCCGGTAGGTCTGATAATCTGCTCTGTTCTAAGAAGTTCATGCTCTTCCTCATATTTATTTGGCGTTGCCGATACAAACAGCATCTGATCAATGTGATCTTCAAATTCGCTGAAATTAAGCGGGCGGTTATCCAGTGCCGATGGCAGACGGAATCCATAATTTACCAGCGTTGTCTTACGTGAGCGATCTCCTGCAAACATACCGCCTATCTGTGGAATGGTAATATGGGACTCATCTACAATAATCAGACAATCATCCTTAAAATAATCCATTAAGGTAAGCGGGGTTGCACCCGGTTCCATACCATTCATGTGTCTTGAATAGTTCTCGATACCGGAGCAAAAACCGGTTTCTCTTAACATTTCTATATCAAAATTTGTACGTTCCGAAATGCGCTGTGCCTCCAGTAATTTATCTTCACTTTTAAAGAAACGCACCCGTTCCTTCAGTTCTTCTTCGATATTATCACAGGCCGCTTTGATCTTCTCCGGTGCCACTACATAATGAGAAGCAGGAAAAATACCCACGTGTTCCAATACTGCATGAACCTGCCCTGTTAGAGGGTCAGTTTCTGAGATCCTGTCAATTTCATCTCCGAAAAATTCCACACGGATCAGATAATCTCCACCCTGAGCAGGATAGATCTCCAACACATCTCCCCTGACACGGAAACTGCCTCTGGCTACTTCCATTTCGTTTCTGTCATATTGAATATCTATCAGTTCTCGAATAACCTGATCTCTGTCTTTGATCATACCCGGTCTTAAAGATACAATCATATCCTGGTATTCATCCGGGCTACCCAGACCATAGATACAGGATACAGAGGCGATAACAATAACATCTTTTCGTTCCGTCAATGAAGCTGTTGCTGATAATCTCAATTTATCAATTTCGTCATTGATAGCCGAATCTTTTGCAATATAAGTATCCGTAGACGGTACATACGCCTCCGGCTGATAGTAGTCATAATAAGACACAAAATATTCTACCGCGTTTTCCGGAAAAAACTCTTTGAATTCTCCATAAAGCTGTCCTGCAAGAGTCTTATTATGGGAAATGATCAAGGTAGGTTTATTCAGTGCTGCAATAACATTTGCCATGGTAAACGTCTTGCCGGATCCGGTAACACCAAGCAGAGTCTCGAACTGATTTCCCTTTTTGAAACCGTCTACCAATTCTTTAATCGCCTGAGGCTGGTCGCCGGTGGGCTGGTATTCAGAATGAAGCTTAAATAAGGACATATTGATGTTTTTCCTCCTGGGTATAGGATTGGCTATATTGTCGGTGTAAACAACATTAGTTATTTGATACAAGTTACTTAAGGGTTATTATATACACTTTTAAAAATAAAACAAACCGTGAATGAATTATAGCATATTCATTCACGGTAGGCAAACGTTTGTTCTATTTTATTGTATCTGTTCTGATAAAACTTCCTTAGCTTTATCAAGCTGGTTATCGAATTGTTCTTCACCATAGTAAGCGTCACTGTCAAATTCAATCTCTACATCAGGTTCGATGCCGATGCCATGGATATTGTTGCCATTTGGTGTAAAGTAGCTGCTAACTGTTAATTTTACAGCTGATTTATCAGACAGGCTGATGATTCTCTGGACGATTCCTTTTCCGAAAGTCTTGGTTCCTACCAGTGTTCCAATTCCATAGTCTTTGATGGCTCCGGCTAATATTTCTGATGCACTGGCTGAATAACCATTGACCAGGACTACCATTGGTACTTCAATCTCGTTTTTGCCATCGCAGGTATACTCTGTTCTCTTACCATCGCGGTCTTCTGTATACACGATCAGACCTTTGGGTAATATTTGTCTGGCTATATCACAGACGGTCTGTACGTTTCCACCCGGATTGCCTCGCAGATCCAGAATCAGTCCCTTCATATCTGAGCCTTTGCAAGTTGCATAAGCTTCTGTGAACTGATCTGTTGTTACCTCGTCAAATTCAGTGATCTGTATATATGCCATGCCATCATCCAGCATTTCATAATTTACAGTAGGAGTCTCAATCTGCTTTCTTTCCACATCTATTTCCAGATTAGCAGATTCGCCCTCACGTATCAGCGTTAAATGTACGGTGCTGCCCTCCGCGCCTTTAATGAGCGCCACCACGTCCGACAGTTCCATTCCGGCAGTAGATGTTCCATCTACTTCATAGAGAATATCTCCACTCTGCAGCTTTGCTTCAGCAGCGGGCGTATTTTCAATGGTTCCACTGATAACTGCATAACCAGTAGCCGCATCCTGACTGACATAAGCACCAATACCATAGTAAACACCTTCTGTCTGCTCCATGATGCTGGTTAGTTCTTCTTCAGAATAATATGTGGAGTAGGGATCACCAAGAGAATCGACCATACCTTCGTACAGCCCATCTTCCATGGATTCTACATCCACATCTTCCTTATAGTAGTAATCATCAACCACCTTTTCAATGGTCTTCATCTTGGAGATCACATTATCGTTTACAACCGTGGTATCACCGTTTTTACCATTGGCACTGGCAGCCGTAAGCCTGTTTCCTCTAAGCAAGAGATAACTGCCTCCAACTGCTATCAGCGAAACCACCAGAGCAGTGACCAATACGCCGGCCAATACCCCTTTCAAAAACTCATGTTTTTTTGTACCATGTGTCTGTGTTTCTTCTTCAAAATCACTCATATCTGTCCTATCCGCGTATCTGCACGCTGCTTTATTTCAGATAATTCCACGGACTCACATAACTCCCGTTTAATCGGACGCTGAAATGCAGATGATTACCGGTCGAACGTCCGGTTGACCCAACTGCCGCTATCTGTTGTCCTTTTGCCACTGTCGCCCCACTCGACACATACAAGGCTGATGCATGCATATAAATTGTAATCAGTCCATCACCATGATTTATCATGATGTAATTTCCCATAGAGGAGCTGTATGCTGCTGCCACTACTTTTCCATCATAAGCCGCCAGAATCGGAGATCCCCCCGGTGCTGCCATATCCAGACCATTATGAAACTGCTGTACACCCAATATTGGATGCATACGATATCCATAATCATCAGATATTCTGGTATAGGAAGGTGCCGGCCATTTAAATACGCCGCCATCATAGGTCATCGCTGACCCCTGAGAAGCCATAAGCTGTCTTCTCTCCTCGGCAACAGCTGCTTCCAATGCTGCAATTGTCGCATTCTGGTCTGCAATCTGTGCTTCGTATTCTTTGATCGCTGCTTCTTTATCATTAATATTGGCAGAATAAACATTAATCTGTTTTTCTTTTTCACCAATCAGATCTTCCAAAGCTGCTTCTTCACTCTGTACATCCAGTTTAGCCTGATCCAATACTTCTTTTTCTGCCTCTAAGGCATCCTTACAAGCCTGCACATATTCTGTCACTTCTACATAGTGATCCAGCATTTTCCGGTCATATGAAGAAAGAGCTTCAATATAATCAGCCTTGTTAATCATCTCTCCAAAGCTTTTAGAAGTAAGCATCATCTCCAGATATAAGTCATCTCCCCGTTCATACATAAATTTAATCCGGGCTTTCATGGCTGCGTACTGTTCGGCTTCTACTTCCTGTGCCTCTGCCAGTTCTTTTTCTTCCTGTACGATTGCCGCTTCTTTTGTGGTAATCATCTCATTTAATTCATTTATCTTTGCCTGAATGGAATCCAGATTGGCGTCCAGCTCTTTTACATAGTTGGACAAGTCAGACTTTTCTGTTTCCAATTGCTCTTTTAGCTTTTTCACATCCGTCAAGCTGGACTGTAACGCCTGCTTTTCACTTTGCGCTGCCGTAATCTGGCTCTCCTTCTGCTTAATGCTCTCAGAAGTAACCGTAGTCGCTGCCTGACCGGTAATGGAAATACAAAGAGGAAGTGCCAAACAAAAAACCATTCCCAGACATAATAATTTTTTTAGTCTCTTCATGAAGTCCGCGGTTCCTTACACTCTCAGATGCTTTCTAACAGTTGCAATACTACCCAGGAAACCAATGCCCGCACCTATACCAAAGGTAACCGGAACAAGTGTTGCAAATACGTCTCCTACCGGCAGGAAATTCAGTAACTGTGACAGCATGTTGAAACGTGCTGCTGCGTAGGTAATGACCACACTGTATAAATAATATATGATCCCAATCGGAATAGCTGAACCGATCAGACCTATCAAAATACCTTCAATAACGAAAGGAGCTCTGACGAAGAAATCCGTTGCACCAATATATTTCATGATGTTAATTTCTTCTTTTCGGATAGAAATACCAATCGTAACCGTATTACTGATTAGGAAAACAGACACAGCCAGCAAAATAGCTATAATACCCACTGATACGTATCCAATCAGCATATTCATACCGCTTAATGTGTTTGCTGTTACCTCGGAGCGGTTTACCTGTCTGATACCGTCCAGACTTTCCAGATAAGAAACCAGTGAATCCTGCATGGAAACATCATTTAAATAGATTTCAAAATTTTCCGAATCCGCCAATGGATTTTCTGTAAAGCCATCTGAATATTCACCCAGATATTCATCTTTAAAACTGTTCCATGCATCATCTGCCGAAACAAATACTTTTTTGGAAACTTCAGGTCTTTTATCAATCAGGTTGCCGATCTCTTCAACTCTGGAATCTTCAATCCCTTCATCAAAAAAGACGGTAATGGAAACACCCTCTTCTGCTGTTTTAACAATATGCTGAAAGTTTACTATAATAGAATAAAACATTCCAAATAAAAACAGGCAGGCACCAATAGTTGCTATGGACGCCAGTGAAAACCACTTATTTCGGAAAATATTCCGTATACCCTGTTTGAAAGTATAGAAAAATGTACTAATCCTCATTGATATACTCTCCATTCTCAACGTCACTTACGATAACACCTTTTTTCATCGTAATAACACGTTTCTTCATCTCATTTACAATCTCCGGATTATGAGTTACTACCAGGACTGTTGTACCCTGCTCATTAATCTCTTCCAAAAGATTCATAATTTCCCAAGAGTTCTTCGGATCCAGATTACCGGTAGGCTCATCAGCCAAAAGAATAGCCGGTCGATTTACCAGAGCTCTTGCCATAGCAACACGCTGCTGTTCACCACCGGATAACTGTCTGGGCTTAGCCTTATATTTTCCGGCAAGTCCCACCATTGCCAGAATGGATGGTACATTTTTTTTCATTTCCTTGGTCGGTACTTCTGCAATACGCTGTGCAAAAGCTACATTGTCATATACATTACGATCTTTTAATAATCTGAAATCCTGGAATACTACACCAAGATTACGACGAAACTTTGGAATCTTGCCGTGGCGAATCTTCACCAGATCATATCCCATAACATGAATATCACCTTCTGTCGGTGTTAATTCTCTTAGCAGAAGTTTAATCAATGTAGATTTGCCTGATCCGCTGTCTCCTACTACAAATACAAATTCACCTCTATTAATATGCAGATTGATACCGTTTAATGCCGGTGCTCCGCTGGAATAGGACTTGGTGACATTTTCCATCGTTATGATTTCGTTTTCATCAATATCCATTTCTCTTCTTCTAGCTCTGCTTCTTGTTGCCAAATTTTTTCACCTCTGCTCCTCATTTTGTTCCTGTTATCATGGTAAACTATATCAATATGGCTCGATTTATGTCAACCCATATGATCAATAATCATAATTTTCCATATATTTCATATATTTTCCAACCATTAATGCAATCTTAAAGGTAATAGCATCTTCAAACACACGAAGATCCAGGCCCGTACTCTTCTGCAGTTTATCCAGTCGATATACCAGCGTATTTCTATGAATAAACAGCTGTCTGGAGGTCTCAGATACGTTCAGACTGTTTTCAAAGAATTTGTTAATGGTTGTGAGCGTTTCTTCATCAAAATCATCAGGACTCTTGCCGTCAAAAATCTCTTTTATAAACATTTTGCAAAGCGGTATTGGAAGCTGATAAATCAGACGGCCAATCCCTAACTCACTGTAAGCAATAATGTTTCTATCATCAAAGAAAATTTTACCTACATTCAATGCCATCTTTGCTTCTTTATAAGAACGGCTCACTTCTTTAATCTCGCCTACAACAGTACCATAAGCGACGCGAACTTCACGCAAACCTTCTTTTTCAAGATATTGGGACAGCTGTGCTGCTGCTCTGTCAATTTCTTTATTGGAATCCCCTTCGGAAAGATCCTTTACCACGATTACATTATTCTCATCTACAGCCGTAATAAAATCTTTGCTGGCATTACCAAAATTAGATCGAATGATTTCCAGTGCATTGTTGTCCTTGTCATTTTCAGATTCCAAAATCATGACAACACGTTTTACATCGGTTCTGATATGAAGCTTTTTGGATCTGCTGTATATATCCACCAACAGCAAATTGTCCAGTAACAGATTCTTGATGAAATTATCTTTATCAAAACGTTCTTTATACGCAACCAGTAAATTCTGGATCTGGAAAGCAACCATTTTGCCAAGTGTATAAACGTCTTCGCCTAAGCCTCCGGCAATCAATATATATTCCAGTTGCTGCTCATCATAAATTTTAAAATACTGATACCCTTGAATCTCCTGGGAGTCTGCCGGAGAGGCAGCAAATTCCAACGCCGGTTTTACACAATCTGGCATGGAAACCGTGGATGCTATTTCTTTTCCGTCAGTATCCAGCACACTTAGTTCCACTCTGGCAATTGCCTTAAGTCCGTCGATGGTATTCTGTAATATTTGATTTGAAATCATACTTATCTCCTCTTCCATGTATGCAGGGTATACAACATCAACAATGTTTTTACCCTCACAAGAAAACCTATTTTTACTTATGATTTACATTTTAATACAAATCCACATAAATAGCCACAAAAATTCATAGAAATTTTGTGTATTTTTTATGTTTTTAACTCTTTTCACACCGGAAATATCCTTTATCACTTTTTCACAAATATTTTTAAAAAGAAATTTATCAGTTTTTCTTCTTTTTAGCGTTTTTTCTCTTGTTTTTCTATGTTTTTTCAACTATATTAGTAATACAAAGTAATTATTGTTTCAGTTACGTAATATATGTGTTACCGAATGTTTACCCATATATATAAAGGAGGGGTTCCGATGGATATTGCACAGCTTTCCATGTCACTTGCACAGTCAAATGTTACATCTAACTTTGGTGTTGCCATGTTATCCAACAGTTTAGACAGTATGGAAACAGCCGGCGCCGGTGTTTTGAAATTAATGGAGGCCGCCCCGGCACCTTCTGCAATGGAGTTATCTGTTAATCCTGCTGTTGGCGGGAATTTTGATATGAGTGTGTAAAACAAAATTAAAAGAGCATGCGGGAAATGTTTTCATTCCCTGCATGCTCTATTTTTTTAACATTTCCAGCCAGATCATAAATATTACAGCAATTACAATTGCCATAATAAAAGATACAGATATCAGCTTACCCTGCTTTTTTTCTCTTTTCCAAAACTGCTCTGCCAGAATCAAATCTCTTTTCTCCAGCTTTGCAATCAGCACCAGGACACAACCAGCCAGACACATAAAAATTGCAGCCAGCATCAGATAGGAGCCGATCAACAGTAACATATCATTTTGCGTATATTCAATATCCTCTGCAAGTGCACCCACTTCTGTATCTGCAAAGAAGTGGTTATACAAATACAGGATACATACGTTTGTTGAATTAAACAAAACATGCATGGTAATAGAACCCCACAGACTTCCGCAGGCTTCTACCAGCAGTGCCATAGCAATTCCTAAAACAAATGCATAGGCCGCCTGGTTAAAATTCAAATGCATAACGCCAAAGGCGATTGCCGATCCCAATACAGCTCTCCATGCCAGGCCACTACTTCGATACCCACCGTAGAAAATCCCTCGAAAGGTAATCTCTTCGCATATCGGACCTGCAAAACCAATGAGTAGCAGCATGGTAATAAACGGCATATCCAAAATTGAACCTGACATTCCGGTTACTGTATTATCCACAAATAACATGGAAATGGCATTTGCAAGTGTTGCAACAGGCCCACATAAAACAGTAAACAGAATACAACACAGCCATGTAGAAATCCGCATTTTACGGAAACCTAAAATATTATTTATTTTTACTCTTGATGTAAACAGATAAACCAAAGCCGGAGCAATAACACTGCCCTCACTCACCAGTACATTCTGAAACAAATTGGCAGGTTCCAATGCCGGAACAAAGGCTACCAGAAACTGCATCACAATATTAATTATGATAATTATTAAAAATACGAAATTAAGATTTTTACTTTTCATATTAGTTCTCATTTTTTGCTGTTATAACATTGCTGTTATTTTATTTTACGGATGCTTCTCTCTGTGATCTCTATTCTGCCTGCTTTCAACAAATTACCGACAGCACGTTTGAATTCATTTTTGCTCATGCCGGTTTCTCTGCGGATTACCTCTGGATTTGCTTTATCATTAAAAGGCAGTGCACCGTCAAATCCCTCTATGATCTCCATGACCTTATCTGCATCCGTTCCAATCTGTAGAAAAGACTTCTCCCTCACTGCAAGATTTAACTTGCCGTCTTCTTTTACAAACAGTACTCTGGCACGAACAGTATCACCAACCTTCAGATCCCCTGCAATTTCTTTTTTGGCGATTAATCCGGAATATTTATCATCTACAGCTACAAATAATCCAAAATTATCACTGCTTTCATAAATGGTACCCGTAACCCACTCTTCTTTTTTATACGGACTATTCTGATCCAGATAGGGATAAACATTCATAGTGGCACAAAGTCTGCTGCTCTTATCAATATAAAGAGCTACCAGTATGGATTCACCGGTTTTTACCTCTTTTGTCTGCTCTTTAAAAGGAAGGAACAAATCTTTTTCCAGTCCCCAGTCCAGAAATGCCCCTATTTTACCCAATTCAACTACCTTCAGCCTTGCAATATGACCAAGTGTTACCAATGGCGTTCTGGTAGTGGCAATTAAACGGTCACTGGAGTCCTTGTAAACAAAGACTTCTATTTCCTGGTTTAATTCCGTGTTTTCCGGCACCTGCTTAACTGGCAGCAATATTCTTTCTGCATCTTTTTCCGGGCTATCTGACAGATAGATGCCAAATTCAACCTTCTTTACAACTATAAGTTTCTGTGTTTCTCCTAAACGGATCATATGTCCTCCACGTTCATGTTGGTATCGACAGTCCCGCTGTCGATTATTGTTATTGTAGTTCTACTATAGCATAACTTTTTCCATTTGTATCCTGTAACGCTACTGTAAACCGGTTTCCGTCAATTGATATGACCGGAACGATATCATCTCCCAGGTATGCTGCCTGCTTATATTCTGCCCTCAATTGTTGTACCTTAAATCCTTTCGGTATCTTTTCCTCCGGTATACTGTCCAGTGCCATTCTCACATACTGTCCATTATTTACATGGTTATTGGTATCCAAATGGTGTTTTTTGACCTGAATTGGTTCTCTTCTTTCGCCGTTTTCCGAAACAGCAATCTTTCTCGGTGCATAGTCCATGTCCAGTTTTTCATTCAGCTCATATGCTATTTTCATGGTTTCGTCCGGTTTTGCAGGGAGCATACTGTCTGAATCAAGAAGTGTCCACAGGGAATTTGCGATTGCCACCTGTTCACCGTTTTCTGTTTCCATAATGAAATTACGAGAGCCAAAGCACCCCCTAAATTCATAAGGGAAAGTAGCTACTTTCACATTTTCTCCAAAAGCCGGGTATCTGTTTATGATGATCTGCCAGGCCGATAAAACCCAGACCTGGTGATTGTCTCTCAAATACTGAATCCCCACTCCCTTATCTTCTGAATGAAAAGAAGTGCAGTCCTGGAAATAATTCAATAATGACTCCAGTGTTAATTTTGCATGACTATCACATTCGCTATAACGAATACGTGTATTAAGACTATACATTTTCTTCTACTCTCCCAGAGGACAACCTTTATTTAAGCATTCCTCTACTTTTTTTGCTGTAGGCGTTACTGCCAGACCGCCTTCACCAGTCTCCCGCAAACATGCCGGCAGCTGATTTCCAATACGATACATGGTATCTACCACTTCATCCGGCGGTATCACACTCTTGATCCCTGCCAATACCATTTGTACGCCCGCAAGGGCTACCATAGCTCCTGTAGCGTTTCTCTTCACGCAGGGAACTTCTACTAATCCCGCAACTGGATCGCAGGTAAGTCCCAGTAAGCTTTTCAAAGTCAGTGCTGCTGCATGGGAAATCCCTGTTGCATCCGAACCTTCCAAATAAGCAATACTGCCTGCTGCCATTGCTGCTGCCGAACCGATCTCTGCCTGGCATCCGCCTTCAGCTCCTGCAATACTGGCACTTTCTGCCAGAACTTCACCAATACCGGCAGCTACAAACAACGCTTTTGTCATGGTCTCTTCACTGCACTTATAGTTTGTCTGATAGGTTAACAATACTGCCGGTAAAACTCCGCAGCTGCCGGCTGTTGGAGCCGCCACAATCCTACGCATACAGGCATTGGATTCTCCCATTTTAATAGCTTTCTCCATGACTTCTGTAGCAAAATCGCCCAACAATGTTTTACCCTGTAATCTATAGGCTTCCATTTTGGCGCCTTCGCCTCCTACCAGCCCGCTGGCAGATTTACGATCTGCTTTGTAAGACTGATCAGCACGTTTCATATCATGATACATATTTCTCATCGTCTGAAAGGATTCTTCTGCTGTTACACCGCGTTCCCTGCTGTCATCCTCCATAACGATTTGCCAGAATTCTTTTTCTTCATTTTTGCATCGATCACAAATTTCCTGTAACAATCGAAAACTCATTCCGTATCCTCCTCGTTATCTAACAGGCTTAAGTAGGTTACTTTTACAATACCTTCCTGCTTTTCTAACCATTTAATAGCCTCTTCAGGAAGCTCCTGGTCACATTCTACCACCATAACTGCCATACCGCCACGACCAGATCTGTATAATCTAAGTTCTGCTATATTCACGGATTTATGAGCAAGCATTGCTGTTACACTGGCTACATGTCCCGGCTGATCCTGATTATGAACGATCAGTGTAGGATAATCGCCCGCTACATTTGCTGTCAATCCATCTATCTCAGAGATATTGATTCTGCCACCGCCAAGGGATTGTCCAATGATTTCCAGACTCTTCCCGCTTTCTCCGTGCAAAATCATTTTCACGGAATTTGGATGTGCATTTCTAAGCTCCGTAGTGCCAAATTTTATTGTAATGCCCTGAGATGTCGCTATTTCCAGGCTGTCCGGTATCCGTTCATCATCAGTTTCCATGCCCAGAAGACCTGCTACAAGGGCCTGCTTCGTACCATGTCCTGTGCCGGTTGAGGCAAAAGAACCATGAAGTAAAATTTCCGCATCTTTTATTTTTTCGCGCATCAGTTTCTTGGAAATCCCGCCAATCCTCACAGCTCCCGCCGTGTGAGAGCTGGAGGGTCCAACCATAACCGGTCCTATAATATCAAATAAATTCATACAATCCTCCTTGTTTTGCGGAGCAAAATCCAATAGAGCAGTGATGACATGTCACCACTGCCCTATATTGATTGTTTATTTCCTAATAGATTATTCTGTCACAGACTTTTGCATAGCAAACTTCTGTAATGTTTCTTTTGCCATTTCAGGGAAATTTCCAATGACACTGTCTACACCTTTTTCTGCCAGATCCAATACATCTTCTTCTGTATTTACTGTATAACAGTTGATTTCAATACCATACTTTTTCACCTGCTCAACCACAGAAGGAATCAGGTTGTGGAAGTTTGGATGGAAGCACTGTACACCATGCTTATGGATGTATGGACCTACATCAATGATCCAGTCTTCAGTCAGAAAACCATATTTCAGTTCCGGTGCCATTTCCTTCATACGCAGAATTGTATAATGATTAAAACTGGAAATAATAACTTTTTCCTGCAAATGATATTTGCATATCATATCATACACTTTCTGTTCCATCGGAAGATACTCATAGATACCGGTCTTCATCTCAATATTGGTAATAATAGGAGTGTCCTTTACCAGTTCAAAATATTCCTCCAAAGTAGGAATTGGATTAAATCCCATCTGTCCTGTATAAATATAGGAGGCATCCAGCTTTCTCAGATCCTCGAATAGAAAATCTTTGATCCTGCCTTCTCCGTTTGTTGTACGATCCACACGTTCGTCATGACAAATAACAATAACTCCGTCTTTCGTCTCCTGAACGTCCAGTTCAATACCATCCGCTCCGGCTTCAATTGCTTTTTCAAAGGCCAGCATGGTATTTTCAGGATATTTTCCGCTATAACCGCGATGTGCAAAGTTTTTTGTCATAGCTTACTCCTTCATAGCAATCTTGTTGCATGCCACAAAATGCTTTGGTGAAATTTCAACCAGTGTAGGGTTGCATTTCTTACAGATTGCTTCATCACAAACATCGCATCTGCCAAAGAAACGACACTCATCAGGCAGATTTACAGGTGATGTAATCTCACCTCGGATCAGCTGCCTTACAGGTTTTTCTTTTCCAATTGTAGGAATCGGAATTGCTGAAAGCAGTGCCTTTGTATATGGATGAGTTGGATTTGCAAAAATCTCATCAGAAGGAGCTTTCTCAACCATTTGGCCCATGTACATAACAGCAATATCATCTGAGAAATATTTTACAACAGATAAATCATGGGTAATGAAAATATAAGTAAGTCCTAAATCTTTCTGAAGGTCTTCCAGCAGATTAAGGATCTGCGCCTGAATGGAAACATCCAGTGCAGATACAGGTTCATCACATACGATCAGCTTAGGGTTAACAGCAAGTGCTCTTGCCACACCGATACGCTGACGACGTCCGCCATCTAATTCATGAGGATAGCTGTTCATCAGTCGTTTTGCCAGACCAACAGTTTCCATTAATTCTAATGTTCTCTTTTCAATTTCAGCTTTTCCGGAAAGCAGCTTATGTTCGATAATAGGCTCAGAGATCAGCTGCATAACGCTCTGTCTGGGATCCAGTGATGAAAAAGGATCCTGGAAGATCATCTGCATTTCTGTTCTGAGAGGTCTCATCTGTCTACGGCTATAGTTTGTAATATCTTTTCCGTCAAATATGATCTTACCACCGGTAGGCTCGATTAACTTTAAGATAGAACGTCCGGTTGTGGACTTTCCGCAGCCTGACTCTCCAACAATACCTAATGTCTTGCCTTCTTCAATCTGAAAGCTGACACCATCTACTGCATGGAGCTGTCCGGAAGGAGTGTTAAAAAACTTAGTAAGATTGTCTACTTCCAATAATATTTTACCCATTACTGTTCTCCTCCCAGCTTAAAATTTTCTCTTTCGTATGCCTGGCAAGCCACATAATGGCTTCCGCCAAGATGACGAAGTCCCGGATTTGCTTTTTTACAAGCTTCCGTTGCATATGGACATCTCGGTGCAAAGGAACATCCTTCCGGGAGATCCATAGGATCAGGCATCATACCTGTAATTGGTACCAGTTTCTCGCCTCTTTGCTTTAAGTTTGGCAAAGAGTTAAACAAACCTTCCGTATATGGATGTGCTGTTTCATTGAAAATCTCAGCTGCCGTTCCGATTTCTACGATACGACCTGCATACATAACTGCAACATCATCACATACCTCTGCAACAACACCCAGGTCATGAGTAATCAACAGCATGGACATATCTCTTTCTGTGATCAGCTTTTTGATCAGCTCCAGAACCTGTGCCTGAATGGTTACATCCAATGCTGTAGTAGGCTCATCTGCTAACAGCAGCTTCGGATTACATGCCAGTGCAATAGCGATAACAACTCTCTGACGCATACCGCCTGAGAACTGATGTGGATAATCATAAGCACGGCTTTCTGCAATACCTACTAATTTCAACATCTCTTTTGCGCGTTCCATGGATTCCTTTTTAGAAATCTTCTCATGAAGCTCTATGGATTCAGCAATCTGTTCACCTATGGTCATAACTGGGTTCAGCGCTGTCATAGGATCCTGGAAAATCATTGCCACGTCATTACCACGCATTTTCTGCAATTCTTCCTGATCCATTGTCAATACATCACTGCCGTCTAACATAATGGAACCGCTTTTGATTTCTCCCGGAGGGGAGGGAATCAGATTCAGGATAGACAGTGCTGTGGTAGTTTTACCTGCACCGGTTTCTCCTACAAGTCCCAATGTTTTCTTTTTGCCAATGGAAAAACTCAAATCATTCACTGCTTCAACGCAGCCGTCGTCAGTCACATACTGTACGACCAGATCTTTTACTTCCAGAATTTTATCAGTCATCTTCTTCACCTCTTATTTTTTCATCTTAGGATCAAGTGCATCACGAAGTCCATCACCTAAAAGATTAAGTGCAAGAACGGTCAGCATGATAGCAATACCGGGGATAACGCACATGTAGCTGGCATCACGGATATGCTGTCTTCCTTCGGATAACATAGCTCCCCATTCAGGTGCAGGTGAAGGAACACCGATTCCCAGGAAAGAAAGGGAAGATGCTGCAATAATTGTAGTACCGATCAATAAGGTTACCTGTACAATAATAGGTGACAGGCAGTTTGGAATAATATGCTTTAAAATAATCTTCCAGGTAGGAAGACCCAGCTCATAGGCTGCTTCCACATATTCCTGATCACGAATGGTCATAACTGACGCCCTGGCTATTCGGGTAAAGGACGTAGCACAGGTAAAGCACAATGCAATCAGCAGATTTACAGTACTGGTACCCAGTAAGGAAACGATTACCACTGCAATCATAATATTTGGAATTGAATAAAATACATCTACAACTCGCATTATAATCTGATCCACAGCACCACCGTAGAAGCCTGCAATCGCACCTAGTGTAACACCGATTACCAGGCCAATAGCAACTGCGCCTACGCCGATCATCAGAGAATATCTGGCACCATAAAGAATACGTGCGAAAATATCTCTTCCAAGAGAGTCTGTACCAAACCAATGAGCTGCAGACGGAGCCTGCAAAGCTTCTCCCATATTCAATGCAATAATATCTGTATCATAATCATAGATGAATCCGGAAAGAATGGATACCACAACCAGTGTCAGCAAAAATATCAGACCAATTACGGCTCCTTTATTCTTAATCAGACGACGCCATGTTTCCTGAGCCATAGAACGGCTCTTAACTTCATTATTATCATTTAATTTTGCCATTCTGCTCACCCCTTCCTTGAATACTGTGCCTTGATCCTGGGGTCAAAGAACGCGTAAATCAAATCAATTACCAGGTTCACAACACACATCAGTACACAGGACATAATAATCGCACCTGTAACCATTGGTGTATCTCTTTTGGAAATAGAATCTACAATCAAACGACCTACCCCGGGCCATGAGAATACGGTTTCCGCAAGAACGGAACCGGTTAATGCATTGGATAACTGCATACCGATAACGGTAATGATAGGGATAAGTGCATTTTTCAGACCATGCTGGAAGATAACTGTTTTCTCAGAAGCACCTTTCGCACGGGCCGTTGTCATATAATCCTGACGAATAACATCCAGCATAGCTGAACGGGTTGTTCTTGTTATCAAGGCTGCAAATCCCATACCTACAGTAAGTGCCGGCAGGATAAGAGACCGGATACCTTCCTTACCTCCGGAGGGCAGCCATTTCAAATTCAGCGAGAAGATAATAATCAACATCAGTCCAAGCCAGAAGTTTGGCATGGATACACCAAAGAGAGCGAATACCATACCGCCTGTATCCTTCCATGTATTCTGATGAATCGCTGTGTAAATACCGAGTGGAACTGCAATTAGTGTTGCAATCAAAACTGCTGTAAATGCTAATTCAATTGTATTTGGAAGACGTTCCATAAATGTCTTGAAAACATCTCTTTTTGTTACATAACTTGTACCCAGATCACCCTTTAACATACCAAGCATATATTTGCCGTACCGCACATATATAGGATCATTTAATCCCAATTCTTCCCTGATTTCCTCAATCTGCTGCTCAGTTGCATTTTCAGGTGCCAAAGTCAATGCCGGGTCACCGCCTGTCATATTCATTGCAAAATAAATTATGAAAGATGTAGCGATGATAGCCGGAACCATCAAAATAATTCTCTTTATGATATACCTAATCATTGGTTGACACTCCCATCTTTTATGGAATAAACAATCGTTTTTAAAGTAACTGCCAGCCAGATATTTCCGGCTGGCAGTATCAGTAGTTAAATCCCAGAATCTTTATTTTATATCGACTCTATTTATTTCTTATTCAGCTACGTATGCATTTTTCCAGTAATGGTCTCCGCCGCCACGGAAATATGGCATTACAAGATTTTTGTTGTATGCAATAACCAGGTTAGAGATATAGAGTGGAACCTGTGGGCATGCATCAACAAGGTAAGTCTGTAATTCTTTGCTGTCTTCTGTACGCTGTGCTTCATCTTTATCTGTCAGAACCTTGTCGGTTAATTCATCAACCTTAGGATCTGAGAAGTGATGATAGTTGGAACCTGATCCTGTATTGAACAGATCACGGTATACACAGTCAGGACGGATATCTTCATTCCATCTCCACAGGAACAGCTCCTGTCCGCCTTCTTTACAGGTAGACTTTAAGGTTGCATCTTCCATTGTGGTGATTTCAACATCGATACCGATTTCTTTTAAGTTAGCCTGAATAACCTGTGCAATGTTTGTATAAGGTGAAGAGTTAGCAATTGTTAAGGTTGTGGTAATACCGCCATCTGCATAGCCTGCTTCTGCCATAAGGCTCTTAGCGCGCTCTACATCATAGTCAAAACCTTCCATATCATCATAGAATCCGAACAATCCACGGTTTAAGATAGTGGTCTGAGGAGTTCCTTTTCCGTAAACAGCTGCCTGTAAAACTGCATCACGGTCAATTGCACATGCAACTGCCTGACGAAGTGTCTGATTATCCCAAGGTGCTTTTTCACAGTTGAATGCGAAGTAGAATAAACGAGTACCAGCCTGCTCATAAACGGTAATATTTTCGTCTTCTTCCAGATACTGTAATTCATTTGCCGGAGGATCGATACATACGTCGATTTCACCATTCTGTAAAGCGATTACACGGGAAGATGCTTCCAGGTAAGGCTTGAAAGTAATTCTATCAGAGACACCAGGATCGCTTCCCCAGTAGTTTTCATTCTTTACGAAGGAAACCTGCTCACCCTCTAACCACTCGTCGAATACATACTGACCGCTACCGATTTTAAATGGCTCTTCCATTCCGCTTTCGTAAGCAGCTTTTGACTGGATACCAAAAGGAATGTAGGTAAGACTCATCATAAAGTCATTAGAATAGCTTTCCATGTTCATATGTACTGTGTAATCATCTACAACATCTGTAGAGATCAGACCTGTCAGGTTACCTGCTACAGGACTTTCCAGTGCCATATCAAATGTAAATTTAACATCTTCTGCTGTTAATGGGGTTCCATCAGAGAAGCATGCATTTTCAACCAGTTTGATTTCGATTGTGTTGTCATCAATCCAGGTTGCTTCTGTTGCCAGACAAGGAATTCTGTTTGTATCTGCATCCAGATCAAATAATGTCTGGTGTGTCAGTTTCAGACAGATGTTGTTGATCTGATCTGACTGGTTCTGAAGATCCAAGCTGTTGATATCAACGGCTGTTCCGATGATCAGTTCCTCCTTGTGTGCCGGAACATCTCCTGTTGCTGTAGTGCCAGCTTCAGCACCTGCTTCAGTTGTTCCTGCGTCTGCTGCTGTGTCTGTAGAAGCACTGCTTCCACCGCAGGCAGTGAGTGATACTGTCATGGCTACACATAACAGCGCTGCTAATAATTTCTTCTTCATATCTCCCTTCCTTTCCGTCCGGTTTTAGCGGACAACATTTTAAGAATTGAATTAATATTTTTCAATTCAAATGTTTCATTTTCAAAGTTCGGTCTTAGGATAAATGCCATAATAATGAATCACATTAATATCCTCTTCTATGTAATCACCATGGTTTCCATATCCTGTTTCATCAACGTGGGTACCATGGTCTGTTGCACAAACAACTAATGAATCATACTGTTTCCAACTTTCTTTTACAGTATCTGAAAGTCTTGCAAAAGCATCAATATGATGATGCATCGCTGCAAGCGAGATTTCCGATTCCGGTGTGGACTCATGCATTACATCATCAAATTCCTGATTGTAACAGATGATCACTTCATACTCTCCGTCACGAATCAATTCTGTTGCAGTTTCCTCCGCCGCTTTGTCATCCTTTGTAAAGAAATAATCTATATCCCGACCGCTGAAGATAATAGCCATACTGGAATCTTCTACTGCCACGATTGCTGTTTTCTTACCGGCTCTTGCCAATGCATCGAACAGGGAATCTGTTTTGATCACAGGTTTAGTGTAACTTTTAATCCCATGAACCCCCGGTAAAACTCCGGTGTACATAGTGCCAAAACAAACCGGTGTAACAGATGGCATAACAGTTGCCACCGGAAGCTCTAATTCAGTTCTTTCCATGACCGGAGCAAACTCGCTTGTATATTTCTGGAACATCCACATGCCAAGTGCATCCGGATTATAAATCAAAACCCTGTCTACAGGCTTATGGCACTTTGCCTGAACTCTCTCTGCCACCATTGGTGCACTTTTCTCTGCTTCCATCGGTGGCTTGATGCCAAGACACTCACTTATGGTTGCGGACAAATATGTCATTGAAATTGAATTAAACATTTACTGCCTCCATGATAAAACATGTTCCGATATCATTTCTGATTAATTTATTGGTTTGTTTTTCAAAGCAAAATAAAAAAGAGCAACATAAACATAGCATATATGCTTATTCCACTCTCTTCATCTCAACGGAACTTTTCTCTATATTTTATTATACTCTACTTTTGGGTAATGTGGTAAATCCATTTCTCAATTTCCCATATATTTCTATAGGCTTTTGTATAGTAAGAAAAAAATAAAGGCACTAAAAATATATTTTTTATTTTTAGCACCTTTGCTTTTTTTAATTATAGCTTTATACATGGTTTCTGTCAAGATAAGCTTTTCTTGAGTTTCCGCAGATTTATCCACAAGCTCCTGATTTTATCAGCATTGTAATGAACAACTTTAAAAAAATGCCCAAAATATAAGGAATCTCATTCCTTTTTGATGTAAAATTAAGCTACCAA
>JAQUUX010000041.1 GCA_028693705.1 Lachnospiraceae bacterium | reverse complement strand
AGATTGTTCTTGAGTTCTTCGCCGTCGGTAATAAACGAACAGCATTGCTTTTCCATCCTGTCAAGGGTGGCGTAACTAACCAATACACTATGTGGTGGCAATCCCACGAGAAAAATGATTGACCCAACTTAAAACCAAGTGTATATCGAAAATTATATGGTTGATTTCCTATGGCCCAGGGAGGATAAGCAGATATGTTTCATAAAATAAAACAGAGCATTGGTCAATTACACTATATTTCCAATCGTGTACTGCTCTTTACTGTGTGTATGTTTATTCTTGTTTTTTTACAGATAATATATGGCTTCACTTTATCCCTTCAGGAAAAGACAGCAATTTGGCCGTTTGTGGTTTGGACATTGATTGCAGTTTCACTTGAGATCTTATTTGTGTCCAAAATATATCAACCTTACAGAATATCGGAACGAATGCTGAAACGATTTCTGGCAGGCTATTCCATGGTAGACTATAACGAATTGGGGCTGCCGGTATTAACCCCCAATACAATGGATGAATTACATAAATTGGACAAGCTGTTTCGTTCACCGCAAATGTTTGATATGAATAAAAGGCAGGCACAGTATCTTGCACTGCAAAATCAGATTAATCCGCATTTTCTTTATAATACATTGGAAAGCATTCGGAGTGAGGCTTTGATTGCCGGACTGGACAGTGTGGCGGATATGACAGAGGCATTGGCGACTTTTTTTCGCTATACGATTTCCAAGGTTGAAAATCTGGTATCTGTGGAAGAGGAAGTGGAAAATTGCAAGACTTATTTTCGTATTCAACAGTATCGTTTCGGAAGCCGATTGCAATTGCACTTTGAATATAATGAAGAAGAGTGGGAGGATATACTTCATTGCAGGATTCCCAAACTGACATTGCAGCCGATTTTGGAAAACAGTATTATTCATGGAACAGAACTTAAAATAGGGACAGGAAATCTGCGTATTCAATTTGAGCGGTCTGAGAAAAGATTGATGATTCGCATCTCGGATGATGGCGTGGGCATGGATGAAAATACACTTTGGAAGTTAAATAAAAGGCTTCGAAAAAACGGAGCATCAGTGCCTTATCAGCAATCTGAAGAAAAGGGCGGAATTGCGCTGGCTAATGTAAATAATCGCATTCAGCTTATCTTTGGAGAGGAATATGGAATGCACGTATATTCTGTACAGGGAGAGGGAACTGATGTGGAAATCGTTTTACCGGGGGTGACCAGCGATAAGGAGATTAAGAATAGAGGAGTTCTTCAATGAGAAAAGAAGTGTTTCGCATGGAAAGAGTAACCTGTAAAGAAAAGGGACTCGTTATGCTTGAAGACTTTAACCTGAATATTTGGGAAGGGGAAATCATGGGACTGATACCGGGCAACTCCTTTGGTCTGCATTCCTTTATTCAGCTGTTGATGGAAAATGTTCCTCTTGAAGATGGCTATATTTTTTACCATGAAGAGCTGATCAACTCCTGGAAGGGTGGAAAAAAAGGAAATAATCGTATCACAGTTATACAGGACAGATCCTGTCTGGTAGATGGATTGACGGTAGCTGATAATGTTTTTGTACTTCGACAGGGATTTCGTAAAAATATCATTCAGCCCGCTGTTTTGGAGATTCAGCTGGAGCCCTTTATAAAAGAGATAGGAATTGAATTGTCAGCAGGAACATATGTAGATAAATTAACAAGCTTTGAGCGGGTGGTGGTAGAAATTCTAAAAGGAATTGTGGCCGGACACAGGCTGATCATCCTTAGTGAGATGAGCGCATTGCTTGGCGTAGATGACTTGAAGAAGTTATATCGGATTATCAGATATTATGCATCTAAGGGATATTCTTTTATCTACATAGGTACTCATATTGAAGATCTGCTACAGTTTTGTGATCGTACGGCACTGATGTCAAATGGGCATATTGAAAAGATATTGCAACCACGCGATATGAAATTTGATAAGCTGCATTCTATTTCAAAAGAATACGACAAAATGATTCACAAATATCTGGAAAATAGAAAAGACAAGGAAATTTCCGGACCCTCCATATGTGACTGCTACTGTAAAACACAAAATATGAAATACCCTTTGACATTTGGCGTCAGGGAAGGAGAGTGCCTTGTTTTACAGTGCTTGGATAATACTGTTTATCGTATGCTGCTGCAACAGTTAGTCGGAGAGAACACTAATACCTCCTGGCGTATGTTTTTGCACGGAAAAAAAGCGGAAATTCCGGGTAATCGACATATAGCACTGCTACAGGAGCAATGTAACAAGACCATGCTGTTTCCCGAACTGAGTTATATGGACAACCTGTGTTTTAATCTGGATAAACGGATCCGTCATGTCTGGACAACCGGGCGGATTCGAAAAAGTATCCGGCAAGAATATGGAGAAATTCTGGGAGAAGACGTATTTAAGCTGTCAGTGGATGAATTGACAGAGAAGCAAAAATACCAACTGGTATATTCTCGTATCTTATTGCAAAAACCAGAGATTGTTTTTTGCATGCAGCCGTTTAAGGGAGCCGATCTGACACACAGAATGTATATATGGCGACTTTTAGAACAACTATTGAGAAAAGGAATTGCGGTTATTATATTAGCTGTGAATTTGTCAGATGTTTTGTCTTTGGCAGACCGCCTGATCTGTATTGATAAAGAAAAGGAGCATAAGGAATATAAGCAAAGTGAATTTGCTTCCGTTTCTGTTCTGGAGCCATGGCTGCAATTGTATGGTACGGGAAAGTCTGTGGAAACAGCGGATGATTTAGATGAGTTTTAAATATTATATGGTAAAAGAAAACCCCGGTTTACTGTGCTTACACAGAAAATCGGGGTTTTAATCATAAATGCAGATCTGTTTTAGTAGATCTTTTTAGTACTGTTTTGCTGCTTCTTCGCCGGTCATAACACGTAAACCGCCCTGTGCCAGAGCCAGTAATTCGTCTTCACCAGGATATACAGTGAAAGGAGCAATCCAGCCAGCCTTCTCCAGTAATTTGGAAACTACATATTTATCATATGCGATACCGCCGGTTACAATGATCTGGTCGATCTTACCATCCAGAACACAAGCCATGGAACCCATATCTTTTACCATCTGTAAAATGAAAGCATCACGAACGAGAATTGCTTTTTCATCTCCGCTTTCTGCCATCTTTTCTACATCACGCATATCATTGGTGCCAAGGTAAGCGTTAAAGCCGCCTTTACCTACCATCTTGGAATATACTTCTTCCTCAGAATATTTTCCGGAGAAACACATTTTGATCAGAACGCCATTTGGAATACTGCCGGATCTTTCAGGAGAGAAAGCACCGTCACCGTCTAATGCATTAAATACATCAATGACCTGACCTTTTTTATGAGCACCGACAGAAACACCGCCACCCATATGAACAACGATTAAGTTCAGATCTTCGTATTTCTTACCGGTTTCTTTGGCATAACGTTTTGCAACTGCTTTCTGGTTCAAAGCATGGAAGATAGAAATACGTGGTAATTCAGGATGACCGGAAAGTCTTGCTTCCGGGATCAGTTCATCTACAACTACCGGGTCAACGATATAAGAAGGAACACCGATAGAATCAGCGATTTCTCTTGCCAGAATACCACCAAGATTGGAAGCATGCTGTCCCTGTTTACCAATCTTCAGGTCATTTAACAACTCATCTGTTACAGCATAAGTGCCACCTGGAATTGGTTTTAACAAACCGCCACGACCAACAACAACATTCAGAGTTTTTACATCAAAGTCTTTTTCTTTTAAGAAATCAAGAATGATATTTTTTCTGAAATCCTTCTGATCGATAATTGTAGCATATTGACCAATTTCCTCAGTGGAATGACGAAGTGTTTCTTCGAATAACAGAGTTTCATCCTCGAATACACCAATTTTTGTAGAAGTAGAACCTGGATTAATAATTAAGCTTTTAATTGCCATGGAAATCTCCTTTCAAAGTCGAACATGATATTGCATGAACACAATAGGTTTTTATTTGTTTTTACGAAGCTCTTCAGCAACAACAGCAGCTAAAGCGATGGAATTAACTTTTGTTTCAAATGTATCAGATCTGGATGTTAAGATAACAGGTGCCTGAGTACCGGTTAAAATACAGCCATTCTTTACATCTACCATATGTACAATTGCCTTGTAAACAAGATTTCCTGCATGAATATCAGGGAACAGAAGAATATCAGCATCTCCGGCAACCTTTCTGTCAAGAGCACCTTTTTCTGCAGCAGCTTCTTTATAAAGAGCAATATCCAGAGAAAGAGGACCGTCTACGATACAGTTTTTGATCTCGCCTTCAGCATTTAATCTGGTAAGCTCAGCAGCATCAAGAGTAACAGGCATCTTAGGATTTACTACTTCAACAGCAGCTAAAGGAGCAACTTTAGGACAGTCAACACCACATGCATTTGCTACTGCAACAGTATAGTCGATGATACATTTTTTATCTTCCAGTGTTGGGTAAGGCATAAAAGCAACATCAGTTAAGAATAACAGACGATCAATCCCCGGGATCTCAAATACGCATACATGAGATAATGGCTTACCGGTACGAAGACCAACTTCTTTATTTAATACACTCTTTAAGAAGGTCTTGGAATCAATTAGACCTTTCATGTACATATCAGCTGTTCCGTCATGTACCAGTTTAACAGCAGCCAGAGCAGCTTCAGCAGGATCCTTTACATCTACAACCTCATAACCTGCCAGGTCCATATTTAAACCATCTGCAACTTCTTTAATTTTGTCGGCATCGCCAACCAGAATAGAATCAGCAATATCACGCTCTTTGGCAGCCTTTACAGCTTCCAGAACAGCAGTGTCCTGTGCTACAGCAACAGCAAGTTTCTTTTTGCTGCATTCAGATACCTTTGATAATAATTCGTCAAAATTTTTACTCATCAGTCTGCACCTCTTTTAGTTTTATATTACAGTGAATACACTTCGTTAAAATAGTAACACTCAGGCAGAGAAAAAGCAAGGTATCATGGGCAAAATCCCTGTCTAAACTGTAGTTTAGTAACTTAAAAAAATAATATTTATAATGAGACGGCAATGGTGTGGGTGTGTATCCTTCCATTGCCGCTCACACGTATAAAAGCCACTAAATCATTCCATTTAGATTGCAGCTAACTACGCTAACGGAACCAATCGCCATCCTGGCTCTGAGGTTCCTTTCAAGCCATTTATGGCTTTGGCATCCTTGCCCGGAATAGCTGTGGTAACAGCTGGTATGATTAAGTGGCTTTAATACATGTTCACAGGCAATGGAAGAATACACACCCGCGCCACTGCCTGTTCGTTACATTCATTATTCTTTTCAAGTTGCTAATCTGTAGTTGGCCCGGTCTGTAGCCAAGACTAAACTGTTGCAATTTTTCACCTGCCGTAACTGAGGTCTTTGCGCCCCAGGGCACCACAAACTGCAGCTTAAAGAAAATAAATATTGCCGTAAAACGAGGTTCAGCCGTGTATCGTATGCGAACAAGCACTGTAAACACGTCTGTACTTAGTTCGCGTCTTGTGCGAACCTATGTACAGCTACGTGTTTACCGTAGTGAAAACGGGCTTGTGAGCATATGATACACGGCTGAACCGTCACTTTACATCAATCCTTATTCCTTTAAACCGCAGTTTAGTCTGCAAGTTCCAGATCAAATCCAAAATACTTCACTGCATTGTTATAGCAGATATTCTTTACGATATCGCCCAAAATCTCTTCGTCATCTGGGAATTCTCCATTTTCTACCCAGGTACCCAGCAGATCACAGAGGATTCTTCTGAAGTACTCATGTCTTGTATAAGATAAGAAGCTTCTGGAATCAGTTAACATACCAACGAAACCGGAAAGGTTTCCAAGGTTTGCCAGGGAGATCATCTGATCCTGCATACCGGTTTTGTGATCATTGAACCACCAAGCAGAACCCTGCTGAATCTTTGCACAAGCTGAGGAATCCTGGAAACAGCCGAGAATGGTGCCGATAGACTGATTATCATTAGGATTTAAGCTGTACAGAATGGTTCTTGGAAGCTCTTCTGTAGAAATCAAAGCATTCAGGAAATCAGCCATTTCTGAAGATGGAGCATAGTTGTTGATGCAGTCGTAACCGGTGTCAGGTCCTAACTGGTCATACATATGCTTGTTGTTATCACGTTTACAGCCATAATGTAACTGCATAGCCCAATTACGTTTGTTATATTCGCGACCTACGAACAGCATGAAAGCAGTCTTGAAGGTAAGTTCTTCTGTTCTTGTAACTGCTTCGCCTTTAGCACGTTTTGCAAAGATAGCTTCGATAGCAGCTTCATCAGCAGGATAGTACATAACATACTCTAATGCATGGTCAGATACGTTACAGCCCATGGAAGCGAAGAAATCCATACGGTTTCTCAGAGCATCTTTTAAAGAAGCAAAAGAAGTAACCTTTACGCCGCTGACATCAGATAATTTAGCAAGGTAATCCAGATATTCAGGTTTTTCAATATTCATAGCCTTGTCAGGTCTCCATGCAGGCAGAACCTGGATTTCAAAGGAAGCATCCTCTGCGATCTTTTTATGCCATTCCAGAGTGTCAATCGGATCATCGGTAGTACAGATCAATTTTACGTTGGACTGTCTGATCAGATTACGAACGGACATGGAAGGCTCTTTTAATTTTGCATTGCAGAGGTTCCAAACTTCTTCGGCTGTTTTAGCACTTAAAGCACCGGTAAAACCAAAGTATCTCTGTAATTCCAAATGGCTCCAGTGATAAAGAGGATTGCCAATTGCTTTTCCAAGGCATTCTGCCCATTTGAAGAATTTTTCCTTATCAGGTGCGCCACCGGTAATATAATATTCGTCTACACCACAAGAGCGCATGAAACGCCATTTGTAATGATCTCCGCCAAGCCAAACCTGGGTAATGTTGTCGAACTGTCTGTCTTCAGCAATTTCCTTTGGATTGATGTGGCAGTGATAATCCAGAATTGGTGTGCTTTCTGCATAAGTGTGGAATAATTTTTGACTGGTTGCATTGGAAAGAAGAAATTCCTTGTCCATAAATGCTTTCATAAATAATACCTCCATTTTGAGTTTTGATTATTTGGTTGTACCTCTTTTTATTAATTCACCGGAAAACACAAATTTCTTTGCAGTTTCTTTCCCGGAAAGAATTTGAAGTAATGCTTCGGTCAGCTGATTACATAAAGATTCCAGCTTATTGTCGATGGAACTGAGTTCCGGATCAGAGCAGGCCGTTAAAAATGAATTGTTATATCCAATAATTGAAAGCTCCTCCGGTATATGCAGATGATATTGCTTGGCATATTTCACGGCAGCCATGGCCAGATTATCATCAGAAGCTACCAGTCCGTCAAAAACAAGACCACTTTCGTGGAGTGTAGCAAGCTGTGTGATCATTGCCTGCAGATCTTCGTGAGGACCAGCATAGAATTGCATGTACTGCGGATCTAAAAGTCCAGCCTCTTCCATAGCCTTTTGGTACCCGGCAATTTTTTTTCGGGCACTGTAAGATCTGGAATTATAATAATAAAGAACTTTCCGGGCGCCGGCTGTGAGCAGCGTATTAGTGGCTTCATACATGGAAACCTGATCATTGGAAAGTATGCAGTATACGTTATTACAGTCATAAGATGCATTTAACAGCATAACAGGTACCTGTTCGGCAGCATCACGGATGTATTGATTATCTTCATCCTTTTCGTAAATGAAATTAGAACCTACCAGGATGATACTGTCCACTTTTTTGGAAATCAGCAGATTTAAGTATTTTTGCTTCATCTCCAATTCATAGCCGGTGCAGCAGAGAAAACAATCATATTGATTGGCACGAAGATTTTCCTCCAGAAAATAAATTGCTTTGGCAAGATAGGGATCAGAAGAATCGGCACATAGGATACCAACGGTATTCATAGTATTTAAGCCTAAACCTCTGGCAAAAGCATTGGGAGTATAATCATATTTTTCCATGATAGCGAGAACCTTGTTGCGGGTTTTGTCACTGACACTCTGGCTGCCGTTTAAAACACGGGATACCGTAGCAATGGAAACGTCTGCTTTTTGGGCAATTTCATAAATAGTCATGGCGTTTTATCCTTAATTGGTTTGATGGTAATGAAACCGCTTTCATTTCTAAGAGTGATTATATACTAGTGACATTACAAGTTCAAGCAGAAAATCCCGACAGAAAAACTAAAAATCTTTAATGTATATGGAAAATGTTGACGTTTGGGCTTTTAAGGGATAGAATAATGCTGTAAGTGCTTACACCTCGACCTTATGTAATTACATTTTTAGATAAGGGATGTTTTTGCGTGCAAAAATTCTTATGGAAATTTATAGAAATTTGTATTAACATAGGTGGTAGCGTAAGCTAGGAGAAAAAACATTCAAAATAAGAAGGGTAGGAAAGAAAATGAATCCAATTATTGAAGAGATTTCCAAAATTGGTATTGTACCAGTAATCGCACTGAATGATGTAAAGGACGCTAAGCCATTGGCAGAGGCACTTTGCAAAGGTGGACTTCCATGTGCAGAAGTTACCTTTAGAACAGATGCTGCTGAAGAATCTATTCGTATCATGGCAAAAGAATTTCCAGAAATGTTAGTTGGTGCAGGTACTGTACTTACAACTGAGCAGGTAGACAGAGCTGTTAATGCAGGCGCTAAGTTTATCGTCAGCCCAGGATTAAACCCAACTGTTGTTAAATATTGTGTATCTAAGAACATTCCAATCGTTCCTGGTACATCAAACCCAAGTGATGTTGAAGTTGCTATTGAAAACGGTCTGGAAGTTGTTAAATTCTTCCCTGCTGAAGCAGCTGGCGGTATCAAAATGATCAAAGCTATGTGTGGTCCTTACACAAAAATGAAATTTATGCCTACCGGTGGTATCAACGCAGACAACTTAAAAGATTATCTTGACTTTAAGAAAATCGTTGCATGTGGTGGTAGCTGGATGGTTAAACCTGAATTAGTTGCTGCAGGCGAATTCGATAAGATTGAAGCGCTGACAAGAGAAGCTGTACAGAAGATGTTAGGCTTTGAATTGATGCACGTTGGTATCAATTCTAAAGATGAAGCAGAAGCAGACAAGACTGCTACTACATTTGATAATCTGTTTGGATTTACAAAGAAAGTAGGCAACAGCTCTATCTTTGCTGCTAAATTTATCGAAGTTATGAAAACACCTTTCCGTGGTGCTTGCGGACATATTGCTATCGGAACAAACTACATGGATAGAGCAATCTATCATTTAGAGAAACAGGGCTACAAGTTCGATATGGAAAAAGCAAACAAAGATGACAAGGGTAACATCAAAGCAGTTTATCTTTGCGATGAAATCGGCGGATTTGCAGTACACCTCTTACAAAAATAACAATTATTGATTGGAATAAGAAAGGAATATAAGAAAATGGCAAAAGTTGTTACTATGGGCGAGATCATGTTAAGATTATCTACCCCAAATAGCGAAAAATTTATTCAGGCAGATGAGTTTGATATTAACTACGGTGGCGGAGAAGCTAACGTAGCAGTATCTTTAGCAAATTATGGACATGACGCTTCTTTCGTTACAGCAGTACCTGATAACGAAATCGGTGAGTGTGCAGTTGCAGCACTTAGAAAATACAATGTTGGTACAGAAAACATTGCAAAATGTGGCGAAAGACTTGGTATCTACTTCTTAGAGTCAGGCTGTTCCATGAGACCTTCCAAGGTTGTTTATGATAGAGCTCATTCTTCTATCTCTACAGCTACTGCTGCAGACTTTGATTTCGACAAGATTTTCGAAGGTGCTGACTGGTTCCATTTCACAGGTATTACTCCTGCTGTTTCTGATTCTGCTGCAGTTTTAACAGAAGAAGCTTTAAAGGCTGCTAAGAAACATGGCGTAAAGGTTTCCTGTGACTTAAACTTCCGTAAAAAATTATGGTCCTCTGAGAAAGCTCAGAAGGTTATGAAGAACTTAATGCAGTATGTTGACGTTTGTATCGGAAACGAAGAAGATGCTGAATTAGTACTTGGTTACAAACCGGGTAATACAGATGTAACTAGCGGTGAATTAGAATTGGCCGGTTACAAGTCAATCTTCGAGCAGATGGTTGCTGATTACAACTTCGAGTATTGTGTATCTTCTTTACGTGTAAGCCACTCCGCTTCTGATAACGGCTGGTCTGCATGTATTTACTCCAGAGATACAAAAGAGTTTTATCATTCAAAAGAATACAGCATTCATCCAATCGTTGACCGTGTTGGTGGTGGTGATTCCTTCGCAGGTGGTGTTATCTGCGGAATGGTAGATGGTAAAGACTTCAAGTCTGCTCTTGAGTATGGTGTTGCTGCATCTGCTCTGAAGCACACAATCCCTGGTGACTTCAATCTGGTTTCCAGAAAAGAAGTTGAAACACTTGCTGGTGGCGATGCTTCCGGACGTGTTCAGAGATAATTTCTGCTGAATATCATTTTTAAAGCATAAAAAAGGAGAGAGTCATGCGAATTGCATGACTCTCTTTTTGTCATTCCATATAATAAACTGTTTTATGATTTTTGTATGGTAAAGAAAAGCCTTCTGAACTGATAAATCAGTTTCCCGTTTTGCTGAACCGGGTACAATGGTTTGGTTTTCTCTACTATTTCATTCATCAGGCATTCACCTTTTTCTTCTGACAAAACATTTAAGTAGGGACGAAGCTTTGTGCCTTTGATCCATTCAACCAGTGCTCTGTGATCAGCCATAGAATGGTAATAGATGGTTTCCCAGATAGAAAACGCCGGGTCAATGGAAGAAAGCAAGTCATAATATTCTGACTGCTCCAGAGAACCGTTATAAGCGATTTCTACGTTGTCGAAACCCCATTTGGACTCATCAATCACTTCATTCATGGCACGGTATAAAGGGGAATCCCAGTTCTTGGGAATCTGTACAGCGAGAATGCCACCCGGATTTAATAAGTTATATAATTTAGGCAATAATTCCCTGTGATTAGGAACCCACTGCAGACAAGCATTGGAGAAAACAATATCAAACCCTTCTGTTAACTTGTCCAGATCAGAATTTAAGTCACAAATCTCAAAACTGATATCAGGGTGCGTCTGTCTTGCCTTTTGAATCATATTTTCTGAACTGTCTACACCGATTACTTCGGCATCCGGAAAATAAGCTTTTAAAATGACAGTGCTGTTTCCGGGACCACAACCTAAGTCAATTGCCCTTTTGGGTGTCTGTAAACGGATTCTGTTTGCCAGGTCAATGGCCGGCTGTGTTCTCTCGTCCTGAAATTTCAGGTATTGATTGCTATCCCATTTCATAAAAAACCTCCCACATAAAATAGTTTCTATATTTGCATTATAAAGACTGAAAAGATATAATAAAAATATGAAAAACATATAGCAACTATCAAAATAAATGATAACTGGAGAACGTATGTGAATATAGAATATTATAGAAATTTTGTGAGTATTGTGGAAGAGGGAAGTATCCTGGGTGCTGCCAAAAAGCAAATCATCGCACAGCCTGCATTATCTGCCCAGGTTAAACGGATGGAACGGGAATTTGGTACAGTTCTGTTACGCAGAGGAGCCCATGGAGTCGAACTGACAGATGCGGGTAAGATCCTTTATCAGAAAGCTAAATATATGATCGAACTGGAGGATTCCACACGAACGGAGATCAAGAACAGTGAAACGGGCTGTGAAGGAATCCTGTCACTGGCGCTGCCATCGGCGAACTCGGAGAAGTTTTTACGAGAATTGTTAGGAACATTTATGGAAAAATACCCACGCGTGCAATTACAGATTCATGAGTCAGATTCTTTGGAAGTTGCAGATTGTGTGGCTTCCGGAATAGCAGAAATCGGATTTATCAAAACGCCCATAGAAGGAGCCTATCGGTTTCATTTCTTTTCTAAAAAATTTACCACGATTGCAGCTATCTATCCCAGAGAATTGGAGGGTAACATCCCGGAGAAAGTTACTTTAAAGTCTTTGAATGGAAAAAAACTCATTATGCCAAAGGGCTGTCTGACCAGTGTAAAAGCGGCGTTGCAGTCCGCAGAATGTACCGCCGATATCATTGGCGATACCACCACCAGAAATGCAGCAATTGTCATTGCTAAAATGAAGGGCTGTATCGCACTCGTACCATATGATCCGGAAGAAACGAAAAGGGAGGATATTGTAATCCGGAAAATCACGGATAAGGAAATCAGAATCCCAAGACAGCTTATCGTAAAAAAAGATGTGCCATTGTCTAAAATAGGAATGAATTTCTTAAAAGAACAGCAGATTGCAGATAAATATTTGAATCGGCTGTAAAAGTGTATTACTATAAAACATAATGCTTTAAGGAGAAAAAACATGCAATTAGGAATCCGTTTACACGATACAGAAAACATGCCATTCGAATCTCGAATCGCAAATGTACATACACAGGGATTTACCTGTGCCCATCTTGCAATTTCAAAACTTTTGCCTGAAATCCCCAAGGATCCGGGAGCTTTGACACCGGGACTTGCCATGTATATGAAAAACATCTTTGCGCAGAATCATGTGGAAGTGGCAGTTCTGGGATGTTATCTGAATCTGGCAACACCGGATCAGGCAGCACTGGAAGCTAATCTGGAAAAATATAAGGCGCATATACGTTTTGCCTCTCTGTTAGGAGCCGGCGTTGTGGGTACTGAAACGGGAGCTCCCAACACTACCTATACGACCTGCCCGGAATGCAGGTCAGAAGAAGCATTGCAGACTTTTATCAAAAATCTTCGTCCTGTTGTCAGCTATGCAGAGAAAATGGGCGTAATTTTTGCTATTGAACCTGTGGCAAAACATATAGTATATGATGCGAAAAGAGCAAGAAAGGTATTGGATGAAATTGCATCTCCAAATTTACAGATTATTTTTGATCCCGTAAATTTATTAAGTGTTGAAAATTATGTAAACCAAGATGAGATAATTGCAGAAGCTATTGAACTTCTGGGAAAAGATGTCGCAGTGGTTCATTTGAAGGATTTTATACCGGAAAATGGTGATTTACAGGCTGTGGCAGCAGGAAAAGGACAGATGGATTATACCAGAGCGCTTCAGTTTATCAAAACATGTAAGCCATATATCCATACGACACTGGAAAATACCGCGCCGGATAACGCTGTCTGGGCGAGAGAATGTTTGGAAAAACTATACAATCAGCTCTAAATCTGCTACAATACAGATTGGACTTTTTTAATTAAGGAGCAGAATATGAATTTAATCAATAAAATATTAGGAACCCACAGCGAACGGGAACTTAAGCGGGTTTATCCCATTGCAGACAAGGTAGAAGCGCTTCGTCCGGAGATGCAGAAACTGTCTGATGAAGAACTGAAAAACAAAACAAAAGAATATAAGAAACGTCTGGCAGACGGTGAAACATTGGATGATCTGTTGCCGGAAGCTTATGCAACCGTAAGAGAGGCTGCAAAACGTGTGCTGAATATGGAACATTATCGGGTACAGATTATTGGTGGTATTATTTTACATCAGGGTCGTATCGCAGAGATGCGTACCGGTGAAGGTAAGACTTTGGTATCAACTCTGCCGGCATATTTAAATGCACTGGAAGGAAAAGGCGTACATATCGTTACTGTTAATGACTATCTGGCAAAGCGTGATGCTGAGTGGATGGGACAGGTTCATGAGTTTCTCGGTCTGACAGTTGGTGTTGTATTAAATGATCTGAAAACCGATGAGAGAAGAGAAGCTTATAACTGTGATATCACTTATGTGACGAATAATGAGCTGGGATTCGATTATCTGCGTGACAACATGGTTATCTATAAAGAGCAGCTGGTACTTCGTGATCTGCATTATGCCATCATCGATGAGGTGGATTCCGTATTGATCGATGAAGCCAGAACTCCTTTGATCATATCCGGACAAAGTGGTAAGTCCACAGCTTTATATGAGGCGTGTGATATCCTGGCTCGTCAGTTAAGACGTGGCGAGGATATGGAAGAGTTATCCAAAATGGATGCCATCATGGGTGTGGAAAGAGAAGAAACCGGTGATTTCCTTGTCAACGAAAAGGATAAGATTGTTACACTGACGCTGGAAGGTACTGCAAAGGTAGAGAAATTCTTCCACATTGAGAACCTGGCTGATCCACAGAATCTGGAAATCCAGCATAATATTATCCTTGCACTGCGTGCACATAACCTGATGTTTAGGGATCAGGATTATGTAGTAAAGGATGACCAGGTATTGATTGTTGACGAATTTACCGGACGTATTATGCCGGGACGTCGTTACAGCGATGGCTTACATCAGGCAATTGAAGCAAAGGAACATGTAAAGGTTAAGAGGGAAAGCAAGACTCTTGCTACTATTACATTCCAGAACTTCTTTAATAAATTTGAAAAGAAATCCGGTATGACTGGTACTGCTTTAACAGAAGAAAAGGAATTCCGTGAAATCTATGGTATGGATGTTATCGAGATCCCTACCAACCGTCCGGTTGTTCGTATGGATTTACAGGATGCTGTTTATAAGACCAAGAAGGAAAAGCTTCATGCAGTAGTAGAGGCAATCAAAGAAGCTTATGCTAAGGGACAACCTGTACTGGTAGGTACCATTACCATTGAAGCGTCTGAAGAAATCTCTAAAATGCTAAATAAAGAAGGCATTCCTCATAAAGTATTGAATGCCAAATTCCATGAACTGGAAGCTGAAATCGTTGCTGATGCAGGTATTCATGGCTCTGTTACCATTGCTACCAACATGGCGGGTCGTGGTACTGATATTAAGCTGGATGATGAAGCAAAAGCACTTGGCGGTCTGAAGATCATCGGTACAGAGCGTCATGAATCCAGACGTATTGATAATCAGCTGCGTGGCCGTTCCGGTCGTCAGGGAGACCCGGGTGAATCCAAGTTTTATATTTCCCTGGAAGATGATCTGATGAGATTGTTTGGATCAGAGCGTTTGATTGCTATGTTCAATACACTGGGTATTCCGGAAAATCAGGAAATTGAGCATAAGACACTTTCTAATGCCATTGAATCTGCGCAGAAGAAGATTGAAAATAATAACTTTGGTATCAGAAAGAACCTGTTAGAGTACGATCAGGTAAATAATGATCAGAGAGAGATTATCTACGAAGAACGTCGTCGTGTTCTGGATGGAGAAAGCATGCGTGAATCCATTTACAACATGATTACCAACATTGTAGAACACAGTGTAGATGTTGTGATTCGGGATGACGAAGATATTGACGATTGGGATTTCAAAGAATTAAATGAGATTCTGTTACCGATTATTCCATTGAAACCGGTTAACACAGCCCGTGTTTTAAAACCTAAGAAGAGCAGCCTGATCCAGCAGTTAAAGGAAGAAGCTGTAAAACTGTATGAAACAAAAGAGACAGAGTTCCCTGAACCGGAAGCCATCCGTGAACTGGAACGAGTTATTCTGTTAAAGGTAATTGACAGAAAGTGGATGGATCATATCGATGATATGGATCAGTTACGCCAGGGCGCAGGACTTGCTGCTTACGGTCAGAGAGATCCATTGGTAGAATACCGTGCCAATGCATTTGCCATGTTCGATGAAATGACCCAGAATATTAAGCACGATACCGTAATGCTGCTGTTCCATGTAAAAGTAGAACAGAAGGTAGAACGTGAACAGGTTGCTAAGGTAACCGGTACCAATAAGGATGATTCCTTACAGAAGGGACCTAAGAAACGCGAAGCTGCAAAGATTTATCCGAATGATCCTTGTCCTTGCGGATCCGGTAAGAAGTATAAAAATTGCTGCGGAAGAGGGCTGTAAAATGTAGATAAGGTCCCGCCGGAGACGTTCTTCTTCTTTTTTCAGGCCCGCTCTCGCTACGGTAACTGCGTAGCGGTACGTAAGTTCGCTGGAAGACGCGAACTAAGTACCGACGCAGTTACAGTGCCTTGAAAAAAGAAAAGAACGTCTCCGGCGTACACTTGCACCAAGTTTACATCCCACTGCCGCAGAGCTTTTGCATAGCAATAAAGTTCTGCGAAGTCATTGTTATTACTGCAATGATGCACTATTGTATTGCATTTGCGGCATGGGGGAGAAAGATGCGGAGCTTTAGCTCTCGCATCTTATTTTAAAATTGTCTATAGCAGTTTTTAGACAATTTGGTGCGAGGCAGGTGGGCTGCAAGAACTTATAGAGCAACCCGCCGTACCCACTCCGAAATGTGAATAATCAGCAACAAAAAATTTAAAATAAGAAAGAGGTGACGTTTAAGTGGTTGAGTTAGATCAAATGAAACAGGAATTACAATCTTACGAATCTCCTTTAGCGGAAGTGAGGGATTCACTTTGACTTAGCTAATAAGTCAAGGCGTATCGAAGAAATGGAACGGGAAATGGAAGCTCCGGGTTTTTGGGATAATCCAGAACGTTCTAATGAAAAAATGAAACAGTTAAAAGGCCTGAAAGATATTGTGGAAGGCTGTGACAGTTTAAGCAGTCAGTATGAAGATATTATGATGCTGATTGAAATGGGATATGAGGATGAAGACCCGGCGATGATCCCGGACATCAGAGCAGAGCTGGATGCCTTTGAAAGCCAGTTTGAGGCGCTTAGAATCAGCACCCTGTTATCTGATGAGTATGATAAGAACAATGCTATTTTAAAGCTGAATGCAGGTGCAGGCGGTACAGAGAGCTGCGATTGGTGCAGTATGCTGTATCGAATGTATACTAGATGGGCTGAACGAAAAGGATTTTCCGTAGAAGTTCTGGACATGCTGGATGGTGAAGAAGCTGGCATTAAATCAGTTACGTTCCAGGTAAATGGTATGAATGCTTTTGGGCTTCTACAGTCAGAAAAAGGTGTACACAGACTTGTCCGTATATCACCTTTTAATGCACAGGGTAAGAGACAGACCTCCTTTGTATCCATGGATGTTATGCCTGATATAGAGGAAGATTTGGATGTGGATATCAGAGATGAGGATATTCGAATTGATACCTATCGAAGCAGTGGTGCCGGCGGTCAGCATATCAACAAGACATCTTCGGCGATTCGTATCACTCATTTTCCTACGGGTATTGTAGTAACCTGCCAGAATGAGCGAAGTCAGCATATGAATAAGGATAAAGCCATGCAGATGTTAAAGGCAAAACTGTTCATGCTGAAAAAAGAAGAAAATGCAGAGAAATTATCTGATATACGTGGTAATATAACAGAAATTGGCTGGGGAAACCAGATACGTTCTTATGTTATGCAACCGTATACCATGGTAAAGGATCACAGAACCGGAGAAGAAACCGGCAACGTAGATGCAGTCATGGATGGCGCATTAGATCAGTTTATCAATGCTTATCTGAAATGGAAGAACAACGGTGGAAAACCGGTAGGAGATGCTTCACTGGACGTGTAAGACAAAATAAAAGCTTCAACTGAGACTTATCAAGAACGATAAGATCCCGGTTGAAGCTTTTTTATTTAGAGAATTGGTTGTGATTAAGTCTATAGGTTATGTTTATACATCCTGATTATGCATCAGATCTAAAAAGAAATTTGTCATGGTAGAACGAATATAAGGAATCAGCCATAAGAAAGCAATCCCACAGGTCATAAAACCTAAGAACATCAAAGGAATAAAACTGATATAAAGGTAAAATAAACGACCTTTATTGCCTTTCATTACCCGGATGCTCTGTTGCATCAGTTCTTTTGCACTGTGATCCGGAAAATCCAGTAAAAGATAAAAGCACTGAGATAAAGAAAGACGAAACAGGACAAAAGCTGCACCGCCGATTACGCCTGCAATAGAAGAAAGCAGGAAGAACAAGGCATTGCCGGTGGAATTGTAAAAATAATTACAAATATCATAAGGCACCAGGAAAAGTGTAGAAATTATTACAATAAAAAACTGCATTTTGATGATTTTGTCAGGATGCATATTAAAGCCATAGAAGATATCACTCAGAGCCCCTTTTTGTCCACAGCTTATTTTTAGGAAAAGGAAGAGCTCTCCTACCGTAAAAACACCCAGGATAACAGCTAAAATCAAATCGATACCATAGTAAAGAATGGTTCCCAGAACAGTAGTATAATCAATAAAAAAGTTGAAAGAAAAGCCCATAAACATTCGAATAAGGCCTAATATCAATACAGCACCGATTGCCAGACTGTAATGATCCATTAACTGTCCCTTGGCCAGGGACTTTAATTCTGCTGATGCTTTATAATGCTTCATAAGTTAAAACTCCATCTAAACAGCGATATCCATATTCTTGCCAACCAGGGATGCACTGTCTGAGGACTTTGCATTTTGCTGATAAGGATTGGATTCATTACTGTATTTTATTTGTGTGGTGGTTTCTCCACCGGAAACATAGGTACGGCCGCATTCCGGGCATACTGCTGTATGTATTACTACAGATGCCTGTAATACTTCTCCGTTACCCTGCTCTGCTTTCTTATAAGCGTTAGAGACATGTTCCTGCTCATGCGCTCTGACTGCTGCCCCTGCTGCATTAGGCGAAACGTGGGCAGCACTTTTGAAGGAAACATTACCTTCATTAGAACCGTCCTGATATTTTCGTTCTTTACAGGTTTCACACTCAGCAGGAGATGATGCCCTGCCGGCTTTTTTCACACCCGATTCCCCAGGATTAACATTGTTAGTAACATTGCCGGCATAAGATAATCCCTGCAGACGTCCAATCATCATATGGATCCCTCCCCCGGTTCCACATTTGTCACACCGGTTTCTTCTCCGGTGATGATCTTTAACATGTCATCAAAACTCATTCCATAGGTATCTTCACACAATTCGTTTACCTGTGCTCTGTAGGAAGCGTCTGTACGATAAGAAGTTACAAAGGTAGTGGTCATATATCCTACAACACCACAGTTTAAAACAATACCACAGACTGCACAGATAATTCCACGTTTGGCAGCCTTGGCCATTTTTTTGCCATATCCCTTAGAGAGAAGTGCAAATAAAATGGAAGTTCCACCCAGGATAAACGGTGGAAAAACAGTACAGAAAAAACTGGTAATGATTGCGAGAACACCCTGTATCATGGAAACGGCAGCAAAATCGGCACCGGGTTCGCGTGGCTTTAACGCAGGCGGTACCTGGTAATTATCATTATTCATGTTGTTTCCACTATAGTTATTCTGTTCCATAAAAATCTCCATGTTGGAGCTGAAAGTAAAAGCTCTTATTTATTTGTTAATTTTAACACTTCCCGCAGGATTATACAAATAAATATGGGATTAACAAATGTTAAAAAAAGATAAAAAAGAGGCTGTAAAAATTTTCTGAGCGGTGTATATTAAAAGATGCAGATCTTATGATGAACGCGAAGGAGAAAAATATGATTACAGTTAAAGTACAGCCATTGACAGTGGAAGATTTTGCACCATATGGAAGTTTCACAGATGTTTTACATCCAACAGGTAATTGTTTGGGAAATTTTTATCATGATCGTGTGATCTCACCGGTAACAGGAAATACACCGGTTGCATTTTCACCTATGCTGTTAAAGAAGAGACCAATGATTGTGAGCAAAGCAGAGTATCATAACACAACAGGAGAATGTATTATTGCATTGGACGATGACATGATTTTTCATGTAGCACCACCATCCAAAGTGCCTGTACCGGAGAAAACCAAAGCATTTTTTGTACCACAGGGTACCCTGGTACGTGTGAATGTAGGTGTATGGCATATGGGAGCATTTCCGGTAAATAAAGAAGAAGGACATTCCCTGGTTTTACTTCCTGAGAGAACTTATATGAATGATTGTACAATCGTTGAGTACGGCGAAGAAAACAGCGTTGAGATTGTAATGTAATAAGATATATGAAGTTAAATAGAAAATATTAAGAGATATCCGGATTACCAGTACAGGCAGTCCGGATATTTTTGTGAAAACATATAAGAAACGGACAAAACGGGTAAAAGAACCATAGACATTTGAAAGTCCCACATGGTAGAATCGTGACGTAGTGAAAGTAATACAAAAGGGGTGCATTATGGATATTATTACAAAATTAAGAGATGAATTAAAAGTTGAAAAATGGCAGGTGGAAGCTGCTGTAAAGCTTATCGATGAAGGAAATACCATTCCTTTTATTGCCAGATACCGTAAAGAAGCCACCGGAACTCTGGATGATGAACAGCTTAGAAATCTTCATGAGAGACTTGTATATCTGCGAAATTTAGAGGACAAGAAGGCTCAGGTGCTTGCCAGTATAGAAGAGCAGGGAAAACTTACCGAGGAATTAAAAAAGCGTATTACAGCTGCAGAAACCATGGTTGTAGTAGAAGATTTATACAGACCATTCAGACCGAAGCGTAAGACCAGAGCAAGTGTTGCCAGGGAGAAGGGCTTGGAGCCTTTGGCAGAGCTGATCTTACAGCAGGAAATGACGGAGCCGGTTCTGACTATTGCTGAAAGTTATGTAAATGGAGAAAAAGAAGTAAAAACACCGGAGGAAGCATTGCAGGGAGCACAGGATATCATAGCAGAACAGATTTCTGATGAGGCTGATTATCGTATCTATATTCGTGAGAGAACCATGGAAGAAGGGCGTATTACCAGTACTGCTAAGGATGAAAAGGCAGAAAGCGTTTATGAAATGTATTATGCTTTCGAGGAGCCTTTGAAAAAGGTAGCAGGACATCGTGTTCTGGCTTTGAATCGTGGAGAAAAAGAAAAGATTCTGAACGTAAGTATAGTAGCTCCTGAAGCAGAAATTCTTCGTTATCTGGAGAAAAAGACGATTACAAAAGACAATCCGATTACAACACCTGTATTGCAGGCTACGATTGCGGACTGTTACCAGCGTTTGATTGCACCGGCTATTGAAAGAGAGATTCGTAATGATCTGACAGAAAAGGCAGAGGACGGAGCAATTTCTGTTTTCGGAAAGAATCTGGAACAGCTTTTGATGCAGCCTCCAATTGTGGGGAAAGTTGTATTGGGATGGGATCCTGCTTTCCGTACCGGCTGTAAGTTAGCAGTTGTGGATGAGACCGGAAAAGTCCTGGATACAAAGGTAATTTATCCTACAGCACCCCAGAATAAAGTCGAGGAAGCCAAAGCAGAACTTAAGAAAATTATCAAAAAATATCACGTTTCTCTAATTTCGGTTGGAAACGGAACCGCGTCCAGGGAATCCGAGCAGATCATCGTGGATCTGATCAAGGAACTGGATACACCGGTACAGTATGTTATTGTAAATGAAGCAGGAGCTTCCGTTTATTCTGCCAGCAAACTGGCAACGGAAGAGTTCCCGAACTTTGATGTGGGACAGCGTAGTGCAGCATCTATTGCAAGACGTTTACAGGATCCGCTGGCAGAACTGGTTAAAATTGATCCACAGTCCATCGGTGTGGGACAGTATCAGCATGATATGAACCAGAAAAAGTTGGGAGATGCATTGACCGGTGTGGTAGAGGACAGCGTAAACCGTGTCGGTGTGGATTTAAATACGGCATCAGCCTCTTTGTTAGAATATATATCCGGTATCACTAAAGTAATTGCTAAGAATATCGTGGATTATCGTGAAACCAATGGTCGTTTTACCAGCAGAAAACAGCTTTTGAAAGTTGCTAAGCTGGGACCGAAAGCTTTTGAACAATGTGCGGGTTTCATGCGCATTCTGGATGGAGAAAATCCCCTGGATGCCACCTCTGTACATCCGGAATCCTATGAGGCAGCTAAGAAATTGCTGGATAAAATGGGACTTACCATGGAGGATGTCAGGGAGGCACAGCGAAAAGCAGCAGCTGACAAGAAGGCTGGAAAGAAAGCGACACCTGTGTCACCACAAAACGACATCAAAAACACAGATAAAAATAAGAAAAAAGGAACAGTCAAAGTATATAATACCAACACTGCCATGGGAAAGGCACTGGCTGCGGCTATGGGAAGTGTGACTGTATCGGTCAATGACACTGACGCTGATATGCAAAAGGGTGGAAAAAACAAAGGCAAAGGAACGCAGGAGCAGCAAAATGCTACTGACACTCATGACACCGGTAATCTGGAGCGTAAAATCAAGGATAAGAAGAAGCTGGCAGAGGAACTGGGAATCGGCGAGATTACGTTAACTGATATTGTTAAGGAATTAGAGAAGCCTGCAAGAGATCCGAGAGATGACATGCCTGCACCAATTCTTCGAAATGATGTACTGGATATGAAAGATTTAAAACCCGGTATGATCTTAAAAGGAACAGTTAGAAATGTTATTGACTTTGGTGTGTTTGTAGATATCGGAGTTCATCAGGATGGTCTGGTACACATTTCTCAGATTACGGACCGTTTTATCAAACATCCTTTAGAGGCTGTGAGCGTAGGGGATATTGTGGAAGTGCAGGTAATGGCAGTGGACGAGGCCAAGAAACGAATTTCACTGACCATGAAAATAAAGAAATGAAATTGTTATGAATTAAAAAGTGCTTGTATATTAGAAAAGACAGAGTTATAATTCAATACAAATAATAAGGTTAATTCTTCGGGGTTGGGTGTAATTCCCTACCGGTAGTGATGAAATGGCAACATTTTTAGTCTACGACCCGCGTGTGACCACGTGGCTGATTTGGTGAGAATCCAAAACCGACAGTAAAGTCTGGATGAAAGAAGAAGCAGTAACTGTTTTTTGGATATGTCCGGAGAGCAGACTATTGTAGAGTAAAAGCCCCAAGCGAATTCGTTTGGGGCTTTTTTGACGAAGAATCCTTTGCATTTTAATTTGCAGTTAAAAATTGAAAATCAAAAGGAGAAAAGAGAAATGAGTCAAACAGCAGTAAATGAAATGAAACGTGTTAACACAGCAGGCAGGGCAGATGTAAGGAAGTTATGTGTAACGGGAATGTTATCTGCGATTTCCTTTGTATTGATGTTTTTAGATTTCAGTGTGCCTTTTATCATGCCAACCTTTATTAAACTGGATATTTCAGAACTTCCGGCTTTGGTAGGTGCTTTTTCATTGGGACCGGTTTATGGCGTAATTATTTGCCTGATTAAGAACCTGATTAATTTCCTGGTAAGAACCACTACCGGTGGCGTTGGAGAATTGAGCAATTTTATTCTGGGTGCAGTATTTGTATATACAGCAGGCTTGTTTTACAAGAGAAAGAAAGCAAAGAAGACAGCTTTGATTGGTGCTACTGTAGGCGCAGTTATTATGGCAATCTTCAGTGTATTTTCTAATTATTATCTGGTATATCCTATTTATACAGCATTCATGCCAATGGAAGCAATTATGGCAGCATACCAGGCAATTAACCCTAATGTTCACAATTTATGGGATGCGCTGATCTGGTTTAATATGCCGTTTACCTTTGCAAAAGGTATGCTGGATGTGTTGATTACCATGCTGATCTATAAGAAGCTGTCTCCAATTTTAAAGGGAAATAGATAGCTTGCACTTTACGCAAATTTCAGTATAATAAAATAGTAGTAGTGAGTCCAAAAGCACCTGCTCGCAGGTGCTTTTTTTATAGAAACAGAGAGAATGTGAGGAAATATGGAAGTCGAATTTGATGTGAAGGTAACGGCAAATTGCCTGTATGACTATATGCTGCATCACTCCTATAGTACCTTTCAGGGGATTTTGGGTAATGCATTAGGGGCAATGGCGGTCGTTTTTTATTTTGTAAATGGCAATATTATGTATCTGGTTATCGGGGCGATTATTTTACTGTACATGCCCTGGACATTATTTTTACGGTCTAAACAGCAGGCACTTACCAATCCGGCATTTAAGAAGCCATTGCACTATCGTATGACAGAAGAAGGTGTTTCCATCTCACAGGATGGGCAGGAAGAAATGCAGGAATGGGATAAGATGGTGAAAGCTGTATCCACCAGGAAAAGCGTGATTTTGTATACATCACCGGTTAATGCTTCTATTTTTCCCAAGACAGATATGGGAGAGAAGACAGTGAAAGTAATTGAGATGATCTCTACACATATGCCTCCTGCAAAGGTAAAAATTCGGTTTTGACAGGAACTGTATAACTTAGAAAGTGAATCGATATGAAACCAGAAATAATTGAATCATTTCGCCCGGAAGACACCTTTGCCCTGGGTGAGAAACTTGGCAAAGAAGCAACTCCTGGCATGGTGTATACTCTGGTGGGTGATCTGGGTGTGGGAAAAACAGTACTGACCCAGGGAATAGCCAGGGGACTTGATATAACAGAACCGATTAACAGTCCAACCTTTACCATAGTCCAGGTATATGAAGAAGGCAGAATGCCCTTTTACCATTTTGATGTTTATCGGATTGGTGATATAGAAGAGATGGATGAAATCGGATATGAGGACTATTTTTACGGAGAAGGCCTGTGCATGATTGAATGGGCTAACCTGATAGAAGAGATTCTTCCACCTGTATATAGGCAGATTACAATAGAAAAAGATTTGGCAAAAGGTTTTGATTACCGTAGGATTACCATTACGGAAATGAAAGATGGAAAAGCCGTTTAAACGGTTGACGGAGAATAGAAAATGAAGATACTGGCACTTGACAGTTCAGGCCTTGTGGCCTCGGTTGCCATAGTAGAAGATGATACCCTGGTGGCTGAGTACACCATGAATTATAAAAAGACACATTCCCAGACGTTGATGCCTATGCTGGCGCAGCTGACAGAACAGATAGAACTTGATCTGCACAGTCTGGATGCCATAGCAGTAGCTGCCGGACCAGGGTCGTTTACCGGACTTAGAATTGGTGCTGCAACTGTAAAGGGACTTGGGCTGGCTTTGGATAAGCCAATTGTTCCGGTACCAACTGTAGCAGGGCTGGCATATAACTTATATGGAACAGATAAAATAGTATGTCCCTTAATGGATGCCAGGAGAAACCAGGTATATACCGGCATCTATCAGTTTATTTCAAAACAGGATGATACAAAGTCAGGTTTGGAAACCTATACGCTGGATTGTCTGCAGGAGCAGTGTGCTGTTCCGGTAGCAGAAATCACGGCACAGTTAAATACATTGGCTTCAAAATTACAAAAAGAAGTGGTATTTTTAGGCGACGGAGTTCCGGTTTACAGAACTCAATTAGAAGAAACATTACAGGTAAAACACAGCTATGCACCTGCGCATTTCAACAGACAGCGGGCAGCAGCAGTTGCAGCACTTGGTCTTAGTTTGTTCAAAGAAGGCAAATTCCAGACAGCTGATGAGCATGCACCGGAGTACCTTAGACTTTCCCAGGCAGAACGGGAACGTAAGGAAAAGGGAGAAAGCTAAATGATAACCGTCCGGAAAATGGTATTTGCAGATGTGGATGCAGTAAGTCAGTTAGAGGAACAGACTTTTTCCATGCCCTGGAGCAGAAATGCTTTCTGGGAAATGGTGGATAGAACAGATGCTGTTTATCTGGTAGCAGAAGAAAATAATGTCATCCTGGGAGTTTGTGGCGTATTGAATATGGCAGGAGATGGTGAGATCACTAATGTTGCCGTAAACGAATCAGTGCGACGAAAAGGTATTGCTAAACTTATGTTAACTAAACTTCTGGATGAAGGTACAAAGCTTGGAATAACAGCTTTTACACTGGAAGTCAGGAAAAGCAATCTGCCGGCGACTGGCTTGTATGAAAAGTTAGGCTTTGAAAATGTAGGGATTCGTCCGAATTTTTATGATAAACCAAATGAAGACGCTGTTATCATGTGGAAAAGATAGGCAGGCATCATACAAAGATTTCCAGAAAAATAACTACAGAATATCCGATATACTGATCATGTCAGAAAATGTCGTGAAATGAATCAGGACAATCAGAGAAAACAGGATGGAGGATATGGAAATGCGTATTAGAAAGCCGGAAAACAATAAATTACAAAAAGTAGTGTGTAACCAATGTGGCAGAGAACTTTTGGTGGAAGATGGCATTTTAAAAGAAGGCTGCTTTCACGGGGACCAGAAGTTTGGATATTTTAGTGAAAAAGATGGGGAAGAACAGGAATTTGATTTATGTGAGATTTGTTACGATAAAATGATCACAGGTTTTCAGATACCTGTTACTAAAAAGGAAATTACAGAAATGATGTTTTAAGTATTGGGTTCATTTCTTAAATAGAATGTGAGGAAACATGTTAGATATTTGTTTGCTGGGAACGGGCGGTATGATGCCCCTTCCATATAGATGGCTGACGTCCATGATGGCGCGGTATAACGGAAAAAGTATATTGATTGACTGTGGAGAAGGAACCCAGATCGCTATGAAGGAAAAGGGATGGAGTCCAAAGCCCATTGATATTATATGCTTTACCCATTATCATGCAGATCACGTGAGCGGTTTACCCGGGATGCTTTTGACCATGGGAAATGCCGAGAGAACGGAGCCGCTTTTACTGATTGGACCAAAAGGTTTGACACGTGTGGTAAACGCACTGCGTGTGATTGCACCGGAACTGCCTTTTGAGATAGAATGTATGGAAATTACGGATAACGAGCAGACGATAAACTTTGATGGATTTCGCATTGAAGCATTTCGTGTCAATCACAATGTGATTTGCTATGGCTATAATATCGTTGTGGAACGTGCAGGCAGATTCCAGATGGAAAAAGCGCTGGAGCAGGGAATTGATAAAATATACTGGAACCGATTGCAAAAAGGTGAGACAATTGAAACGGACAATGGAACGCTGACTCCGGATATGGTATTAGGAGAGGTCAGAAAAGGTTTGAAGGTTACCTATACCACAGATACCAGGCCAACGGACAGTATTGTAAAAAATGCGGATCATGCAGATCTTTTTATCTGTGAAGGAATGTATGGAGAGCCGGATAAAAAGAAAAAGGCAATTGAGCATAAGCATATGACCTTTTTAGAAGCAGCTGAACTGGCAAAAAAGGCACAGGTCAGTGAAATGTGGCTGACACATTTCAGCCCCTCACTTGTCAGAGCAGAGGAATTTATGGATGGAGTACGAGCTGTTTTTCCGAAGGCTGTTGCAGGCAAGGATGGAAAAACGGTAGAATTGGTTTTTGAGGAAGCTTAAGGCACAAGGAGAATGTTTTTATGAAACGTTCCAAATGGACGACGCGCAGCATCATGATCATTATTCTGATGTGCGCCATTGCGGGCATTTATTATTTCATGCTGAATAGGACAACAACAACCGAGGAACCTGTGGAAGCAAGTGCCATTACAAATGTGCTGGCTAGAAATCTGGAAAGAAACTATCCCCCGACACCCAAAGAAGTTGTAAAGTACTTTAGTGAAATTACGCAATGCTTTTATAATGAAACCTACACGGATGCGGAATTGGAAAAGATGGCCGAGAAGATAAAAGAGATCTATGATGATGAGCTGATCGCCAATACCACAGATGAACAATATATGCGAACACTGAAATCAGACATTGAGAATTTTAAGACCAATCAATGTGTGATCTCTTCTTATGCTACTTCGGCGAGCACAGATGTGGACTATTTTTCCCAGGATGGTTATGATTGGGCGAGACTCTACTGTGTTTATACTTTACGTAAGGGATCCTCCCTGGGTGCCTTGAACCAGGTATTTATATTACGTAAGGATGCAGATGGGCATTGGAAAATATATGGCTGGGAAACGGCCCCGGATGAGGAAGAAACTTCAAATGAATGATATGGATAAAAAAACAGATAAAGATATATTGATTCTGGCAATAGAAAGCTCCTGCGACGAAACCGCGGCGGCAGTTGTGAAAAATGGCAGAGAGGTACTTTCTAACGTAATTTACACACAGATTGCTCTGCATACTGTTTATGGCGGAGTTGTACCGGAGATTGCTTCCAGGAAACATATTGAGAAGATCAATCAGGTAATCCGTGCGGCATTGGATGAAGCCAGAGTGACATTACAGGATATTACTGCAATTGCAGTGACATACGGTCCGGGATTAGTAGGAGCCTTATTAGTGGGCGTTTCAGAGGCAAAAGCGATCAGCTTTGCCACGGGACTGCCTTTGGTTGGCGTGCATCATATAGAAGGTCATATCAGTGCTAATTTCATTGAAAATAAGGATCTGGAGCCTCCTTTTGTATGTCTGGTGGTATCAGGCGGACATTCTCATCTGGTCGTTGTCAAGGATTATGGTGAATATGAGATCATCGGGCGTACCAGAGATGATGCAGCAGGCGAAGCTTTTGATAAGGTTGCACGTGCCATTGGTTTAGGCTATCCTGGCGGACCAAAAATTGACAAAGTTTCTAATGAAGGAAATCCCAATGCAATTCATTTTCCAAGAGCAAAAGTGGATGATAATATGTATGACTTTAGTTTCAGTGGATTAAAGTCAGCTGTTTTGAATTATCTTAATTCCTGTGAAATGAAGGGAGAGACCATCTGTCAGGCTGATGTGGCAGCTTCTTTCCAAAAGTCTGTTGTAGACGTACTGGTGGAACATTCCATGGCTGCTGTGAAGCAGTATGGTTATGATAAGTTTGCGATTGCCGGAGGTGTGGCATCCAATTCTCATCTGAGGGAAGCCTTTGAGACAGAGTGTAAAAAGAGAAAACTGAAATTCTATCATCCGTCACCGATTTTCTGCACAGATAATGCGGCAATGATTGGTGTGGCAGGATACTATGAATATATAAAAGGAACCAGGCATGGAATGGATCTGAATGCGGTTCCTAATTTGAAGTTGGGAGAGCGCATTTAGAATATGGAAAAACATATTGCAATTGTTCTGGCAGCAGGACAGGGAAAGCGTATGCAGAGCAAGGTACAGAAACAATACCTGCTCCTGCAGGGCAGACCTGTTCTTTATTATTCTCTGAAAGCGTTTGAGGATAGTTTTGTGGATGAAATTATTCTGGTAACCGGTGCAGGGGATATTGAATATTGTCAAAAAGAAATCGTGGAGAAATATAACTTCCAAAAAGTACGGTCTATTGTGCCGGGAGGAAAAGAACGGTATCACTCTGTTTATGCAGGACTTTGTGCAGCAGAACAAATGGGTGCGGACTATATTTATATTCAGGATGGAGCCAGACCCATGCTCATAGAAGAGATCCTGGACAGACTTCGTCATACGGTAGAATTGGAAAAAGCATGTGTGGCAGGTATGCCGGTAAAGGATACGATTAAGATTGCAGATGAGTCCGGGTATGTGGATACTACACCGAAAAGAGAACTGGTGTGGATGATACAGACACCTCAGGTTTTTGATTTTCAATGGATCAAACAGGCGTATGATAAGCTGATACAGGAAGAGGTACAGGTTTTGGAAGCCGGGATCAGCATCACAGATGATGCAATGGTGTTGGAACATTTTATGAAAAAGAAGGTAAAGCTGGTGGAAGGATCTTATGAAAATATAAAGATCACTACTCCGGAGGATTTGCCAATAGCAGAAAGCTTTTTGAAAGAATTGAATCAATAAACAGAAAATAAAAAAAACTTATAAAAAAACAGGTCTAACAAACTGCGTAAAATAGCTGTTTCTGGCGGTTTGAAAAAATTGTTTAAAAAAAGTTGAAAAAAATGTTGACACTGTGAATTAAGTTTGCTAGAATAACACTTGCCGCTGATTTGAAAGCAAAATAAATCAAAGCAGTGTTCGCACATGGAGAGGTATCGAAGTGGTCATAACGAGGCGGTCTTGAAAACCGTTTGTCCGAAAGGGCGCATGGGTTCGAATCCCATCCTCTCCGTTTGGAGCTTCTCCATCGTATATCGATTAAAAGATTTGTTTTAACAAATTTTTTATATAAATGCTAAGGCATTCTGGAGAAGTACCCAAGATGGCTGAAGGGACACCCCTGGAAAGGGTGCAGGTCGTTAATAGCGGCGCGAGGGTTCAAATCCCTCCTTCTCCGTAGGGTTGTTTAAATAATTCATTATTTAGTACAAACCCAAAATTGAACCTTGAAAAATAAACAGTAATGCAACCCTGAAGATTCCATTGAAATGGCTGTTTGAGCCAATGAACTTCAATGAAGATTCAGAAGAAAAACAAACGCGAACGAAAGTTCAAACGGAAGAGGAAAGACAGCAATGTCAAACCAATTCCACAAAAGTAAAGACCAGATGTTAACATCTGTGTCAGATGATTAAACA
>JAQUUX010000116.1 GCA_028693705.1 Lachnospiraceae bacterium | reverse complement strand
TTCGTCATTTAAATAATATGTAGGCTCTTGATTTTCTTCTAAATATAATTTTTTGGATGTAATATCGTTGATATCAACATCTAATATTTCAGATAGTTCGCGTAGCTTTTTTATTGGAGGCTCTGAAACTCCAGTTTCCCATTTTTGGACTGTGGTATACGAACTATATCCCATTTTTTCAGCTATGTATTCCTGCGAAAAACCTTTTTTCTTTCTGAGATACCGAATATTATCTGACAAACACATATTATCACCTCTCTTTTAATTGAAGTGTACTATAACCATGAAGTAAATTCAAGTATATTTTAAATATCCACAAAAAAACATGAAAAAAATTCAAGAACGCTATTGACACATGAAATATATTCATGTAGTATGAGTATATCGAAAGAGAGGTGAAAACATTGGGACAGGAAATGCAATACTCCATAAGGGAGCTTAGAGCAAGAAAAAAAGAGACACAAGAACAGACAGCCGCTGCTATTGGAGTATCTACGCAGACATATTGTGCATGGGAAAAGGATATTTCAAAAGTTGCGGTCAGCAAAGTAATGGCATTAGCTAATCACTTTGGAGTGAAGCTGAGCCAAATTTTTTTGGGTTAATACATGAAAATAATTCATGTTACCATATAAATTAACCCATTGAACTTATGAGATATGGAATGGCAGTTTAAAGAAAGGAGAAAGAAGTTATGCCAAGAGTTGGACCGTTAAGTCATGCGGAGACGCAGAACCGTGAGATCGAGGGTGTCATTTTAAAGTACTTGAACATTAGAGGGATCACACGAACCCAACTGTTCAAGCAAGCTGGGATTAAAAGGGGCACGTATTATCTTCGATTAAATGACACTGATGATTTTAAGGTAGGCGAGTTGAAAAACATATACCGGGTGCTGAATGTACCCAAGGAAGAAAGGCTGCAGTTATGAGATTACATAATATTTTAGGTGGTGTTGGATTTATAACCGGAATAGTTGGAACGGGTTTCCTATGTGGTGCGGTTGAGAAGGGGACAGGCATTGTTGGTTCTGTAGTTCTTCTGATTGTATCCGGTATCAGTATCCACTTCTCCTTAAAGGAAGGGGGATACAGTGCAAAGAAGAAAAGTGATCATGATTATTACTGTGATTATCCTGATGATATTGACCGTCAGATGTTCCGCTGATGCAATTAAGTATCCAGATCCGGTAGAAATGTACACCACAGCATATACCGCAGAGCAGGGCAGTATTACAGCAAGTGGTTGCCATGTAAGGACAGGCATATGTGCCGCAAAGGAAGAGTGGATGGGTAAGGTTGCAGTAATCTATTCCACCGATTACGAACTACTGGGTATTTACGAAATCCTTGATACCGGATTCGGTGGAGATGCAGACGGGGACGGAATTGGAAGTATCCAAGAGGGAAAATGCATTGATGTATTTATGGAAACGGATGCTGACATGCGGATCTGGATGAAAAGAACCGGCGGAAAGTGTCTGGTACAGATCATTGACGGAAAAGGGTAAAAAAATGACCAAAAGGAGCAGCAACTCCTAATGGCCGAGTAACAAATAATCGTTCGTGCTCATTGTAGCACAGATTGGAGATTTTGAAAATGGTATTACAGATAGTCGGCTGTAGTGATTACACATGTTCCTATAATTATGATGGTATATGTAAAAAGCTTGAGATCAGCCATACAGTCACAAAGGATTCAGCCGGTAGGAATATTGTTATCTGTGAAAGCTATGAGGAAAAGAAAGATGAATGAAAGACCATATGTTTTATGTGAAAAATGTGGCTGCAAGCTGTATCTGGAAACGGATACCGATTATGCAGATGAACGGTATGAGATTGACGGACACAGTTACTGTGAGGATTGCTTTGATGATGTAGCCAGGGATTTGTTTAAGGTGAGTTGAAATGATGAATTACAGGTGTGATAAGTGCGGAGCGTTCCTGGATCCGGGAGAACGATGTGATTGCCAGGAAGAACGCTATCATAAATTGGAACGGTTCCTTGCTTTTGTGAGAGAAGCAGAGGATGGACAGATAGAAATGAACTTGGAGGTGTGCGGTGTTAAAGACCTATGAAGAATTAAGGAAAATAGATGTGAAACCGTTTTGCGAGGAAAGAGACGGAATGACATATCTCAACTGGGCAAAGTGTATGGATTTGTTACATGAGAATGGTGCTGAAAAGGTCTACTGGATTCCTATTCCAGATGAAAAAACGGGTACGAGTCTTAGAATGACCGAAACGGTATTTACTGACAGCAAGAGTAATACTAATCGTTGCTATGAAACCAGAATAAAGGTTGTCATTGATGATAATGAATATGAAATGCAGTCTCCTGTTATGAATGGCTCGAATCCGGTTAAGGACAATTCCATGAGCCAGCAGAGAGTATGGAACAGTATGTGCAGATCTTTTGTTAAGTGTGTTGCTATTCAGACGGGGCTTGGATTTGATTTGTGGTTGAAAGAAGAAATGCAGCCGTTCCAGAACTTGATTCCAGAAGAAGAGGAACCAATTACTGAGGCGCAGATTATCGCATTAAAACAGACCGCGCAGAAAAACAAATTGAATATTGATTACTGGATTAAGAATAACGGTAAGACGTGGCAGACTCTTACAGCAAAGGACGCAGGTTATATGTTGCGAGCATTACAGGAAAAGTATGGTGAGTAATTATGGAATTTACTGGGAAAACAGTTGGAGTAGTACAGAACTTTGAAACAAACCGCTTCCAGATTACCTTTGACGTAAACGAGAGTGCCATTATCCGGTCACAATATGACAAGATCAAGGATTTGGACAGGCTTTCTATCAAGGTGGCTAAATACCGCCAGAAACGTAGTTTAGATGCCAATGCTTATTGCTGGGTGCTTATCACAAAAATTGCCGATGCTGTTTTTTCCAGTAAGGATGAAGTATATGAGGAAATGCTGCAGAAGTACGGTCAATTTTATGAAAATGAAGATGGCGGATATGTAACTATTACTACTACGGCAGATATGACAACTATACCAGGGCACTGGAAATATATAAGTGAACACGGAAAATTCAAGTCTTATCTGATGATAAAAGGATCCAGTGAGTATGACACCCAGGAGATGGCTCATTTCATTGACCAGATTATAGATGAGGCAAAGGCACTCGGAATAGAGACACTGCCACCGGAAGAACTGGAACGCATGAAACAGGAGTGGAAACCATGAAAAAATTATGGAGTATTTTTACTGATGATATGGATCATTGCATGTTTACCGGATCTGCTCCTGTGGAAAGACATCATTGCTTTTATCTGGCAGGCGGTGGCATGAAAGAGAAGTGTGAGAAATACGGTTTCATTGCCCCACTAAAGCCGGAGTTACATCCCAATGGAGTATTTGCCGGGCAGAGTGCAAAGGCGGTTGATACGGTACTTAAACAGCGGTGTCAGCAGTATTACGAAGAGAATTACGGAACCAGAGAACAGTTTATGTCAGAGTTTGGAAGGAACTATTTATGAATAGCAGGGCAAAGGGAGCCGCCGGAGAACGGGAACTCTCAAATAAATTAAAGGATTACGGTTATATGTGCAGGAGAGGACAGCAATACTGCGGATCGAACGGAGACGCGGATGTGGTCGGTCTACCAGGAATACATATCGAATGCAAGCGTGTAGAGCATCTTAATCTGTATGATGCGATGGCACAATCAAAGCATGATGCGGTTTCCGGAGAGATGCCGGTAGTGATGCATCGTAAGAATCACTGCGATTGGCTTGTAACGCTTTCATTGGATGATTTTATTGCACTTTACCGGGAATGGAGCGGAAGTGATGAAAATGGTAACAGGATTTGATGAATTTATATCTCTTATACCGGTTGGAAGGATAAATGCGGTAAGCCGAAGGTATCTATCCAGTATTACACATATGTCAGATCGTAAGGTCAGAGAGATGATAGAACTGGTAAACGCATCAGGTAAGAGCCTAATAGTTAACCTTTCTGACGGTAATGGATATTTTATACCGGCAGAAGATGAAAAGCATCTAGCAAGGTTATACAAGGCACAGGAAGCCAGACGATTTAATAGCTTAAAAGATAAGCTAACTGGAATGAATTACTACATGGACAAAAATAATCCTAAGCCTGTAAGTGATCTGGAGAAGAATCAGATAAGCATATTTGATCTTATGGAGTCTAATAGCGTATGAGAGATAGCATTGTGTTTTATAAGAGTTTTTACGAGGCTGTCAGAAATCTACCGCCAGAAGATTTCAAAAAGGCAGTATCTGCCATTTTGGAATACGGACTAAATAATATTGTTCCGGAAGAATCGGATGGTATTGCTCATACGGTTTTTACCCTGACAAAACCTCAAATAGATGCCAATAACCGCCGATATGAGAACGGTTTTAAGGGTGGTAAGAAACCTAAGTGTTACCAAAGCGATACCAAACCGATACCTAACCGTAACCAAACTGTAACCAAACCATTACCTAATGTAAATGTAAATGTAAATGTTAATGATAATGAAAATGATAAAGAGATTAAGGGCACGAAAAAATCATTCGTGCCACCCACACCGGAGAATGTGAGCGGATATTGCCGGGAAAAAGGGTATTCAATTGATGTTGATCGCTTTATTGATTTTTACACTTCCAAGGGTTGGATGATTGGGAAAAACAAGATGAAGGATTGGAAAGCTGCTGTTAGGAACTGGGCGCGTCAGGACAAATCTGCACCACCGGGAATACCGGCAAGGAAAAATTCTTTTAACGATTTCCCCAAAACTGATTATGGGGATATGGCGGAACTGGAAAAGGAGTTGACCGGGAATTGAAAATGTCTGTTGTAATTCCACCGGGAACGAAGTTTACTCGGCAGGAGTTGGATTATGAGGGAGATAGCCGCAAAAAGGCTATTGATGTTACATACACGGTGATCGAGCAGTATGAGCATTTTGTGCTGGTGGAAAATGAAAAGCACTCCCGCCAGTGCATATCAAATGCGGATCTTATTATTGCTGGAATCATAAAGGTTGAGACACCTGGCAAATAGCCAAAAGAAACATGCTCTGGCTTGTTTATATCACGGGGATTTAAAAGCCACCTATTTAGCGTCCAGGTGCCGGACGTAAGCGGCACCATAAAATATGGCTGAAATGGATGAAGTTAATGTAATGCGGATGTGCGGATGGCAGCTGGATGATATTTGTAATGCCATGATCAGAAAGCACGATTCCGGCAAGGAGAAATATCATGGAAATGAAAACGACAGAAATAATAAAGCGGTACACGGCTGCCAAGAACAAAAGACAGCAGATCGAGATGTTGGCAGACCTTAATGGCTGTACCTGCGGACAGATATCGGAAATACTTTTGAAAAACGGGTGTGAGATTTCCGGGGCTAAGAAACCGGATACCAAAAATGAAAAAGAGGAAACGCCAGTTGCTGATAATGATAGTGCGCCTGCTGTGGAAAATGACAGACTTGCTGCAGCAATTAGTTTTAAGCCTATGGGAGAAGTAATAAACGGCAGACAGAAAGTACCGGAAGCAGTAAAAAAGGCAATTACTACCAGAATAATTATGGCATCTGAAATAATTGACGAGGAAACAAAGATTCTGGAAGAATTGCGGGAGTTTCAGAAGTGTATCTGCTAAGAGGAAAATACCATGAACGGACAGATTAGTTTTGATGAATACTTGGTAAAGAAAAACCGGGAATATGCAAAAACATGCAGACATTTCGCAAACAATAAGTGCTATATGTACCGCATTGACGATGTTGATTTCGCTGAAAATAATATCCAGTGTCCATGTGACAAATATGAGGTAAGAAAGCATTGTTTTGAGAATGGGGTGCCATGTATAGGTCAATCCGGTAAAGGACTGTGGAAGTGCATTCAGAACGGCGTAGGGTGCTACAGGTACTGTTTCAATGAGGGTGTTAGTACTAAGAACTGTCCGGACTGGTATGAACCTAGGAAAAAAGTACAAAAAAAGAAATGAGAGCAGCCAATAAATGACTGCTCCGTGCCGAGTGACATAATTTTCTTATGAGGCTCTAATCTCTGGAAGATATTATAACAAATAATTTATTTTGAGTAAATAGAAAGGATACTTGAGTTTCCGCAGATTTATCCACAAGCTCCTGATTTTATCAGCATTGTAATGAACAACTTTAAAAAAATGCCCAAAATATAAGGAATCTCATTCCTTTTTGATGTAAAATTAAGCTACCAAA
>JAQUUX010000115.1 GCA_028693705.1 Lachnospiraceae bacterium | reverse complement strand
ATAAGTATTATTATTCCAGTCTATTATAATGAAGGTGCGTTGTTACCCTTATATGAAGACATGAAGAAAAAAGCGTTACAACCGATTTTGGATGGTGGAGATGATTACGAAATTATCATGGTAGATGATGGAAGTAAAGATAACAGTTGGAACGAGATGAATCAGGTTTTTGAACAGGATGAGAGGGTGCACTTGTATCATTTGTCCAGAAATTTTGGAGAACATCCGGCCATTCTTTGCGGCTATGCCCATTGTACCGGAGATTGTGCTATTAATAAGGCAGCTGATTTACAGGAAGACAGTACCTTGATATTGGAGATGTTCCAAAAATGGAAAGATGGTAATAATGTTGTGCTGGCAGTTCGTGAGAAGCGTGAAGAAGGTGCAACACAGCAGTTTTTTGCCAATTTTTATTACTGGTGTGCCAGGAAACTGGCTTTCCCTCAGATGCCCAAGGGTGGATTTAATATTTTCCTGCTGGATAGAAGAGCCATTACAGTTCTCTTAAACATGGATGAGACTAACATTGCCATTGAAGGACAGATATTATGGCTCGGATTTAAAACTGCAACTGTTCCATATATCAGAAAAGCAAGAGAAATCGGCAGCAGCAAATGGACTTTGAAAAAGAAGGTTAAATGTTTTATGGATATGATGTTCTCTAATTCTAATTTCCCGATCCACTTTGTGGCCGGTGTTGGGGTATTTGCCTGTGTGATTTCAGTTGCACTTATTATTTATTCACTGGTAAACTGGCTGGTCATTGGAGAAGAGGTAGTCGGATGGACAAGTCTCTTTATTACGATTTTATTTGCTTTTGGCATTATCATGATGACATTAGCGATTCTGGGAGATTATATCTGGCGCTGCTTTGATTCTGTGAAGAGAAAACCTGTTTTCATTGTGGAGAAACAGCGGGAACACAATAAAGATTATAATTAGTTTGGAATAATGAAGGAGAAATTTTTGAACATACTACCGAAAAATAAGAATGCATGTAAAGAAATACTGGCAGTGACAGGATTGATAATGTTATCCATGGCATTACTCATTCGTACCTTTTATGGAATGGATTGGACAGATGAAGCAATGTATCTTTCAGATGCATACAGATTGTATCAGGGAGATATGTTTTTGGCAGAAAATTGGTTTTTAGCCCAGACATCATCAATTATTTTGCTGCCATTTGTCACATTATATTGTTCGCTTTGGGGAACCAGTGGTATTATTCTGTTTTTTCGTATTTTGTATCTCATATTTCAAATGGCACTGGCAATAAGAGTGTATTTCTTTGTGAAAAAATATTTTCCTGTCCCATATAGCCACATTGTAGCTTTTGGCTCGGCATTCACATATCTTTTTTACACGAAATGCAATATTGCGACATTATCTTATAATACCATTTCACTGGGGTGCCTGGTGTACGCATCTATGCTTATCTATATGGTTTACCAGGAGTTTGGCAAAGTGAGATGCATAGGAGTGGGTATATTATTATCATTAGCGACTTTATGCAATCCGTATCTTGCTATATTTTACATTGTGGTATCATTTGGTATTTTGTTTGTATCAAATAACAGTTGGAAAAGGATATGGGTATATTTAACAATTGGAATTACTTTCACTGTAATGATTGTGCTGATTTGGACATTAATAAATTCTTCATTATCAGCTATTCTAAATAATTTGCATTTTATCTTATCAGATCCGGGACATCCACCCAAGGCACTGGGAGACGGTTTTGTAACCTTTTTTGCTCAGTTTGAACGTTTTGGAATTATGGAAATGAAAAGAATCACATTATTGTTGATACTTTCATTAGGCTGGCATTTTCTTAGAAAAAAGTTTTCGACAAAAATAAATGTAACCGTTAATTTGCTCATATGGATTGTATTTCTCTATTGCATAATTTCGAAATGTTGGGAAACAGATACTCAATTGGGTACTATTTTTCTTGCTTTGATAGGGATAGAAACCTTTATATTGGGTAGGTCAAATCGATATTCTATATTTATAGTCATCGGTTTTATTTTCGCTATAGCTACAACTTTTGCCTCTGATACAGGACTGACAGGAGTCGCCAGTAGTGCTGTAGTAATCTGTATCGTAACTTTACCAATGCTTGCAGAATTTTTAGAGGGACAATATAGACAGTTGAGAGATGTTCATTATATTCGCATTCTTTCATCCGTTGTTATTGCATATATAGTGCTTATGTTGGGAACGGTCTATATTTCTGGACTGAACTATCGCTTTGAGTATGTATATAAAGAGAGTCATTTGAAGGATCAGATAATTCAAATTGAAAATGGGCCGGCTAAGTATTTATATACGAAAAGGGAAGATAAAGAAATTTATGATAATCTATATAATCTGATCAGAGAAGAAATTGATCCAGATACAGATTCAGTGTTTATTTCTTATTGTGGTTCGATGCTTTACCTATTCACTGAGGCAAGAAATGCAGCACCAACGGCATGGAAAATAAATGTTTCCAGCGCACGTTTGGAACAGTATTATAAGCAATTTCCTAATCGGTTTCCATCTAAGGTGTTACTTATAAAAAATACGATTGAACCATTGGTTGGAAGAGAACCAAATGATGAAGGTTGGATTATCGAGCAATTGCAAGAGCGGGGATATAATAAAGAAGATTTTGAATTCATGACGATATATGAAAAATAAATGATAGAGAACTGGGAGCAATCAGGAATGAAACGTATACTGCACATCGTAGGAAACATGGCACCGGATGGCATGAGTAATTTCCTCATGAATATATACCGGAATATTGATCGGACAAGGATGCAGTTCGATTTTATCGTAATGGGTGAAAAGCCGGATAATTACCATGAAACGATCAGGCAAATGGGTGGTAAGGTATATAAAGTAACACGAATGTCAAAAAATCCATGGAAGTATTATTCTGAAATCAGGGATATTATCAGGGAAAATCATTACGATATTGTATTCAGACAGACCGACACAGCAACGGTAGCTATTGACCTGCTGGCGGCGAAAAGAGGTGGCGCGACTGTGAGAATTCCGCATTCTCATTCCACCAACGCTGTGCATCCTTTTTTTCATAAAATGTTAAGGCCCTTGCTGGTAAATTTGTCTACCGATCGCTATGCATGTTCTAAACAGGCTGGAGAGTGGATGTTTGGAAAGGCATCTTTTCAGGTGGTTTATAATGGAATTGATTTAGACAGATACAGCTATCATCCGGAGATTAGAAGAGAAAAGCGCCAGGAATGGAACGTATTGGATAAACTGGTGTTTGGACATATTGGTAATTTTTTCTATCCTAAAAACCATAAATTTCTGTTAGAGATTTTCGCAGAAATTGCAAAGAAACGGGAAGATGCCGTATTGTTTCTAATTGGCAGTGGTGAGTTACAGGAAGAAATAGAAAAGCAGGTAACAGAATTAGGATTGCAGAAAAAAGTAATATTCACCGGAACCAGAAATGATATCTATGATATGGTGCAAATGCTGGATTGTCTGATTTTCCCATCCATTTATGAAGGACTTCCCATTACACTGGTGGAGGCGCAGGCGGCGGGTGTTCCCTGTTTGATATCAGATGTGATCACTGATGAAATTGCTCTGACTGAACTCATTCATAAGCTGAGTCTACAGGATGAGGCTGATAAATGGGCTGATTTGGCGGTTCGACTGGCAACAGAGTGCAGAGAGTCCGAGGATAGGGAGAACCGGATCGAAGTATTGCAGAATGCCGGATATGCTCTGGACGATCTGGCAAAACGATATGAAAGGCTATAAATGAAAATCTTATTTCACATTAACAGCCTTGGAAAAGGTGGAGCAGAACATGTAGTCTCTGTGCTGGCAGATCGTTTGGCAGCAGATGGTAAGCAGGTAGTGATTGCTACGGAATGGACTGCAGATGAAGAGTATGCAGTGGCAGAGTCTGTAAAGAGGATCACAGTAGGTCTGACGGATGCAGATGAGAAGAAAAGCCGTGTCTTAAAGATATACTTGAGAATGAAATATCTGAGAAAATGTATCGAAAGAGAACAGCCGGATATTGTTATCTCTTTTATGCAAAAGGCCAACTATAGAGCAGCCTGGGCGATGAAAGGAATGAATATCCCGCTTCTGGTATCTGTTCGAAATGATCCCAAAATAGATTATGCAGGTATGCGCAACAGAATATGGAATCATATGATGACCCATAGGGCAGCAGGATGTGTATTTCAAACAAAAGAAGCCAGTGAATTTTTTTCAAAAGACTTCCAGGAAAAGTCCCGCATTTTATTAAACCCCATGGAGGATAAATTCCTTCATATGGAATTGCCGGAGAAGAGACGATCGGTAATTGTTACTGTGGGGAGGATTACCAGACAGAAGAATCAACTGCTATTGGTAAAAGCGTTCTCATCAATGCTGGAACAGAACATATCCAAACAGCTACCTGCAGATTTGGAACTTCATATCTATGGGGCTGATAGTGGGGATGGCAGCCTGGAAGAGTTGAATGACTATATTCGTGTGAAAAATATAGAGGACAAAGTTCGCTTTATGGGTACCACTACACATCTGGATCAGGAAATAGTGGATGCGTCCCTTTTCGTATTGCCATCAGATTACGAGGGGATGCCGAATGCTCTGATAGAAGCCATGGCAATGGGCATACCATGTATTGCTACTGATTGTCCCTGTGGTGGTCCGGCAACTCTGATACAGCATGAAGAAAATGGGTATCTGATCCCGGTTGGCGGATTAAAAGAACTGCAGGAGGCAATGGAGTATATGTTAATGCATCCTGAACAGGCGGAAAAAATGGGACGAAAAGCCATGGAAATTCGAACCATGGTAAATGCAACGGCTGTATATGCAGCATGGAAGCAGTATATAGAAGAAATCATAGAGAAGAAGTAGAACGCGGTTTCCCGCAGAAAACTTCAACATGGAGGTTTTCTATGCCAGAAAAGAAACATATCATGTTTTATATCAGCACCTTGCGAAGAGGCGGTGCAGAACGGGTAATCGTTAATTTGGCAGAAGGTTTTTTAAGAGAAGGTTATAAAGTATCTATTGTAACGCCTTATCGAAAACCACCTGAATTGGAATATGTGATCAGTTCGGAGATTACCAGGATTATTTCGGAACCGGCAGAAGACAAACTACAAGGAAACCGGTTGCAGAATTTTAAAACAAGGGTTCATACCTTATCTGACATCTGGAAAGAAAACAAACCGGCATTGATTGTTTCTTTCGTGGGTAAGAATAATATGATGGCACTTTTATCCACTTGGAAACTGCATATTCCGGTGGTTATATCCGTACGTGGCAATCCGGCCAGTGAATATGCCTCTAAGAGTATGAATCTGGCAGCAAAACTGTTATTTCCTCATGCAGCCGGGATCGTATTACAGACCAATCAGGCAAAGGCATATTTTTCAAAGCCTATACAGAAAAAAGCAGTTATTCTGCCAAATCCTTTAAATCCTCTATTTATCAAAGAAAGGTTTGAGGGAGAACGTAAAAACGAAATTGTTACCGTTACTACAATGGATGAGAATAAGAACCAGAAAATGCTGGTTAGTGCGTTTGCCAGAATTGCAGGAAAGTTCCCGGATGTATATGTAACGATTTATGGGGAAGGTCCCAAGAGAGCAGAATTGGAACAGCTGGCTGACAGTCTGGGGATTCGAGAACAGATTAAGATGCCGGGAGAGAGCAGTAATATTCCAGAGGATATTTACCGGTCCAGAATATTTGTAATGACTTCTAATACAGAGGGCTCGCCGAATGCTCTGATAGAAGCCATGTCCCTGGGACTTGCCTGTGTTTCCACAGATTGTCCCTGTGGCGGTCCGGCGGAATTGATCGAAGATGGGGTAAATGGAATGCTGGTACCGGTGAATGATGATGAAAAACTGGCAGAGAAGCTGGAACAGATACTCACACATCCACAACTGGAACAGCAGTTGGGTATAAAGGCGACACAGATCCAGGAGAAAATGGAGCCGGAGACAGTATTTACTGAGTGGAAAAAATATCTGGAAAATTTAGAAAATTAACTCAAATTATTAAAAACAAGTTAAATTAGACTTATACATTATGACAGACGGATAGAAATATCTGTCTGTTTTTCTGTTTTCCGAAGGCATTCATAAATAGAATCATCTTGAGTTTCCGCAGATTTATCCACAAGCTCCTGATTTTATCAGCATTGTAATGAACAACTTTAAAAAAATGCCCAAAATATAAGGAATCTCATTCCTTTTTGATGTAAAATTAAGCTACCAAA
>JAQUUX010000040.1 GCA_028693705.1 Lachnospiraceae bacterium | reverse complement strand
CTTTTGAGCACCTACACAGATGCTCTATTTGTCATGCAGTTTTCAAGGTTCAAATCTATCTGAAATGCATTTCTGCAATTCATTCAAAAATATCATTTTAGACTTGACTTTTAATAGTTAGTCTTTCTTTTTCAGTTCTCTATGTCGAACTTCATTCTAGCGAAAGAAAGGATGCTGCACTCGACTATTTTTGCGAAAGTAATAAATGATCTCAATACCACCGTGTCTCCGGCAGGTCATTATTCACTCCGTTGGTAAATAAAACCTGGTGCACATCAATAACTCCATTTTGAAAAGTTGCCGCACAGGCACACAGATACAGCTCCCACATTCTGGCGAATCGTTCGTCAAACATGGACACCACTTCCGCTCGACGCTCCTGAAAATTTGCATTCCAGCATAATAAAGTTTTATTATAATGTCTCCGTATACTCTCCACATCAATGGTAAAGAAGCTCTTATCTCCCGCTATATGGATTATCTCCCGCAATGATGGTATCACCCCGCCAGGGAATATATACTTTTTTATCCAGGCATCTCCCGGATGTTCCTGCAAAGCGCTGATAAAATGTAATAAAAATAAACCGCCGGGTTTCATCACTTCTTTTGCACACTGCATAAAAGCATCATAGTTATCACGACCTACATGTTCCACCATGCCCACACTGACAACCCGGTCAAATACCGTATCAAGCTTCTTTAAATCCCTGTAATCCAAAAGTTCCACCCGAAGATATTCTTCCAGATGTTCTGCCCTGATCCGTTCCTCAAATTTTTTCTGCTGTTCCTTACTCAGTGTAATGCCAACTCCATATACCTTATATTGTTTGGCTGCCTGTATTAACAAAAATCCCCATCCGCACCCGATATCAAGTACCCGCATACCTTCTTTTAAATCCAGTTTCTGCAGGATTCTCTCTACCTTATTACACTGTGCCTCGTACAAGGTATCCTGTTTAGAAGTAAAATATCCACAGAAGTAACTCAGGCTTTCATCCAGCCAAAGCTTGTAAAAATCATTTCCAAGATCATAATGGGAGCAGACCTCCTTTGACTGGTTCTTCTTAGAATCAGATGAGAACATCAGCTTTTTTAATTTCTTATGATCAGTAGAGAACTTCCCCAGCTGTCCCAGAAATGCGTTCAATGCTGTATAAAGATCCCCCTCGATTTCAATATCCCCATCCATATAGGCCTCACCCAATGCAATGGATGTACTGGTCAGCAGATCATTTGTATCCGGAATCCTGTGTATCTTTACGGTAAAAACCGGTGTTCCCTCACCTATTTGCTTCGTTTCTCCATTTATGATCATGGCAAACGGACAGGCATCAAACTTCTCCATAAAATGTAAAAACTCTTTTTCTACAAATTCCATTTTGGCACACTCCTCTACCTTTTATTTTCTTCCTGCTTTCTATAAAGCACTTCGCCCAATTCTAGTATTGGTAAACTATGCCAATTTATTCCTGCTATTGACACTAGTCCGAAATCGTACTATATTTTTAAGTATGATTTCGGACTAATATATGCTGCAATATGACTATCTGATACTCTGTAAACCGTTTTACCATTGAAAGGACTTACCCATGAAAACCAATACCAAGCCTGACACAGACACACAAGAAAGAGAAAGCACCGCTGAATTAAAGCGTTTCAACTATCTTAACAGCGAGATAAACGGTCAATACCACCTGGCAGCGCTGAAAATGGGACTGTCAGACAGCACCATGAATATTCTCTATGCCCTGTGCGAATTTGGAAACGGCTGCACCCAAAGAGATATCTGTAACCTGTCCGGCACCAGCAAGCAGACCATCAATTCTGCCATCCGAAAGCTGGAAAAAGAGGAAATCATATACTTAAAACCCGGAAATGGTCGGGATATGCTGGTCTTTTCAACAGAAAAAGGAAATCATTTATTAGAAGAAAAAATCCATCCCATGATTCGTTTGGAAAATGAAATTTTTGCCGAAATGACAAAGACAGAGCGAGATGCTCTTTTGAATCTGACCCAGAAATATCTGGATCTCTTTGCTGAAAAATTAAAGAATTTGGAGACTTATTAATGATACAATTATCAGAACATTTTACTTATTCAAAATTAATACGATTCGTGATACCTTCCATTATCATGATGATCTTCACTTCCATCTATGGTGTAATCGATGGACTTTTCGTATCTAACTTCGTTGGGAAAACACCCTTTGCCGCTATAAACCTAATCCTGCCTTTTCTCATGCTGTTCGGTGCTCTGGGTTTTATGATCGGTACCGGTGGAAGTGCCATTATTGCCGTTACCTTAGGGGAAGGTAAGGAAGAAAAAGCAAATCAATATTTTTCTCTTTTGGTCTACTGCACCATTGTCATCGGTGTTTTACTTACCATACTTGGTCTTTTCATGGTCAGACCAATCGCCATCACCCTTGGTGCTACAGGTGAGATGCTGGAAAACTGCATCCTCTACGGCTATGTTTTAATGCCGGTGCTCACTGCCTTTATGCTGCAAAATGTCTTCCAGAGCTTTATGGTAACAGCTGAAAAGCCTCGCCTGGGTCTGGGCATCACAGTTCTCGCGGGTATCACAAATATCCTATTGGATGCTTTATTCGTTGCTGTCTTAAAATGGGGACTGATCGGTGCTGCACTGGCTACTGCCATCAGCCAGATAATCGGTGGTTTTTTGCCTCTGGTTTATTTTGCCCGTCCCAATCCCAGCAGACTAAAACTGGTAAAGACTTCCATATACCCAAGGGTATTACTTCAGACCTGCTTAAACGGTTCCTCTGAATTAATGGTTAATGTCTCCCTTTCACTGGTAAATATGCTTTACAACTTCCAGCTGATGAGACTTGCCGGAGAAAACGGTATCGCCGCCTATGGTGTCATCATGTATGTGAATTTTATATTCATATCTGCATTTATCGGCTATTCCATCGGCAGCGGTCCTATCGTAGGATACCATTACGGTGCAGGCCATACAGATGAGCTGAAAAATATGTTCCGGAAAAGCATGGTGTTCATTACTGTTACCGGTGTTGTGCTCACCATTACAGCTGAACTGTTGGCATATCCGCTGTCACATATTTTCGTTGGTTATGACAAGGCTCTGCTGGATATGACACATCGTGGCTTTGCTCTTTATTCCATTGCCTTTTTCTTTATGGGATATAGCATTTACGGCTCCGGATTTTTTACTGCTTTAAATAACGGATTGGTATCTGCCTTGATTTCTTTCTTAAGAACACTGCTGTTCCAGATATTGGCAGTCTTGCTCCTGCCCATGATCTTTGGTCTGGATGGCGTATGGACAGCCATTGTGGTTGCCGAAGCAGCTGCCCTGTTTGTTACATTTTTCTTCCTGATCAAAATGCGCGGAAAATATAAATATGCCTGATTTATTTAATGAAAACGGCTATATTCCTCTAAGTTCCACACCTTGCTTACCACACCTTCATAGAACTCCGGCTCATGGCATACCAGGAGCACTGCACCTTTGTAGGCTGTCAGTGCTCTTTTTAATTCTTCCTTTGCATCCACATCCAAATGGTTGGTCGGCTCATCCAGGATCAGGAAATTGGTTTCCTGGTTGATAAGTTTACATAATCTGACTTTTGCCTGCTCACCACCGGACAATACACGTACCAGACTTTCTATATGCTGTGTCGTCAATCCGCATTTTGCCAAGGCAGCACGCACCTCATACTGGGTATAGGAAGGGAATGTCTCCCATATCTCTTCGATACAGGAATTAGAAGAGGCCTTCATCTCCTGCTCAAAATAACCGGGATAAAGATAATCTCCCAGCTGTGCTTTTCCCTCCAGTGCCGGGATGATCCCCAGCAGACTCTTTAACAAGGTACTCTTACCAATACCATTTGTTCCTGTAATGGCTATCTTCTCACCACGTTCCATGCGCAGATTAATAGGCTTGGATAACGGTGCCTCTTTATCATAACCAATGACCAGATCTTCTGTTTCGAAAATCATCTTGCCTGTAGCTCTGGCCTCTTTAAACCGAAACTCCGGCTTGGGTTTTTCTGCTGCCAGCTCAATTACATCCATTTTATCCAGCTTCTTCTGTCTGGACATGGCCATGTTTCTGGTGGCAACCCTTGCTTTATTTCTGGCAACAAAATCTTTTAATTCGCTGATCTCCTGCTGCTGGCGATTAAAAGCTGCTTCCTTTTGTGCCTTTCGCATCTCATGAACCTTCTGGAACTCCTCATAATTGCCTACATAACGGTTCAATTCCTGATTTTCCATATGATAAATAATATTAACTACTTCATTTAAAAACGGAATATCATGGGATATTAAAATAAAAGCATTCTCATAATCCAGCAAATACCGTTTCAACCATGCAATATGTTCTGCATCCAGGTAGTTGGTAGGCTCATCCAGTAACAGGATATCCGGCTTTTCCAGTAACAGCTTTGCCAGCAATACTTTGGTTCGCTGACCGCCGCTTAGATCTGTTACATCATGCTCCAGTCCCAGATCCAAAAGTCCCAATGCTCTTGCCACCTGTTCCACCTTGGCATCGATCATATAATAATCATGATAGGTAAGCAGATCCTGCAAGGTTCCTACCTCCTCTAACATGGTATTAATCTCTTCCTCTGTGGCATCTGCCATGGATTCATAGATCTGGTTGATCTGATTTTCCATTTCCGTGAGGAAAGAAAAAGCTGATCTTAATACACTGCCTATGGTCATTCCCTTTTCCAGAACGGTATGCTGATCCAGATAACCGACACGGACATTTTTATTCCATTCTACTTTTCCTTCATCCGGCATAAGCTTGCCGGTGATAATATTCATGAAGGTACTCTTACCTTCTCCATTTGCTCCAATTAATCCAATATGCTCTCCCTTTAATAAACGAAAAGAAACATCCTGAAAAATTGCTCTATCTCCAAAACCATGTGTTAAGTGTTCTACATTTAAAACCATCTGATTACTCCAATTTAAATTGTTCTACTATCTTCTGCAATTGCTGTACTGTTTCCAGACAGTGATCTACCAGTTCATTGTTATTCACAGTCTGGGTTACTACTTCCGTTGTCTTCTCTGCTATATCTGTAACACCCTGAGCGGACTCATTTACAGTATCATTAATAGCAGTAATCGCATCTGTGATCTCTGCTATCGTATCATTCAGCTGATTAATTGCCTGCTCAATGGTGGTCATATTCTCATTTACACTCTGAGCATCTTCATCGTACTGTACACTAACCTCTGAGAACTGGCTGTAATCCTTGATAACTACAGTCTCTAAGAAGTTTTCGATTCCTTCCAAACTGTCTGTCATACTGGCAACAGCCTCATTTACCTCTTTTACAATAGAATCAATACTGGAAACGGTCTCTGATGTCTGGTTTGCCAGCTTTCCAATCTCTGTTGCAACAACTGCAAAACCTCTTCCTGCTTCACCTGCTCTGGCAGCTTCAATAGTCGCATTTAATGCCAGTAAGCTGGTCTGAGAAGATATTTCCATAATCGCACCTGTCAGTTCATTGATCTTCTCTACAGCCTTGGACTGTTCCATTGCGGCATTAGTCTTAGTCTGTATCTCCTGGAACTTGGAATTGGTACGCTCAATTGCAGTATTTGTAGTTTCTTTCAAGCCATCTGCCCGTTTTCTGATCTCATTGGACATCTGTTCGCCTTCTACAGAAAGCTGCTTGATGTGCTCTGCACCATCCTGCATCACGCCAATACTCTCATGAATGGTTTCAGTAGAAGCGGAAGTCTCCTCCATGCCTGCTGCCAGTTCCTCGGTGGTAGCAGAATTATCTGTACATTTACTGTTGATTTCCACACTGATCTGCTTTAACTCATCTACACTTTCTGTAATCACATGTTCTACTTCCACCATGTTCTCTACCATGGCTCTAAGGTTCAACCGCATTTGATATATTGCTTTTGCGATAACTCCCATTTCATCCTTTCTGGCACATAACTTGTCCATCATAGGATTCAGGGAAAAATCAAAATCAGCTGTATCTGATACGACCTTTGTAAGATGTATTAACGGACGAATCATAAAGGTACTGCCAATTATGGTATATGCACTGATTAAAATCAGCAGGAAGATGCACAACTGAAAGCATCTAGTCTCTATTGCAACAACTGCCTGCATGGCTTCAGCCTCATCAGCTGTGATAACTAAGATACTGTTATTAGATAACACGGCGTAACTGGCATACTTCATTGCATCCTTATATTCATAGGAAACAACTGCATCTGCCGGATGGCCACCTGCCTGTAACTCTGCTACCAATTCCTTTACCACAGAGTTTTCTACCACATTTCCTACCTTGTCTTCTGTCGGATGATAGAGCATGGTACCTTGGGAATCTACCAGATAGGCATAAGAAGTTGACATTCCTTCCACTTTAGCTTCTGTCAGAACATCTGCATACTGATCATAGCCGGGATCTCCTGCCGAAATGGTACGCTCTACCTGAGAACTGTACGCCTTTACAAGACTCAGCATAGTTGACATAACTGTGTTTCCAATGTTTGTTTTGTAATTGGGAATTACTGTCAGCAAACATATCGCAACCGCCACAATTGCTGAAAACAGCGTCATTGTCATGATTTTAATCTTCATGCTGGATACAAACCTTACCTTACTCTCTTTTCCCCCGGTTTCCTACAGCGCTACCTTGTCTTTTGCCATATTCGTTCCTCCCACGGCTTCCGTGTACTTTCTCTTATATTTATTTTTCAGAACCATTAGTAATACATTCATTATATAAATATTTGCAATTGTAGTCAAACCATTATTAGAAACAATTGTTTCTTATCTTTTTTTCAGACGATTCACACACCATAATCCTTTTTCCAGCAGCCGCTTTTATAAAAGCTAACTGACATAATCGCAGCAATCGTCCAGCCGATCGGCCAGGACATCCAGATCCCCGTTTCCCCCAATCGTGAAGATAATACAAAGGCAAGTACCACTCTGAGTATCAAATCAGTAAAAGTAGCCATCATAAACTGTTTCATGGCGCCGGCACCTCTCAGGATACCATCGGCAATCAGTTTCGTTGCTACTACCAGATAAAACGGTGCCAGAATTTCCAGAATTCTTACCCCGGTTGCAAGGGCATCTACACTATCCCCGTTCATGAAAATATGTACCACATATTGCCCCGCGAACAAATACAACAGGATAAAAGGCAAAGCTATCAGGTATGCCATTCCCAAGCCACCCCTAAAGCCTCGCTTGATACGCTCCAGCTTGCCTGCGCCAATATTTTGTGCCGTGAAATTGGACATTCCATTTCCCAATGTTGTAAATGTAGTAATAGCAAAATTATTTAATTTGATGGCGGCTGCATATCCTGCAATTACACTTGCACCAAAGCTATTGATTACACTCTGTATCACGATATTTCCAATGGAGATAAAACTCTGCTGCAAAATACTGGGAGCAGCAATCTCTGTAATCTTCCAAAACAGTTCCCATGAAAACATCTTATGTTTTTCCACGGTTTCCACTTGTTTTAAACGCCGTACCAGAGCCAGCACTGCCAGCACACTGCTGGCCCCCTGACAGATAAAAGTCGCCCATGCTACTCCGGCAATACCCATATGAAATGATTTTACGAACAGTATATCCATAAAAATATTCGTCACCGAAGAAACTGCCAAAAACCAAAATGGTGTCTTAGAATCTCCCAGTGCAGAAAAAATACCGGTTGCTATATTATAGAAGAAAAGGAACAGCAATCCGCCTGTATAAATGTACAGATACAGCATGGAATCTGAAAAAATCTCTTCCGGTGTATTGATCAAATGCAGCAGAAAACCTGAACAGGTAAAACCTGCTGCCATTAATGCCAGACATAAAATACCACTGGCAATAAACGTGGTGGAAACTGCTGTTTTTAATTCTCCAAATCGCTTCGCCCCAAACAGCTGGGATATGATAACAGAACATCCAATATTACAGCCAAATGCAAACGCCAGATAAATCAATGTAACTTCGTAGGAATTTCCTACTGCTGCAAGAGCTCCTTCACCAATGAATTTTCCGGCTACCAGACTGTCTGCAATATTATAGAGCTGCTGAAATACAATGCTGCCAAACAGCGGTATACAGTACTTCCATAAAACCACTTCCGGTTTTCCAACTGTCAGATCCTTATTCATAATTTTTTCTCCTCATTCCTATTTACTCGCGTTGTAAACATGCTGATTCAAAAATCACACACTTTTTGTATTATATTCTTTTCTCTTTCATAAATATAATAAATGTTTTATATTATATTTATAGAAATCTTCTATGTATATTATATGTTTAGAATTCTTCTATGTATATTATATGTTTGCAAGGGAGTCTGTCTCATGGGAATCCATTTTGATTATTACAAAACCTTCTATTATGTAGCCAAATACAAAAACATCACTACTGCTGCCGGCAAGCTTTATCTGACCCAGCCTTCTGTCAGTCACGCCATTAAGTGTCTGGAAGATGAGCTTGGCATTACTTTATTCATCCGTTCAAAAAAAGGCGTCACACTGACACCGGAAGCGGAACTGCTCTACCAGCATGTTGCTCCTGCCTGTGAATCTATTTTAAATGCCGAACAGGCGCTTTCCTCACAGAAAGCTTTAATTGAAGGCCAGGTACGAATCGCTGCCTGTGAGGTAACACTTCACAGTTTCCTGATCCCATATTTGAGCCGTTTTAAATCATTACACCCGCAGATCCGGCTGAAAATATCCAATACCATTGGTCCCCTTGCCCTGGCTGAGTTAAAACAGGGGGAGGCCGAACTTGCTATTGTACCAACCCCTATTTCCATGGAGCCTGATTTTCATATGGTAGAGCTTATGACCTTTCACGATATCTTCATCTGCGGTTCTGAGTATACAGAATTGCTCTCTGCTCCCAAAGAACTTTCTGAATTGATGTCCTACCCGCTTATCATCACCGGCGGACTTAGTGCTACCCGTGCTTCTCTTCAAAATTATTTTCAGAAGCAGGGACAATTGTTAGAACCCAACATAGAACTTGCCACCTCTGATCTGGTCGTACCCCTGGTAAAAAGCAATATCGGCATTGGCATTGTGGCTGAAGTTTTTACCAAAGAAGCTATGTCAAAGGGAGAGATTTTTCAAATACCACTAAAAAATCCCATCCCTGCCAGGAAAATTTATGCCGTTTGGAGCAGCGAACATCCACTTTCCATGGCTGGACAGGAGTTTTTAAATTTGATTACAACATAGAAAGACAGTGCTTTTCCTATCCGGATACCCATTTCATCATAATTGAACTGAAAAAAATGCAATTTTGTATTGGAAATGTTTTGACATTTTTTTCACAAAGTATGATAATGTTCACGTACATAATAAATTCAAACACTTGAGAGGAGAATTTTATGAAAATCACAACGAAACAACTTGCACAAACAGCTCTTTTACTGGCTATCTGCATCGCCAGCCAGTTTTTCAAAGGTATCAGTCCCTTAATCACAGGACCGATCATCAATATCTGCCTGATTCTCTGCGCCCTGGTCGTAGGCATTCCAGCCAGCATTTTACTGGGTGTTATCACACCTGTTACATCTTATCTGATCAGCGGCAGCCCTGCTTTCCCATTACTGATCCCTGGCATTATGCTCGGTAACATCGTAATCGGTGTTGTTGTAGGATTAGTTGCCGGCAAAAAAGCCGGTGCAGCACGTCTGGCAATCGGACTTGTAATCGGTTCTGTCTGCAAAGCTGCTGTCATGGGTATCGTCATTGTAATGATCATGCTGCCTATGGTAACTGCTAATCTCCCTGCTGAAAAGAAGGCCGTAATGCTGCCAACTCTGCAGTATAATTTCTCAGCATTACAGCTGATCACTGCATTAATTGCCAGTGCAATCGTGTTCATTATCTGGACACCGTTAAAGAAGGCGCTGAAAGCCGATGCAGAATAAACTGTAGTTTAGGTTACTGCAAAAGGCACAGAAAGTCCCACTACAGTACTTATCGAGGCACGCTTTCGCTACAGGAATTGCGTAGCATCACATAAGCGCATATACTACATGCGCTAAGTGATGACGCATTCCAAGTACCTCTCAAAGTACTATAGTGGGACTTTCTTTCGTTTTGCACCAACCCGAGCCAACTGTAGCATAAAGGAACTAAACATTGCCGTAAAACGAGGTTCAGCCGTGTATCGTATGCGAACAAGCACTGTAAACGCGTCTGTACTTAGTTCGCGTCTTGTGCGAACTTATGTACAGCTACGTGTTTACCGTAGTGAAAACGGGCTTGTGAGCATATGATACACGGCTGAACCGTCACTTTACATCAATCTTTATTCCTTTAAACTACAGTTTAATCTTCCTCCCTGCGCTTTCGCATCCGCTCCAGCACAGCCCGGCGTTTCTCCGCCTGTTCCTTGTCTCTCTTCACCTGATGTTTTACATATACCACCAACGCACCGATTAGTGCCAGCATCAGTATCAGGAATACGGTCTTCACAATATTTTGTAACAGGGAACCTTCCGCAGGTATCTCTTTCTTATTTTCTTCGGTTTCTGTTTCCACTGTTTCTGCGGCAGGAACCTCCACGGTCTCCTGTTTCGCGATTTCTACACCTGTACTGCCAAGTACAATCGTCTGATCTTCTGTTGCTTTGTAGGCACATACCAGTGAAGTTCCATCAACCTGAAATTCCAGATCACTCGCTTCAAACTTTGCCGGCATGGTAATATATCCATCTTCTGTCAATGTTGCACCATTTAGCCCCAGTTCATTTAATGTACCGGTTTCCACCGCATCAGAAAGCTTCATAGTTTTAAAATTATTAAATCCGTATTCAAACAAATCTTCGCTGTCTGTATATTGCGCATGGGGTTCTTCCTTCATGATTACACAGATCAGATTCATATCGTCCTTTTTAGCAAAGGTTACCAATGTTTCTCTGGCAATCACTGTATATCCCGTTTTACCGCCTACTGCATATTCATAATTATACCTGCTGCCATACATACAGCCCGGCAGCATCCGATGGTGATTCATCAGCTGAAAAGAATCCGGCTGATTGGCGCTGGCTATGATATCATAACTGATAGTTCCCGCCATCTCACGCAATGTTTCATTTTCATAAAACGCTCTGGAAATAAGTGCCATATCATGGGCAGTCGTATAATGATTATCATCATGAAGACCATGTGGATTAACAAAATTTGTATTGGTGCATCCCAGTTCTGCTGCTTTGGCATTCATCATATCCGCAAAAGCATCCACACTGCCTGCCACATGCTCTGCCAATGCATTTGCCACCTCATTTGCCGAAGCAAGAAGCAGACAATAGAGTGACTCTCTGACTGTCATGGACTGTCCTTCATCCATACCTACATTGGAAGATCCTCTTTCAATACTGTAAACTGCTTCGTGGGAAAAAGTCACCTGCTCTTCCATATCACAATTTTCCATGACTACAAGTGCTGTCATAACCTTGGTAATAGACGCCGGATATTCTTTGGTATCTATATTTTTGGCATACAATACAGCTCCGGTATCAGCATCCATTAAAATGGCTCCTTCCGCCCCGTTGGACGGTCCTGCCGGCCAGTTCTTCCAGTCATCAGACTGAATTTCCATATATTTTCGATTCTCTGCCTCAGCAGCATAGTCCACTGCCTGTGTCATGAGGGAAGAACCTAAAAACAGCATGGAACAAAGTCCGCACGCTATTCTGACTCTTGTTTTTTTAGATATCAGCATGAATACCCCTTTATAATAATATAGATATTTTTCTTGTAATTATTTGAACCCGTAACGTTTTTTATTCTATCATAAAACAGGTACTGTTCCAATAACTTTACACCCTATTCGGACAGGAAAATAAAGTACACTGATCACAAATATGACAGGAACTGTCCTTTCTCTCTTTTTCTAATGGTGCAGTAAACACCACACTCTTTTTGGGCAACAGCATCCCCGCATCCGTCAGGCTGATGGTACAATCACCTAATTGCTCCAATATTTCCTTTATTCTATCCGGCTGGTCTATAAAACAAAACGGTCCCATCCATAAATTCAATGCATCATGGAGAAACGGCTGTAATTCCTCATAAGCCCTCTGCAAAATGCTCATTCCAAGACACTCCAGTATATAAGCATCTCCAACCTCTTCTCTTTCCAGATACAATTCCTGCAGTTCGTCCAGACCATCCCCCAGAGTCACGGTCACCAATACTTCTGTATTTTCATTCTGCATATACCAGGCCCGTGGCTGTAACAGCCCACGAAGTGCCTCCCACAAACCGGAAATGTGGGGTATTTCTTCTATATTAAAATGATGACGCTTCACAAACTGCTCCCAATCTTCTTTTGTCCGAAAGACACAGTGTTCTCTGCTATCCACGATCTGCTGTAAAGAAAGACCTCGTTGAATTCCTTTATTTTTTTGTTCCATTTTATTTCCCTGTTCCATTGATTTCATTGTAAAATAATATACTTGTCATTCCTTGAAATATAAGTCGTTCTGTCCTACAATAAGAAAGTATAGCATATGAAAGAAGGTTATTTCCATGATTTCATTTTTAATTCATCTTTGTATTCCGGATGCAGATAATATCACGTCACCCAAGGTAAGAGAAGCTTATGGATCTCTTTGCAGTTTTGTGGGAATCTTTTTGAATCTTATACTGTTTGCCGGAAAATTTCTGGCAGGTGTACTAAGCCATTCCATCGCCATTACCGCTGATGCCATTAACAACCTTTCCGATGCAGGTTCCTCCCTGATTACTCTTGTTGGTTTTAAAATGGCAGGTAAAAAACCGGATCCGGGGCACCCTTTTGGCCACGGTCGTATTGAATACATTTCCGGACTAATCGTATCCCTTGCTATTTTGATGATGGCAGTGGAATTATTGAAGTCCTCCTTTGATAAGGTTCTGCATCCTGTTGTAACAGAATGCAGTCCACTAATTCTGGCTATTCTTTTTGCCTCTATTCTTGTAAAATTTTATATGACATTTTATAACCGCAGAATTGCTGCCAAAATTGACAGTGCCGCCATGAAAGCTACCGCTGCTGATTCTTTAAGCGATGCTGTTTCCACCACAGTCGTTCTCTTTTGTACCGTTATTGTAAATTATACCGGTCTGATGATCGACGGTTATTGTGGTATGCTGGTAGGTCTCTTTATCCTTTACTCAGGGATCGGTGCCTTAAGGGAAACTATTTCTCCCTTGCTGGGCGAACCTCCTTCACCGGAATTTATCGAATCCATTCAAAATATAGTCATGTCCTATGACACTGTACACGGTATTCACGATCTTATTGTACATAATTACGGACCCGGACGGGTTATGATTTCACTTCACGCAGAAGTTCCTGCTACCGGCAATATACTGGAACTCCATGACGTGATTGATAACATCGAAATGGAACTTCGCCAAAAGCTGCAGTGTGATGCAGTCATACATATGGATCCCATTAATACAAATGATCCGGAAACCCTGGCTTTAAAAGAGCATACCGGAGCTCTGTTGCAAACCCTGGATTATATCCAAAGTTTTCATGATTTTCGTGTCGTTAAAGGGGAATCTCATACCAATCTGATCTTCGATGTTCTGGTTGAACCGGACTGCAAGTTTTCAGATGAGGAGATTACCGATTCCATTCAGACACTGGTTCACGAAAACGATTCCCATTACTTTGCCGTATTAAATGTGGATCGCGCATACTGTTAGCCTGCATACAACGATTTAACAGGTTACACATACAAAAGAACATGGTGTTTTACAGGTGAATCCTGTATAATATTGTTTGCAATAAAGGTTACTTACAAGCTTATATCATCAGCTTTGTAATAAAAATGAAAATACAACATATGGAGGGATTACCATGACTTTCGAAGAAGCAAAAAAAGTGTTAGCAGAACACGACCAGGAACAGCTGTTAAAATATTATAATGAGCTGTCCGAAGAAGAACAGAAAACTTTATTAAACCAGATCGCATCTATTGATTTCAGCGTTTTGGAATTATGTAAACATAAAGAAGAAGCTGCCGGCAAAGGCAAAATCGCTCCTTTAGCTGCCATGCAGTTACCGGAAATCGAATCCAGAAAAGAAGAATTCACAAAAATCGGTGTTGACGCTCTGAAAGCGGGCAAAGTAGGTGCCGTACTGCTAGCCGGTGGTATGGGAACCAGACTTGGTTCCGATAACCCGAAAGGAATGTACAACATTGGTCTGACTAAAGAAGTTTATATTTTTGAACGTTTGATTGAAAATATGATGGATGTGGTAAATCAGACAGGTGCCTGGATTCCTCTTTTCATCATGACCAGTGATAAAAACAGCGAAACCACAATTGCTTTCCTGGAAGAAAAGAATTTCTTCGGCTATAACAAAGACTATGTAACATTCTTCAAACAGGAAATGGCTCCTGCCTGTGACTATAATGGCAAGATCTACCTGGAAGAAAAAGGTAAAATCTCTACTTCTCCAAACGGAAACGGTGGCTGGTTCTTATCCATGATCCGTTGTGGTGTTCTGGATAAAGTAAAATCCTTTGGCGTGGAATGGCTGAACATCTTTGCTGTTGATAATGTTTTACAGAGAATTGCTGATCCTGTATTTGTAGGTGCTACCATAGCTACTGGTTCCTCTGTTGGTGCTAAGGTTGTAAAGAAAGCTGCTCCTGATGAAAAGGTTGGCGTAATGTGCTTAGAAGACGGACGTCCATCCATCGTCGAATATTATGAATTAACCGATGAGCTGATGAATGCAAAGGATGCTAACGGCGAACCGGCTTATAATTTCGGTGTTATCCTAAACTACCTGTTCAATTTACAGGATCTGGAAAATATCGTAAAGAAAAGCATGCCGCTCCATATTGTTGAGAAGAAAATCCCTTATCTGGACGAAAATGGCAACCCTGTAAAACCGGAAACTCCTAATGGCTACAAATTTGAAACTCTGGTACTGGATATGATCCACCTGGCCGACAGCTGCCTTCCATTTGAGGTCATCCGTAACAAAGAATTTGCTCCAATCAAAAACAAAACCGGAATTGATTCTGTGGAAAGCGCAAGAGCGCTTTGTGCTGAGAATGGAATTAAACTGTAGTTTAGGTTACTGCAAAAGGCACAGAAAGTCCCACTATAGTACTTATCGAGGCACGCTTTCGCTACAGGAATTGCGTAGCATCACATAAGCGCATATACTACATGCGCTAAGTGATGACGCATTCCAAGTACCTCTCAAAGTACTATAGTGGGACTTTCTTTCGTTTTGCACCAACCCGAGCCAACTGTAGCATAAAGGAACTAAACATTGCCGTAAAACGAGGTTCAGCCGTGTATCGTATGCGAACAAGCACTGTAAACACGTCTGTACTTAGTTCGCGTCTTGTGCGAACTTATGTACAGCTACGTGTTTACCGTAGTGAAAACGGGCTTGTGAGCATATGATACACGGCTGAACCGTCACTTTACATCAATCCTTATTCCTTTAACCTACAATTTACTCCTCTATGTGCTCCCGCCCCTGCGCAATAATAGTCCTTACATGGCCATCTGCCAGAGAATAGAACACTGATTTTCCGCTTCTGCGGCTATTTACAAGTTTACTTTGTTTAAGGATCTTCAGCTGATGGGAAATGGCTGACTGTGTCATATTCAAGGCCTGAGCCAAATCGCATACACATACCTCGGCTTCAAACAATACGAAAAGAATCCTGATTCTTGTGGAATCTCCAAATACTTTGAAAAGTTCGGCCAAATCGTATAATTCTGTTTCTTCCGGCATGGTTTCCCGCACTATTTTCAGCAGTTCCTCATGTACCTCTTCTACTTCACATTCTTCCAAATCCTGTTCAGACATGTAATCACCCTTTTCTTTCCTGGTTGTTTATTTGAATTATCTTTTTTATTTTATCTGCAATGCTATTATTTTACTATATTTGTTTCCTGGTAAACAAGGCTCTGATTGCATTTAGCACTGCCAGTATCATAACACCGACATCTGCAAAAATAGCAAGCCACATATTTGCAATTCCCACTGCTCCTAATATCAGACAAAGTATCTTGATACCAATTGCGAAGTAGATATTTTCATATACAATACGAATACATTTTCTGGATATCTGTATCGCTTTTGCAATTTTCAGCGGATCATCATCCATCAGAACAATGTCAGCGGCTTCAATTGCAGCATCAGATCCCAGTGCACCCATGGCTATACCGATATCTGCTCTGGTTAAAACAGGGGCATCATTAATACCGTCTCCAACAAATGCCAACTTATCCTTTTCTTTCTTTCCGGCCAGAAGTTCCTCAACCTTAGACACCTTATCTCCCGGTAATAATTCACTGTAAACCTCATGAATGCCCAAAGTCTGAGCGACCTGATCGGCAACAGCTTTACGATCTCCGGTTAACATAATGTTTCTTTGTATGCCCAGTTTCTGCAACTCTTTTATAGCCGACTCTGCATGTGGCTTTAAACGATCTGCGATCAGTATATGACCTGCATAAGTATGATTGACGGCCACATGTACAATGGTTCCTGTCTGGCTGCAATCATCTGCGGTAATACCCAGCTGTGTCATCAGCTTTTGATTTCCCACTGAAACCTCATCACCATCTACCTTTGCAGTGACACCGTTACCGCTGATCTCCTGTACTTCAGATACTCTGGTACTATCTATTTCTTCTCCGTAAGCTTTTTTCAGACTTTTGCTAATCGGATGATTGGAAAAGCTTTCTGCCAGTGCTGCATATTCCAATACCTTTTTCTCCGGCATAATATTATGATGGATTCCAATGACCTCGAAAACACCCTGGGTCATAGTACCGGTTTTATCAAACACTACAATTTTTGACTGGGCAAGTGCTTCCAGATAATTGGAGCCTTTAATCAGAATGCCTTCCTTGCTGGCTCCGCCAATACCGGCGAAAAAGCTGAGTGGAATACTGATAACCAGTGCACATGGACAACTGATGACCAGGAAAGTCAATGCTCTATATATCCACTGTCCCCATTCCGGTGTCATCCCCAGTACCGTCAATCTTACAATTGGTGGCACAAGTGCCAGAGCTACAGCGCCATAGCAGACTGCCGGTGTATAAACTCTTGCAAATCGAGTAATAAAGTTTTCGGATCTTGATTTTCTGGAACTGGCATTCTCCACCATATCTAATATCTGTGACACAGTCGACTCTCCAAATTCCTTTGTCGTACGAATCCGCAGCACACCGGATTCATTGATACATCCACTAATAACTGCATCTCCCACATTAACACTTCTAGGGAGGCTTTCACCGGTAAGTGCGCTGGTATTCAGGGACGCATTCCCTTCTTCTACAACACCATCGATCGGGATTTTCTCACCGGGCTGTACCACAATGATACTTCCTATTGCAACCTCATCCGGATCCACTTTTTCCATTTTACCGTCTGACTCTATATTGGCATAATCAGGACGTATATCCATCAGATCACTGATATTTCTGCGGCTCTTGCCAACGGCATAGCTCTGAAATAACTCACCGATCTGATAAAACAGCATAACCGCAACACCTTCTGTATATTCACCTAATATAATGGCACCAACCGTAGCTACTGCCATTAGAAAATTTTCATCAAATACCTGACGGTTCCAAATACCCTTAATTGCTTTTCGTAGAATATCATATCCAACCACCAGATAAGGCACCATGAAAAGTATCAATCGTATAGCCCCGGTTAAAGGTAACAGCTCCAATACAATGATCATAACAATAGCTGCAATAATCCGGTATAGAACCTTCTTTTGTTTTTTATTCACCAGTTTACACCTGCTCTCTATAGGAAGATCTCGCAATCATCCTCTACTTTTTTACAATTCTTTAAAACTGCCTGCATAACTTCCTTTGGCTCTTTTCCCTCTTCAAATTCTACCGACATTTTTAAAGTCATGAAATTTACAGTTGCATCTATAACGCCCTCCGTCTTTTTGGCAGCTTCTTCCATTTTGCTGGCACAGTTTGCGCAATCTACATCAATTTTATAAGTTTTCTTCATTTTACTATCTCCTTCGAGTTTTTATTTTAATATATGAGCACTTGTTCATATGTTTGATTACATTTTAGCACTTTTTTAAAGAGTGTCAATATCTTTTTATTCATTTATGTATAAAAAAAGAACTCGAAAACCAGTAATCTGTTTTCAAGTTCTTTTCATATTTTAGATTCAAAATTTACATCATCATTCCCATTTCCATTGCTGCCGGAGCCATGACTCTGGATGCATTCTGACTGCTCATCTGCATCTGCATCGCAAAAACATCTGCGAAATTAGAAGTCTCACCTCGTTTTAATGGATTAATGGTTTCATCTGCCAAATCATCTACCATAGCCGTATAATCCACGCCGGATTCAGAACCATCCTCGGGCAGGGCAGATATTTTATTCAAGCTGCTCCGACTTACGCTATTGGTATTATAAATATATGGCTGAAATCCAACTGCACCAATCTGCATCTTAATCCGCTCCCTTCCGTCTGGTTTATAGTGATTCTTTTATAATTGTATTATAATCCCGTTTTTCATTCGTCGTCAATATTTTATTCTTCACGGTTATCTTCTTCATCCGCAATATTTTATTCTTCACGGTTATCTTCTTCATCCACAACAATTTCTTCATCGGTAACTTCCACATCCACTGTAGTAACCCCCCGAGAGATCACACTAACCTTATGAAGAATCCATACATCCGATGCTCCATCCAGGATCAATATAGCCCCAAGGATACGAACAACAAAATCAACTGACTGAAATGGTCTGAGGATCAAAACTGCTCCAAGTCCCAGTGTTACCAACGCCAGAATAAGAGCAATCCACCACTTTTCGTAGCCACCCTTCATCAGCTGCATCACTCTGCGCAAATCTCCCACACCGTGAAGAACAATAATAATTCCCATCATAATCGGAATCAGTCTGATCACACCTTCCGGACGGATCATGATCCAGGCTCCGATAACACATAATATAATTGCTAATAATAAGTTTCCTTTAGAATAAAGAGTTCCATCATGTGTAAATGCAAAAACCAATATTTTGATCACACCAATGGCCAGTAAAATACCGCCAATTGACATACAGAAGATTCTGGTAGTATTATCCGGCCAGATTAACAGCACAATTCCAAATATCACACATAGTAATGCACTTAATGTATAATTTTCCTTAATTCCCTTCAGTTTCCCTTTCATAAGCGCCTCCAAATTGTAATACAATGCCTTTTACCAGCTTATATGCACCAAATCCCAGAAATACACCTGCCATGTTTAACAAAATATCGTCCACGTCAAAGGCTCCAAAAGCACTAACCAGCTGGAATAATTCGATTCCCACAATAAACAGAAATGCATTGGCTGCTACAACCCATAATTTATCTGCTTTTTCATGCAGCATGGGAAGCATACATCCAAATGGTATAAACATGAGCAGATTGCCTGCAAGATTTTCAAAACTGTTTAATCGATCTGCGTAACGAATATACATCACTATTGTTTTAAAAAAAGTGAAATTTGCCGTAGACAATCCTTCCAGTATGACATGTCTCTGCCAGGTTCTTGCAATTTCGGCCAATTCTGCATACGGATATTTAAATATGGTCAGCTTTATCACCAAAAGCAAATAGAGGAAAAAAAGCCATCTTACTTTTTTTTCATCATTATCCCAATCTTTCATACATTGCTCTTTCTAACTTATATGACATCGTTCACATCCGGCTTCTGTAAAATCAAAATGATTTTAATAACGTACTTCCATTAGCATAAGACCTTTTGCCGGCACCAAAAAACCGGTATCATCCCTTTTGGCATTCGGATCAGCCAAAACTTTTTGCAGATTCTCTAAAGTTCTTTTTCCTGTTCCAACTTCCAGTATGGTCCCCATTAAAATTCTTACCATATGGTATAAAAAACCATCTCCTGAAAATGTAAAACTTATCTCATCAGCCTTCTGTTCCAGTTCTATTTTCTCTATTGTTCTTATAGTCGACTTTTTACTTTTCTTAGCTGAAGTAAATGCCCTGAAATCATGGGTTCCTTCTAAAAGCTCTGCCGCCTGTCTCATCAGCTCCATATCCAGTTTTTCCGGATATTCATATACATAACGTCTTTCAAAAACATGTGGCAATGTGGAATTTATCACCCGATACCGGTAAGTCTTTCCTTTTGCCATCAACCTGCTGTGAAAACGTTCCGGCACCTCAGTCAATGAAATGACTCCTATATCATAAGGCAGATATGTATTAATATACTCCATAATATGCTCTGTCGTCCAGTCTGTATCCAACAAAAAATTAGCAGTCTGTCCCATAGCATGAACCCCGGCATCTGTTCTGCCTGATCCATTGACCTGTATGGTCACTTCCTGTCCTTCACTGCTACATTCCAATGACATTTTTTCAATCAGACGTTCCAGCTTTCCTTGAATGGTATTATCTGTACTATCCTGTTTCTGCCATCCCTGATATCTGGTACCTTCATACTGCAGGATCATTTTAAAATTACGCATTCGTGTCTCCTGTTTCCACTTCTTCCGGCTGATTCTTGCCAAGCAGCACATCGATCAGATCATAAATTTCATCCCTTCCCTGTTTAGACAGGGCAGAAAAAGGAATGACAACAGTGTCACTTTCCACTTTCATCTTGGTTTTGATCAGTTTGATCTGTTTCTGAATCTGACTGCGGTTGATTTTATCCAGTTTAGTCGCAATAATAATCGGATGGAAACCGTGTGCCAGGATCCAGTCATACATGTCGCAATCATTGGCTGATGGCTCATGTCTGATATCTATTAACAAAAACACTGCTTTTAACTGCGTGGATTTGTAAAGATAATTTTCGATCATCTTTCCCCAGGATGCACGTACGCTGGCAGATACACTGGCATAACCGTATCCCGGCAAATCCACAAAATACAGTTCCTTATTGATATTATAAAAATTAATTGTCTGTGTCTTACCCGGCTGTCCACTGGTTCTGGCCAAAGACTTACGGTTCATCAGTGCATTGATCAGAGACGATTTTCCCACATTACTTTTTCCAGCGAATGCAATTTCCGGCATAGTATTCTCCGGTATCGTACTGGTAATGCCACAAACAGTTTCCAATTCTACATTTTTAATTACCATTTTTTTCCTCTTTTTTCTTTTCTACAAATGCCTGTGTCAGAACTTCCTTCATAGAAGATACAAAAGTAATCTCCATACCTTCTTTGATCTCATCGGAAATTTCTTCCACATCTTTCTCATTTTCCAATGGTACCAGAACCTGTCTGATACCGATTGTTTTAGCTGCTAACAGTTTTTCCTTTAATCCTCCAATCGGAAGAACCCGACCTCTTAAAGTAAGTTCCCCTGTCATTGCAAGATCAGCCCGTACCGGTGTTTTGGTAAGACTGGATAAAAGCGCTGTTGCCATAGTAATACCCGCAGACGGACCATCCTTTGGAACGGCACCTTCCGGAATATGCAGATGAAAGTCATTTTTCTTAAATGCGTCTGCCGGAACATGCCATGCTTTTGCCACACTTCGGGCATAACTCATGGCGATCATTGCCGATTCCTTCATGACGTCTCCCAACTGTCCGGTAAGCTCCACTTCACCTGTTCCCGGCATCTGGTTTACCTCTATCTGTAATGTTACACCACCTACGCTGGTCCAGGCAAGACCTCTGACAATACCCACTGCTGCTGCGTGATTCTTTTTCTCAGGCAAGAACTTTACCATTCCAAGATAATCCTGCAAATTGGCTTTTGTCACACTGCGTCTGGTCACAGAAGCCGGCACATTATTTCCAGTCTGTCCGCTATTCTCAGTCTGCCCGCTATTTCCAGTCTGTCCGTTACTTTCGGCCATCTCATCACTTGTCGTCTGATCCTTCAGTATCTCCCATGCAGCCTTTCTGCAAACTGCACCGATTTTACGCTGCAGCTCTCTTACACCGCTTTCTCTGGTGTAAGATTGAATGATTTCCTTTATTGCGCTGTCCGTTATATTGACCATTTTAGTCGATAGGCCATTTTTAGCCATTTCTTTTGCCAATAAATGTTCTTTTGCAATATGAAATTTCTCATTTGCAGTATAACCGGATATTTCAATGACTTCCATACGGTCTAATAATGGTCTCGGAATGGTATCCGTACTGTTTGCCGTTGCAATGAACAGCACTTCAGACAGATCCACCGGCAGTTCTACATAATGATCCACAAAATGACAATTCTGCTCCGGATCCAGCACTTCCAAAAGTGCTGAAGAAGTATCTCCCTTATAGTCACTGCTGATCTTATCAATTTCATCCAGGAGCATAACAGGATTTTTGCACCCCGCCTGCTTTAACCCATTAATAATTCGTCCCGGCATTGCTCCGATATAAGTTTTTCGATGTCCGCGAATCTCTGCTTCATCTCGCACACCACCAAGACAGATCCTCACATATTCCAAAGATAAGGCGCTTGCGACACTTCTGGCTATGGAAGTTTTACCTGTACCGGGAGGTCCCACCAGACAAATCATGGGTGTTTCTCCTTTTTCGTTCAGCTTTCTGACAGCCAGAAATTCAAGGACACGTTCTTTTACATTTTCCAGACCGTAATGGTCTCTGTTTAACACTTTTTCAGCTTTCAGAATATTAAAATTCTCTGTTGTCTTATGATCCCAGGGAAGATCCAACAATGTTTCTATGTAACCGCGTTCCACGGTACTCTCTGAGCTGTTCATACCGATGGTCTTCAGTCGGGTAATGGATTTTTTAATCTTTGCCTTTACCTCATCAGAAGCTTCCAGTGCTTCAAGAGATTTCTCATACTGTTTTTCCTCTGAAGTATCGTCCCCGTCTTCCAGTTCTTCCTGTATATACGCCATCTGTTCTCGCAGCAGATAATTTCTCTGATTCTTATCTACCCTGCTCTTGATATTCTGTGCTAGCTCATTTCGTACTCTGGCAACTTCGGCCTCATTGGCAAGTATCACTGCCAATTCCTCATATCGCTCTTCCAGACCCAATGTTTCCAGAATCTTCTGTCTGTCACCATAGGATAATGGCAGATCAATAGCTATTCTGTCGATTACCTTTTGCAGATCCTGTACTCCCTCCAGATTTTTTCGAAGGGTCTCTCCAATCTTGGGATAGTACTGACAATATTTATTAAATAGAAGTTTTAACTCCCTGATCATTGCCTGGTTTCTGGCCTCAAAACCAGATCCTGATGCCTCTGTCAGATTTTTATCCAACTCAGGTATCTCTATTTCAGCTAAAACACCGCTTTTCTCATCATCCATACAGGAATACAGCATGGCACGCTCAAGTCCTTCTACCAGAACACGATTAATGTTATTTGGCATTTTAATAACCTGTTTAATCAATGCTATTGTACCCACATGATATACCTGATCAAATCCAGGCTCATCATCCACCGGATCTCTCTGGGTTACCAGAAAAAGTTTCTGATCCCCCAGCATGGCTTTTTCCACTGCCTTCATGGATTTGTCTCTGCTAATATCAAAATGTATGATCATATCCGGCAAAATCGTCAATCCCCTCAGGGCAACTGTCGGCATTAATTTTCTGCTTTCACTCATTTCTTTTCTTGCTCCATTTTTACTTCTGTTTTTACTCCAATTGTGCGCAAAAAGGCTATCGCTTACGCAGATAGCCCTCTAGCCCAACTTTATTTACTCTGGTCAGTCAAAAGATTTCCCTTATGGATTACCTTAGGACTGTCTTTACCTTCTACTGCTTCTTTTGTAATCACACAACGTTCAATGGTATCATCAGAAGGAATCTCATACATAGTGTCCATCATGATATTCTCCATAATGGAACGAAGGCCTCTGGCTCCTGTCTTACGTTCAAAAGCCTTGGCTGCTATGGCATCAATTGCGTCTTCCTCAAATTCCAGATCCACATCATCAAACTCAAAAAGCTTCTTATACTGCTTGATCAACGCACTCTTTGGCTCCTTTAGGATTCGGGTCAAAGCACCCGTGTCCAAGCCTTCCAAAGAAACATTAATTGGTACACGACCTACAAATTCCGGGATCAATCCAAACTTCACCAGATCCTGTGGCGTTACCTGCTTTAATAATTCACTCATATCTGTAGTATTCTTCTCTGCAATCTCTGCATTGAAGCCTATAGACTTCCGATCCAGTCTGTTTTCCACGATCTTTTCCAGACCATCAAAAGCACCACCACAGATAAATAAAATATTAGATGTATCTATCTGGATCAGCTCCTGATGAGGATGTTTTCTACCACCCTGCGGCGGAACACTTGCAACTGTACCTTCTACTATTTTTAGTAAAGCCTGCTGAACACCTTCACCGGAAACATCTCTGGTAATGGATACGTTCTCGCTTTTCTTTGTGATCTTATCAATTTCATCAATATAAATAATACCGTACTGAGCACGCTCCACATCATAATCTGCTGCCTGTATCAGCTTTAACAGAATATTTTCCACGTCCTCACCTACATAACCTGCCTCGGTTAATGTAGTTGCATCTGCAATGGCAAACGGAACATTGATGATCTTCGCAAGTGTCTGCGCCAGATAGGTTTTTCCGGAACCGGTTGGTCCCACCATGATGATATTACTCTTTTGTAATTCCACATCATCCAGATCTTTTTCTGCCGTAACTCTCTTGTAATGATTATATACTGCAACGGATAATACTTTTTTGGCTTCTTCCTGTCCAATTACATAATCATCCAGAAATGCTTTGATCTGTACCGGCTTTAACAGATTGATTTCCATGGGGTTTTCAGCTTCTGCTTCGTCCTCATCATATTCTTCTTCTATAATATCGCTACAGATGCCCACACACTCGTCACAGATATAAACACCCGCAGGACCGGCAATTAATTTCTTTACCTGGTCCTGGGTTTTATTACAAAAAGAACATCTTACTTTATCGTCAGAATTTCTTCCTGCCATTTCTAACTCCTATTTCCCTGCTGCGCTTACAGGATCAATCCTTTTTACTTTCTACATCAGCACGATTCGAAATAACACTGTCAATCAGACCGTATTCTGCTGCTTCTGCTGCTGTCATCCAATTATCACGTTCTGTATCTGCTGCGATAACATCATAAGGTTTTCCCGTATTTGCGGCTAAAATTTCATTTAATTTTTTCTTTGTTGCTAAGATATGTTTTGCTGCGATTTCAATTTCTGTTGCCTGACCCTGGGATCCGCCTGATGGCTGATGGATCATGATCTCTGCATTTGGAAGTGCAAGACGTTTACCCTTAGCACCGCCTGATAACAGGAATGCACCCATACTGGCTGCCATGCCTACACAAATTGTTGAAACATCACATTTTACATACTGCATAGTATCATAGATACCCATGCCGGCTGTTACAGAACCGCCGGGGCTGTTAATGTAAAGCTGAATATCCTTATCCGGATCTTCAGCCTCTAAGAACAGAAGCTGTGCGATAACCAGACTTGCAGTTACATCGTTTACTTCTTCTCCCAGAAAAATGATTCTCTCTCTTAACAGTCTGGAATAAATATCATAAGATCTTTCTCCACGACTGGTCTGCTCAATGACGTAAGGTACTAAACTCATATTCATCTCTCCTTCTGTTCAGTAGAAAGGAAACATGGCTCATCAGAACCTTGTTCATCTATATGCTTTCAACTGAAGCTTATTCAGCAGCTTCTTCTGTTTTCTTTGCTGCTTTCTTTGTTTTAGCTGCTGCTTTGCCTTCTTTTGCATTCTCTACAACAAAATCAGCTGCTTTGGATACTGCAAGATCTTTCATGATGTCCTTCTTGCCTTTTTCGCCAAGAAGTTCTTTTACCTTGTCAGCTTCCATCTTATACTGTTCAGCCATCTTAGCTACTTCTGCATCATAATCTGCATCAGTTACTTCGATATTTTCAGCTTTTACAATTGCTTCCAGAACAAGTCTTGCCTGGATTCTCTGCTCAGCCTGTGGCTTCATCTGTTCCATCATCTTCTCTGGTGTAAGACCGGAGAACTGGAAATACTGTTCAATGCTTAAACCCTGCATCTGCAGTCTCTGTGCAAAGTCATTTACCTGCTGTCTCTGCTGTGTCTCTAACATAGGTGCAGGAATTTCGATTTCAGAATCAGTAATGATTGCTTTCAGTACTTCATCTTCCTTTTTAGCCTTAGCTTCGTCTTCCTTCTTTGCTTCCAGTTTCTTCTTTACATCTGCCTTGTAATCTGCAACTGTCTCAAATTCAGAAACTTCTCCTGCAAATTCATCATCCAGCTCAGGAAGCTGTTTTTCTTTGATTTCCTTTACAGTACACTTAAATACGGAAGCTTTTCCCTTTAATTCTTCTGCATGGTAATCTTCAGGGAAGGTTACGTTTACATCTAATTCTTTGCCGATTTCAGCACCGATCAGCTGATCCTCAAAACCTGGGATAAAGGAATTGGAACCAATGGTCAAAGGATAATTTTCGCCTTTACCGCCATCAAAAGGAACTCCATCAACAGAACCGTCAAAGTCAAGAATGATCTGGTCTCCGCTCTTTACAGCGCGGTCGGTAACATTGATTTCTCTTGCGTTGTGTTCTCTTTCCTGGTCAATTGCTGCTGTGATTTCTTCTTCTGTTACTTCTGTATCAATCTTTTCTACCTTAACACCCTTGTACTTGCCAAGTTTGATTTCAGGCTTTAAAGCTACTTCTGCTGTATAGATAAAAGGCTTGCCTTCTTCAATCTGTGTGATTTCGATCTGTGGATTGGAAACGATTTCTTCTTCACATGCTTCCAGTTCTTTTCCATAAGATTCTTCAATCAGCTCATTTGCTGCGTCTTCGTAGAAAACACCGGTACCATACATTTTCTCGATCATCTTACGTGGTACTTTTCCTTTACGGAAACCAGGCACACTGATTTTGCTTTTATTTTTCTGATAAGCTTTCTCGATTGCTTTTTCTACTTCTTCAGCAGGAACCTCAATGGTAAGCTTTGCCATGCTGTTTTCTAATTTTTCTACCTGTAAACTCATTACTAAAATTTCCTCCTTAAACGTTTTGATCCGTGAGTTTTCTTTCGGGTGTGGTCATTCTTAGCCACAATCATCGTGCCATTATATCATAAAGTTTTGAAGAATACCAGCGTTTTTCCCTTAGATTTAGCGCATTTTAATCCGTTAGTTCTCGCATTTACTTTGTAAAAAACTGATAGGTAGTCACCGTGTGATAGTTTTCTCCGGCCTTCAGTAACGGACTTGGAAAGCTCTTTGTATTAATAGCATTTGGAAAATACTGGGTTTCAATACAGAATGCTCCACGCTTATCATAGACAACGCCACGTTTCCCGTGTGCGGTATCGGGATTGATAAAGTTACTGCTATAGAACTGGAATCCCACTGCATCGGTTAATATCCGCATACCTCTGCCGTTTTCTTCTACGAAGACCTCCCCCAGTTTCACCATGTCCTTACTCTTTTCTCTTTTTAATACATAATTATGGTCATAGCCTCCACACATGGTCAACTGTTCAAAATCCGAACCGATATCCACGCCAATCTGCTTTGCTGTAAGGAAATCCATTGGGGTTCCCTTAACCGGTGCGATTTCTCCGGTAGGAATTGCCTTATCATCAGCAACCGGTGTGTAATATTCAGCTTTCAGTTCTACCACATGATTGTAAACAGGCTCTCTGCTGTCGCAGCCATTCAGGTTAAAATAGGAATGGTTCGTCATATTGGCTACTGTATCCTGATCACAGCTGCCATCATAGGTCAGTGTTAATTCATTTGCATCTGTCACGGTATAAGTGACGCTAACACGAAACTCTCCGGGAAATCCCTGATCTCCATCGGGACTTACCAGTGAAAAAGTAACTGACTGATCTGTCTGAGCTGTCGCCATCCACAAACGATATTCGTATCCATCCGGTCCGCTATGTAAGTTATTTCCCTTCTGATTCTGTGCAAGCTGATATGTTTTTCCATCGATTACAAATTTACCAAATTCAATACGGTTTCCGCTTCTGCCGATTGTTGCTCCAAAATGTGAAGGGTTCGTCAGATACTGGTCTGTATTGTCGTATCCCAGTACCACATCCTCCAGCTTGCCGTTTTTATCCGGTGTCCAGAGTTCCACCAGGATTGCACCCCAGTCGGTTACTTTTGCCATCATGCCGGACGCATTTTTAATTGTATAAAGATGAATCGTTTCATTTGTTGTTGTTTTTCCAAAATTTTCAGTTGTAACTGCCATAATAAAACCTCCATTGATCACCGTTTATTTCGATAAATGCAATACTTTTTTATTATAGTCCTTTCAAAAATAATGGTCAAATTAAGTAATTATAAACATACAAACAAAATTCCCCCGGCAAATTATACCGGGGGAACTTCTGTTTATTCCATCTGTATCATTGCAGTTGCTGCAAATTCAATTACTGCATCTGCTCTTCCTGCTTCTTGATCATTCTTCTAACCATTTCGCCACCGATAGAACCAGCTTCCTTTGCGGTGATGTCACCGTTATAGCCTTCTTTTAAGTTAACACCCAGTTCAGATGCAACCTCTGTTTTGAAACGATCCATTGCAGCTTTTGCTTCTGGAACTTCCATATTGTTAGATTTACTGTTTGCCATATTAATTCACCTCCGTTTAATACATTTTAATAGTTTCTAACATTTGTCTTTTCTATTTTTAAGATAGGTCCGGAGCAACTCCCTGTCTGAAATCCAGCTTCACCGGGAGTTGCTTCCGGCTTATCCGTTTTTTCAAAAGTTTGTTTCTCCGTAACTTATCTTGTTGTTAGTATTAGCGTGAGGATTATTTTTATGTTGGTAATTTTTTCAATTGTCCTGTTTCATTTTCCTTTTCAATTTTTTCATAGTATTTTCATGGAATGCACACAGTCTACGTGATACAATAGTTAATATAAGATAGACTTGAATTTTACATTTTATTTTATATTATTATGGAGGTTACTATGGGGAAAGTATGTGTATTTCTGGCAGCAGGATTCGAAGAAATTGAAGCACTAACGGTTGTAGATGTCTGTCGCAGAGGCGGCATCGATACGGCTACTGTTTCTATTACAAAAGAACGTGAGGTAATGGGATCCCATCAGATACCTGTTATTGCCGATTGTATTCTCTCTGATCTGGATTTTGACCAGGTGGATATGATCGTTTTGCCGGGTGGAATTCCGGGTACACCAAACTTGGAAGCCTGCGAACCTTTGATGGCTGCTTTGGATGATTTTCATAAAAAAGGTAAATTTATCAGTGCCATATGTGCTGCGCCAAGTATCCTGGGGCACCGAGGCATCCTGCGGGGTAAAAAATCCTGCAGCAACCCCAATTTTGAAAAGGAGCTGACCGGTGCTGAAGTATTAAGTGACAGCAGTGTCACATCTGGTACCATTATAACCGGACGCGGCATGGGATGTTCCATTCCTTTTGCGCTATCTATTCTGGAACGTTTCAAGGGTCAGGAAGCCGTTGAAACAGTCAAACAAAAAATGGTCTATGAACAAAACTAATTCAGATAGCGAAAGGATTATATTATGAATATATTATTTTTTCTGAAGCCCAAAAGTGATGTTGCTTTTATTTACGATGATGAAACTTTAAGACAGGTTCTTGAAAAAATGGAATTTCACCGTTACAGTTCCATCCCCGTAATTTCCCGGAAAAGTGGCAAATATGTCGGCTCTATTACAGAAGGTGATCTCCTCTGGTACATAAAAAACAAGTTTGAATTAAGCGTCCATGATGCAGAAGCCATTTCCATTCAAAGTGTTACCAGAAAACGTGATAATCTTCCGGTTTCCGTCAATTCTAATATGGAAGATTTAATTGAAAAAGTAACAAATCAGAACTTTGTACCGGTTATTGATGATAATAAGTGCTTTATTGGTATTATTACCAGGAAAGATGTGATTCAGTATTTGTGTAAGCAGGCAAATGAGGAGAAACGGGAAATAATGTGATGATTATTTAGTGGCGAAGTGACGTTTTTCCATCCTATCTCTCACTCACAGGCACGCTCTCGCTACGTAAAAAACGTAGCGGACACATAAGTTAGCATAAAAACGCGAACTAAGTGCCGACGTTTTTTAAGTGCCCTGTTCGTGTGAATAGGATGGAAAAACTCGCTATCCACAAAAATAATTATTGCATACTTTTCAGTTATATCTATTTCCTACTTTACTTGCCTTACTTGCTTTACTTATTTTGCAATTATGCGGTCAATTTCCGCTGACAATATGATGCAATTCTTATTATATTATTGTGGAAATGCAGGATAAGGGGAGGTGTTCTTGCTTTTGCAAGTGCACTGTAAAAACGTCAGTACTTAGTTCGCGTTTTTCCGCGAACTTACGTACTGTTACGTTTTTACCGTAGCGAAAGCGAGCCTGCAAAAGTAAGAGACGCCTCCCCTTATCCGTCCCTTATTCAACAAATATCAATAAATATGAAAGGATATTTCACATGGAAATAGAACGCAAATTCACTGTTAAAAAGCTTCCCGCGAATTTAAAAGACTACAAATTCCACATCATAGAACAGGCATATCTGAACACCGATCCTGTTATCCGTATTCGCAGGGAGGATGATTCCTACTATTTAACATACAAGGGAAAAGGACTCCTCGCCAGGGAAGAGTATAATCTTCCGCTAAACAAAGAGTCCTATGAACATCTCTTGCCAAAGGCAGACGGTAATATAATTTCCAAGACCAGATATCTGCTTCCAATCGAAGATACCGACCTTACAGTGGAGTTGGATTTATTCAATGCTCCTTTTGATGATCTGATTATCGCAGAGGTGGAATTCGAAAGTGAAGAACAGGCTAACGCCTTTTCCCCTCTGGATTGGTTTGATCAGGATGTTACGCAGGATACCAATTATCACAACTCAACACTTAGTAAAA
>JAQUUX010000114.1 GCA_028693705.1 Lachnospiraceae bacterium | reverse complement strand
AAAAGGCAGTTACGTATAGAAGGGATTTCGGAAGAATAAAGTTCAAATTGTTGTAAATAAATGAAAAAAATGATATATTTATTTCTATAAAATGCTGGTAACTGAAATCGATGGATGAAAAGAAAGCGGTATGGAAATATGTTTGGAGGAAAGATAATGGATAACTTTATGGATAAATTGGCACAGAAGTGGAATGCCAGTGAGCTGATTAAGGCAAACTCTGCTGCGGAAGCCATGGAATTGAAGCGGTTGCAGGAGCAGGTGGCAGAATATGAAACGATACTGCAGGAAATGAGAAAACTGAATCTTAAAAATTCTGAACTGACAGATCAATCAAGAGAACTGGTAAACAGCGGCATTGACAATATTAAAGAACTGCTTCAGGAGAACGAGGGAAAGCAGAAAACTATTTATATAGAAGAAAAACTTTCTGAAATCGAGGAACAATTGCAGCAAATTCAGGTGAATCTTGCGAAAGCAGAGGAAGAAAACAAACAAAGTGATGATATCATGAATAAAATAGAAGATTTCGTCCATAAAGAAAATGTAAAAGTGTACCGCAATGTACAAGCTGTTGTAGTAGATAATCTGAAAGCACAGACAGAAGAACTCCAAATGGAAAACGGAAAAATTACCAGCAATATAAATGGAATAAAACCATTTTTGATTGTAACGTTAATTCTATTAATTGGAAATGTTGGAATTGGATTAATACAATTGCTGGCAATCTTCGGAATTTTCTGAATTTTTTAAAATAAGTAGAAATAAAAGGGAGCTAAAAGTGGCGAAACAATCATGGAAACCAGGAAACATGTTATATCCGGTGCCGGCAGTTATGATAAGCTGTGGGAGAGAAAATGAAAAACCAAATATTATCACGGTAGCATGGGCTGGAACCATCTGCTCCACACCGGCAATGGTGTCAGTTTCCATCAGACCCTCCAGGTATTCCCACCAAATAATAAAGGAAACGGGAGAGTTTGTAATTAATCTTGTTACCAGAGATTTGGTTTTTGCAACAGATTATTGTGGTGTGAAATCGGGAAAAGATATAAACAAATTTAAGGAAATGCATTTGACACCTGCTGATTCTAAGGTGATAAAAGCGCCAGGTATAGAAGAAAGTCCAGTCAATATAGAGTGTAAGGTAACAGAGGTTAAGGAACTGGGAACACATGATATGTTTATTGCAGAGGTAGTTAATGTCAATGTAGATGAAGAATATCTTGATGAAACTGGTAAATTCCATTTAAACAGTGCCGGCTTGGTTACTTATTCTCATGGAGAATACTTTGCGCTGGGAGAGAAAATAGGAAAGTTTGGTTATTCCGTACAAAAGAAATCAACAAAGCATACAGGAAAAGAGTAGAAGCACTTGACGAAAGCCGGGATTGCAAGTATGATATTAAAAATAAATATAAAAATTCGTTACAAAGAGGTAGCATCAGACAGAAGTCTGGTGCTTTTTTGTATAAATAAAGTAGTAGTGGAGGGAGTTGACTTTATGAACCAATTGGATAAAAATATAGCGGTAAATTTAAAAAGAATTCGCAAAACAAAGAATTTAAGCCTGGATATGCTGGCTGAGAGAACTGGAGTAAGCAAGAGCATGCTGGGACAGATTGAGAGGGGAGAATCAAATCCAACCGTCGCAACAATTGCAAAAATTGTAGAAGGAATAAAGGTTCCGTTTGAGGAATTTCTCTATATAAAAGAAGATTCCGTTGCCATCGTAGATTGCAATGCACGTCCAGTCTATAAGGAGAAGGACGGTGTATTTAAAATAAAAATTATTTTTCCTTATGATAAATTCAGACAAATAGAGGTCTTTGAAGGAGATTTTGAGCCCGGTGCAGTCATGGCAAGTATTTCTCATGGGGAAAAATCAAGTGAATACGTAACGATTGTAAATGGAGAACTTACCTTATTGGTAGGAGAAAATAAGTATACGGTTAAAACAGGTCATGCAATTCGTTTTGACTCTAATCAGGAACATACGTACATGAATAATGGAGATGAACCGTTAATTATGAATTTTGTGTTATCGCATGAAAATGCTACCGCTTTTTGAAAGATTCGTTTGTATGGAGCAGGCTGCCACGGGTAATGGAGCTGGAACCATACTTTTGTCGAATAGAGTCGACAGCCTGGTCTAATTGTTTCTGTTTTTCACTTTTTTCGTTTTCAGAATGTACGGCATAATCAAAAAGGCTTAGTTGGACAGGTGCATCTGTATTCGTTAATTTGGAAGTGCGGATACCTAATAGACGGACAGGCTTGTGATTCCATAGTTCGTCAAATAGAGCTTTTGCATTTTCATAGATAAAATCAGTTGAATTTGTCGCAGCAGATAGGGTAATCTGGTGCGAAACGGTTTGAAAGGTACTGTATTTTATTTCTACACTTATCATATTTGCACAACGATTTTGGGCACGCAGTCTGGAACCTACAGATTCTGCCAGACGCAGGAGTGTTCGATAGGCATCTTCCGCTGTCTGTGCATCTTTTACCAGAGTGATAGAGTTACCGACTCCCTTTAATTCGGAATGTGTACATTCTACTTTGGACTGGTCGTATCCGTTTGCATATTCCCATAATAATTTTCCATGACTTTTCAAATGCGATGTCAGAATAGAAATATCTGCATTTGCCAAATCGCCAATAGTGAGAATCCCTAACTTATGTAAACATTGTACGCTAGATTTTCCGCACATATATAGTTCTGAAACCGAAAGTGGCCACATCTTCTCTTTTATTTCTGACTGGTATAACGTATGCACCAAATCAGGCTTTTTGAAATCGGAGGCCATTTTTGCCAGTATTTTAGAATCAGAAATACCAATATTCACGGTAAATCCAAATGTTTTACGGATGCTATCCTTTATCGTATGGGCAGCATCATAGGCGGAAGGATAATTAGCTGCAATAGAAGTAAAATCCATATAGCATTCATCAATACTGACCTGTTCAATATCGGGACAAATATCAGCCAGATATTGAAACAGCCGGTGACTGTATTCAGAATAGAGTGCATGATTTGGGGGTGCAATAATAAGACTGGGACATTTGCGAAGAGCGTTCACAATGGGCTCACCAGTCTGGATGTTATATTTTTTGGCGGGGATTGATTTTGCAAGCACAATTCCATGCCTTTTTTCGATGTCCCCACCTATGATGGAGGGTATTAGACGCAGGTCTTCAGCACCACCATTTTTGAGATTCTCAGCTGCAGTCCAGCTAAGGAATGCAGAATTTACATCAATGTGAAAAATAATCTGTTCCATGATTCTATTATAACGGATATTCCGGACATAACAACCTCTTTACAAGCAAAATAAATACTGATAGAATGTATTTTGTAGCTTTTTACCCATCGTAGAGAATTGGAAACATATGAAGAAGATATCAAAATATTATAAAAAAATAAATCTTACTTATATAAAAGCATCTGTACTGGCAATCATTGTCAGTGCCTTCTTTTTGCCTTGCTTTATGAAATTTACGGATGAAGGAAATACTATCTATGAAGTAAACTTTGATGGTATTGCAATTGGAAAAGTTGCAAATATGGAAGAATTAGACGAATATTTTAGAGAGGCAAGGAGAAAACTTGCAAAAGAGTCGGAAGAAATCATACTAATCGACACAGATTTACAGACAGAAGGGAAAAATATACTTTTTGGTATGATTGATTCCAAAAGCACAATGGAAGAAAACCTCTATCAGGCGATGAAACAACATGAAAAAGAAACGCTGAAACGGGCTTATACAGTTAAGATAAATGAATACACGGTAAATTTGGCAAGTGCTTCAGATGTACATGCCCTGTTGCAGGCAGCTATAGACAGCTATGATACAACTGGGAGTTATTATGCAGAATTAGTTCTTGACCCAACGAGAGAGCTGAATGTATTAACCACGCAGATGGTTACCTCGGAGGAAGAAGAACAGAAGTATAATGGCACCATTTTTCAATCCGCCGGAGCAGAAAAAGCTCTGAATGAAATGTTTGATGCAGTGGAACCTGCAAAGGAAAAGGATTTTTCAGATTACGATTTGGGATTAAAAGAACTGGAACTTGGCGATAACGTAGAAGTTGTAGAAGCCTATTTAATGGAAGAGGAGTTAACACCACTTGCACAGGTAATTGAAGAGGTAACAAAGGATCAGGAGGTAGAGACGATTTATGAAGTGCAATCGGGTGACACCTTGTCTGAGATTGCAGAAAAGAACAATCTGACGATGGAAGGCCTGATTGAAATGAATGATTCTATAGAAAGTGACACTTCCGTCATTCGTGCAGGCGATGAGATTATTGTAACGGTTCCAGAGCCGGAATTGTCTGTTATTCATAGGGAAGAGGTATATCTGGAAGAAGATTATGAAGCAGAAATACAATATATAGACAATGATAACTGGTATACAAACGAACAGGTGACAATACAGGAACCATCTGCAGGGCATCGCAATATTGTATCTATGATATCCTATCGAAATGACAAAGAAACGGATAGAGAAATACTTAAGGAAGAAATAACCTACCAGGCAGTTCCAAAGATAGTAGAACGTGGAACAAAGATACCACCAACCTATATCAAACCAATATCCGGGGGCAGATTATCGTCGACCTTTGGACGCAGAAAAGCACCTACGAAGGGGGCATCCACCTACCACAAGGGGATTGACTGGGCGACCCCAGTAGGAACTGCAGTATATGCATCTTCGGCAGGAACCGTGGCAAGGGCAGGCTGGGGCAGTGGCTATGGGTATGTGGTATACATCAATCATTCTGATGGAAGACAGACTCGTTATGGACATCTTAGTAAGGTACTTGTGAAGCCTGGCCAGACCGTACAGCAGGGAACTAAGATTGCACTGAGTGGCAATACAGGACGTAGTACAGGACCACATCTTCATTTTGAAATATTAGTGAACGGCTCACAGATAAATCCAATGGACTGTTTGAATTAGCCCTTTGAGATACCAGGGAAGGAAATGGTTTTTTAATGTTTGTAAAAAAGAAAAAAGTTTCTGTAGGGATATTGATTTCTGTTGTTATAATTGTAGGATTTATTTTATCGGGTTTGTTTTTTTGCTTGTCCTTTTATTCTTTTTTTAAAAAGGATGTCGAATCCGTATCCGAATTGCAATGGCTCATGACACATTTCTGCGTGATTTTATTAATGAAGAGTCAGAGCAGGGAATGCCTGCGGATAAGCTGGATAGAATCAAGGAATATCTGAGTTCTTATCAGAAAAAGTATCAGTTTGATTCCGTGTTCTTTGTTTCTGCCAAATCAAAGGTATATTATCATTATGCAAATGGGGTGGATCGCATAATGACGCCAGATAATCCTGAAAATAAATGGTATTATAAATTTTTAGATGAATCAGAGGACTGTTCGCTCAATGTGGATAATGATGAAGCCAAGGATAATGTCATCACCATTTTTGTTAATTGTAAACTCTATGATGAAAATAATCAGGTGCTGGGTGTGATAGGAGTCGGAATGGAAACACCCTATATTCAGAAATTTTTACAGGAAAATGAGCAAAAGTATGGGGTACATGCCTATTTGATAGATGCACAGGGAAACATACAGCTTTCTTCAAAGCTGACCGAATATCAGAAGAAAAATCTATTTCAGGAGAAAGACTTTCGGGATATGGCAAGTGCTATTGATACCAATACGGTTACGTCTAATCAGAAGTGGTATCATAGTCCTACGGTGGATGGTTATATTATTACAAAATATGTGTCTAATTTAAACTGGTATCTTGTTGTGGAGAAAAACACACAGGATTTTATGAAAATGATGTTAGTACAACTCTGTATGAACTTCCTTTTTGAGGGAGTAATCGTGGTAATTGTCATTCTGATAACTACAAGGGTAATCAGAAATTTCAACCAAAAGTTAATACAATTAGCAGAAAAGGACCAGCTTACGGGTATCCAGAATCGTACAAGTTATGAAAGAGAAATAGCGAAGTGTTCCCAGAAGATAGATGAACTCAGGAATTTTGGGATTGGTATTTTTGATATGAACAATCTGAAAGCAACCAATGATTTACATGGACATCAGGCGGGTGATACTTATATCAAGACCTTTTCTTCGCTGTTGTGTGATGTTTTTGAACAGTGTCCGGTTTTTCGCATTGGCGGGGACGAGTTTGCTATTATATTTCAGGATATATCGGAGGACGAGGTATTAGAGCGTATTCAAAGGCTGGCAGCTGAATTAAAGAAAAAAGCAGAGCATATTGAAACTCCTATGGGCGCCGCGTTTGGATATTCTTTTTATGAAAAGGAAACACTGAATACGGTTGAGAAGATTTTCAGAGATGCAGATAATAAAATGTATCAGGATAAAGAGAAACAAAAAGAAAAACAAAAAGAAAAACAAAAAGAGGATGTTTGGC
>JAQUUX010000113.1 GCA_028693705.1 Lachnospiraceae bacterium | reverse complement strand
TAACCAGCATGCCTTGTGCTTCCGAAGCATGCTCCAGTGCCGCCATCATGGTAACACCTGCCGTTAGTGCCAAATTTCCTTCACCGATCAAATCTTCCAGAAAGACACCCTCTCCTACATATAGCTTTGCAATATCTACTACCTGTGGCAAAAAAATCTGTACCAGTTGTTCCTGGGCATTTTTATCTCCTGCCATGGCAGATAATGTAATTGCTTCTTTTTCTCCATCGGAATATTCCGGAAGTTCCTTCAGAGCCTCCAGATATTCTTCCAGATAATTTGTTTCTTCCGTTGACAGAAAAGCAGCCGTATCTACCGGCTCCCCAATCCCGATTTTATGCTGTTCCAGGTAATCATATACCATTTTCAGCTGTTCCTCAGATAATGACAGCGCAGCAAAAGCCTCCTGTACCTGTGTCTCTGAAATCACATTCTGCTGTTCTTTCGCCTGTTTACGCACCTGTTCCAGCGTCTTGGCAAACAGTATTTCCTGATTTACCTGATGATTTTTATTTTGATCCGCCATAAGCAGGACACCTCCTGAATTTTACTGTTTTTTCACATGGGTATGAGTAAATAAATGTTCCTGACAATATTCATAATTGCCCTCACACTTCGTGCAGAAACGGAACGTCAGCTCCGGATTAGTGATCTCCGTTCTGCCGCAAATTGCACATTTATGCTTGGAAACACCGCCGTACATATTGGCTGGCCGCTTGACCTCTTTTCGAAAGGCTGCCTGTCTCATCTTCTGCTTTGGTGACATGTGTACCCGATTTCTGCTCATCATAAAGAAAATCAGGAAATTAAGCAATGATGCACCAATTGCAAACCAGGTGTAGAAACCACCCTGGATGCATTCAAATACAAGCAGTGCTCCATAGACAATACCCAGCCATTTTACTTTTACCGGGAAAATAAACATCAAAAGTACTACCATATCAGGGAAAGTCACGGCATAAGCCAGGAATATGGACATATTGATATAATAGGTACTGAAGGTATACAGCGAAACCATCTGAAAATATGCAGCTGCTCCATAATATGCAATGGAATCAGTTCTGAAAATATAGCAGGATCCCATTAACAAAAAGGAACCCAGGATCGTAAACAGCATGCCACCAAAAATATATACATTATACCGATAGATGCCCCAGGTACGCTCCAGTGATGTGCCGATAGAGTAATAAAAATACAGCATAATCAGCATAAAAAACAAATTGGACTCTGCCGGTGGAATAACAATCCAGGTGAACAGTCTCCACACCTGCCCTCTTAAGATCAGATAGGGATTCAGTGTCAGGTAATTGATAAATGACACATTTACTCTTTCAATCAAATAGCCGAATGCATAACAGATGATCAGCATCAATGACAAATTAGATATGGCATAACGGCTAAATTTCTTTTCAAACCAACTCATATTTCAACATTCTCCTTACATTCCAAAATTACATTTTATTCTAACATTCAGAGGAATAAAAGTAAACCGATTCAATCTGATAAAAAGTAAACTGTTCAAGATATATAACCCTGTATAAAGATGTATAAAGGATCTGTGAAAGTATGGGAAATCCGATTGCAATTTCAAAAACCCTGTCGTATAATACAAAAGCATGTCGTAACATACTTTTAATAAGAAGAAATACAGTTAGAAAGGTAATATTTATGAATCAAACAGTTCAACAGACTGAGGGAAAACTATATACATTAGGAATTGATATCGGTTCCACTACAGTTAAAATTGCGCTTTTAGATGATGAGCATAAAATCATGTTCTCAGACTATAAGAGACATTACGCTAATATTCGTGAAACATTGGCTGACCTTCTGCGTCAGTCCTATGATTTACTGGGAAATATCACTGTTCATCCAATGATCACCGGATCCGGCGGTCTTACTCTGGCAAATCACCTGGGTGTTCCTTTTGTGCAGGAGGTTATCGCAGTATCAACCTCTTTACAGGAACTTGCCCCACAGACGGACGTTGCTATCGAATTAGGTGGTGAGGATGCCAAAATCATTTATTTTGAGGGTGGTAATGTAGAACAGCGAATGAATGGTATCTGTGCCGGCGGTACAGGTTCTTTTATTGACCAGATGGCATCTTTATTACAGACAGATGCTGCCGGATTAAATGATTATGCCAAAAATTACCAGTCTTTGTACACCATTGCAGCTCGTTGCGGTGTATTTGCAAAATCAGACATTCAGCCTCTGATCAATGAAGGGGCAACTAAGGAAGATCTGGCTGCTTCCATTTTCCAGGCTGTTGTAAATCAGACCATCTCCGGTCTTGCCTGTGGCAAGCCGATCAGAGGCCACGTTGCCTTCTTAGGCGGTCCATTGCACTTTTTATCTGAATTAAAGACGGCCTTTATCAGAACTTTGAAATTAGACGATGAACATATTATCGATACTGATAATTCCCATCTGTTTGCTGCTATTGGTTCTGCTTTGAATGCAAAGGATGAAGTTTTCTTCTCCATGTCCGAAATGGTACAGAAACTTTCTTCCGATATTAAAATGGAATTTGAAGTAGAACGTATGGAGCCTCTGTTTGCTTCTCAAAAAGATTACGACGATTTTACACTGCGTCATGCTACTCACAGGGTAAAAACAGCCGAACTTTCTACCTATCACGGCAACTGCTTTATGGGTATTGATGCAGGATCAACCACTACAAAAGTAGCTCTCGTTGGAGAAGATGGTTCCCTTTTGTACTCTTTTTATTCCAGTAATAACGGGTCTCCATTAAAAACTGCGATTCGTTCCATTCAAGAAATCTACTCGCTTCTTCCTAAAGATGTACATATTGTACGTTCCTGCTCCACCGGTTATGGTGAAGCTTTAATGAAAGCTGCTTTTTTATTGGATGATGGCGAAGTGGAAACCGTTGCTCATTATTATGCTGCTGCTTTTTTTGATCCTGAGGTTGATTGCATTTTAGATATCGGCGGTCAGGATATGAAATGTATCAAGATCAAGAACCAGACTGTAGATTCCGTCCAGTTAAATGAGGCTTGCTCCTCCGGCTGTGGTTCCTTTATCGAAACTTTTGCCAAATCCCTGAATTACAGTGTTGAGGATTTTGCAAAAGCAGCTTTGTTTGCGGAGCACCCAATTGATTTAGGTACCCGTTGTACCGTATTTATGAATTCCAAAGTAAAGCAGGCGCAAAAAGAGGGCGCTTCTGTTCAGGATATTTCTTCCGGACTGGCGTATTCTGTTATTAAAAACGCTTTATTTAAAGTTATCAAAGTATCCGATGCCTCAGAACTTGGTAAAAATATCGTAGTCCAGGGTGGTACCTTCTATAATGATGCTGTTCTGCGCAGCTTTGAAAAAATTGCTAACTGTAACGCCATTCGTCCTGATATTGCCGGCATTATGGGCGCTTTTGGTGCTGCCTTAATTGCCAGAGAACGTTTTCAGATGGAAAACAGTTATGAAACTACCATGCTGACCATCGAAAAGATCAATGCACTTGAGTTTACTACCAGCATGACTAAATGTCAGGGCTGTACCAATCACTGCCGTCTTACCATCAATAAGTTCACCGGTGGGCGCCAGTATATCTCCGGTAACCGTTGTGAGCGTGGTATCGGCAAGCAGAAAAATGCTGCCGGAGTTCCCAATCTGTTTGAGTATAAGCTTCATCGTATTTTTGATTACGAACCGCTTACTGCAGATAAGGCGCCTCGTGGAACCGTGGGCATCCCAAGAGTTTTAAATATGTATGAGAACTACCCGTTCTGGTATACTTTCTTTACAGAGTTAGGATACCGCGTGATACTCTCACCTATTTCTACCCATAAAATTTATGAACTTGGCATTGAGTCGATTCCAAGTGAATCGGAGTGCTATCCGGCAAAACTTGCCCACGGACATATTTCCTGGCTGATCAGACAAAACGTGGACTTTATCTTCTATCCTGCTCTGTTTTACGAACGAAATGAAGTACCGAGTGCCAACAACCACTATAACTGTCCGATTGTCACTTCCTATTCTGAGAATATTAAGAATAACGTAGAAGAAATCGGTCGCGGCGAAGTAATTTTCCGTAATCCTTTTATGGCATTTACTTCTGAACAAACCATTGCAGACGCATTAACTAAAGAATTTGCAGATATTAATACCACTGAAATCAAAGCTGCTGTCAGCAAAGCCTGGCTCGAATTAGATCAGGCTCATCTGGATATGGAACACAAGGGCGAAGAAGTACTTCAGTACATGGAAGAAAACCATGTTCGCGGAATTGTGCTGGCCGGACGTCCTTATCATATTGATCCTGAGATTAATCACGGTATTCCTGAATTGATTAATTCCTACGGTATCGCTGTGCTGACCGAAGATTCTGTTTCTCATCTGGGCACACCGGAAAGACCATTAATCGTATCCGATCAGTGGATGTATCACAGTCGTTTATACGCCGCTGCCAGCTACGTAAAGACAAGAGATGATCTGGATCTCATACAGCTTAACTCCTTTGGATGTGGTTTAGATGCGGTTACCACAGACCAGGTAAATGATATTTTATCAGGTTCTGATAAAATCTATACTTGTCTGAAAATTGATGAGGTAAATAACCTGGGTGCTGCCAGAATCCGTATCCGTTCCCTGATCTCAGCCATTCGTGTCAGAGAGAGAAAACAAAAGACCAGAACAATACGTTCTTCTGCAATTCACAAGGTACAGTTCACAGAAGAAATGCGTAAAGACTATACTATTTTGTGTCCACAAATGTCGCCATTGCATTTTGAAATCATGGAACCGGCATTTAACTCCCTGGGATATAATTTTGTAGTCCTTCCAAACGATAATAAACATGCCGTGGATGTAGGGCTGAAATATGTAAATAATGATGCCTGCTATCCTTCCCTCATGGTAATCGGTCAGATCATGGATGCCCTTCAGTCCGGCAAATATGACCTGAACAAGACAGCCGTTATCATGTCTCAAACAGGCGGTGGCTGCCGTGCGACCAACTACATAGGCTTTATCCGTCGTGCTCTGGAAAAAGCAGATATGGCTCAGATTCCGGTTATCTCCTTGAACCTTGGGGGAATTGAAACCAATCCCGGGTTCCATATTAATCTGCAGCTTGTTACCCGGGCAGCCTATGGTGCTGTGTTCGGCGATATATTCATGAAATGTATTTACCGTATGAGACCTTACGAAGCCGTTCCCGGTTCCGTGGAAGAAGTACATCAGAAATGGGTTAAACGCTGCCAGGATTTCTTAATTGCAAAACATCAGAATTTCTTTACCTTCAATAAGATGTGCAGGGAAATGATTCGTGAGTTTGATGCTATTCCTATCCTGGATATAAAGAAACCCAAAGTAGGTATCGTTGGTGAGATTCTGGTTAAATTTGCACCGGCTGCCAACAATCACCTTGTTGAGCTGTTGGAAAGTGAAGGGGCTGAGGCTGTTGTTCCTGATCTGTTGGACTTCATGCACTACTGCTTCTATAACCAGATTTATAAGGCAGAGCACCTGGGCACCAGTAAAAAAGCTGCCCGCATCTCCAAACTGGGGATCTGGGGAATTGATCACCTGCGTGGTGCTGCCTCCAAGGCATTTGCACAAAGTGTACATTTTGAGCCACCTACAAGTATCTATAAGATTGTAGAATATGCAAAGCCAATTGTATCCATCGGAAATCAGACCGGCGAGGGATGGTTCTTGACCGGTGAGATGGTAGAACTGATCAAGAGTGGCACTTCTAACATCGTATGCTGCCAGCCTTTTGGATGTCTGCCAAACCATGTGGTTGGAAAGGGTGTAATCAAGCATCTCCGGAAACTTTATCCAATGTCTAATATTGTAGCCATTGATTACGATCCCGGAGCCAGCGAAGTAAACCAGCTGAACCGAATTAAATTAATGCTTTCCACTTCCCTGAAAAACATGGAAAAAGCACAATAAAATAATGCAAAAATAAAAGCCGATGACTAATGGAATAAAATTTAGTCATCGGTTTTTTATTTTTAATACTATTTTTTATTATTTTTATTATATGTATCATTTATGGTTCCAGCAAATATCCATTTGGAATCTGATCCAGAACAGGCGTCAACTTCGTCCCCAATCCCCCAATATCAAATTTCAGTACTACTACCATGATAAAAACCCATACTGCAAAAATTAACATGATCATAATCAGTCCCCAGACGAAATCTGCTATTTTTGTATTTTTTAATTCTTTTTCTTTTTTCTTTAATTCTTTTGTTCTGTTTTTATAGACTTTTTTTGAGTCCGTCAAATATTTCTTATATTCTTTTTTTTTATCTTTAATTTCTTTTTTGATTTTTTCCTGTTCTAATTTGCCCGGACTGACAGTCGCCTTTTTATTTGCCATGAAAATTCCTCTTCAAAAATATGATAAAAAATAACTTTCATCTGAATCATGAATTATTATATCATTTTCTCATTAAAAGAACAATTTATAACATT
>JAQUUX010000112.1 GCA_028693705.1 Lachnospiraceae bacterium | reverse complement strand
TAGCTGTTTTGCAAGAAGAATCAAAAATCTAATGCTTAGAAATACCTTAATAAAATGGCATTGCAAAATTGTTACTTATTTACAATGCCAAGTAATTAACTTACTTTATATCTAAGCATAAGATACATAAATTATAAGGCCAAAAACATCAACTATTCAAACTACAGCATTTTTTTAAGATATTCATATACCGCATCCGGCACTAGTTTTTTCATTTGTTCATAATCTTGTCTAGTAATACATCTTCTTACTTCAGATGCACTGATAGGTATGTCATCTTCGGTTTTTCTCTCTATTTCAGTTACCGCTATTCCATAGACAGGAAGTTCTTTTTTCAACTCCTCATTATATGCTTTAGTTACTTCACAGTATGGTTCTGTTCCTACGAAACGTCTGGTAATATGAAGTTCCGGTGCAATCCTGGATGCAAAAAGTGCCAAATCCAGCCTGCAGTTTGCCCGTTCCCCAAATGCCTGATCTTTAAAAAAATAGGTTGGAAAAGTTGCCGCTGATACCATATAGTCAGATGTTCGATGAAGAATAATCCTGTCTAAACTTTTGATACCTTCCTTAACCATCTGATAGCGATCCATTGCTGAAAAAGTGCTTCTGTTATCAGATAAAATAAACAAATGTAAATAGTCACACTGTTCCAGCGACTTTTTAAGAAGGTACTGGTGTCCCAGAGTAAACGGATTACAGTTTGCTACAACCGCGCCGATTTTACAGCGTTCTCCATATGCCTCCCTGGGCGTTTCCTCTCGTAGTTCCCTCAGGAAGCTTAAAAATTCCTGCGAACGATTTTCCATAAACAGTATATCCGGCGTCTCAAGAATCTTATAGAAGCCCATGTCAGTAAACATTGCCAGATTATTCGGTTTTGTATAGATAAATATATGGGTTCTTTCCTTTTCAAACAGATATTGTACCAAGTTGGATATAATTGCAGCCGCTAGCCCCTGTCCTTGATATTCAGGATCTATCGCTACACACTTTATAACATTCTGGTCCACAGAACCTGTCCCAATTATTTCATAATTATCATTTAAAATACATGCAGAATATTCAATTCCCTGGTCATATCCTAAATTCATTCGTTCAAGGAATTTCTTAAGACTTTCTAGCTCTTTTCCTTTTAATAGTTTTCCTTCCAACAGCATCTATTTTACTCCTCAAGACTAATCAAAAAATTCATTCATTTAGTAACAATTCCAGAAATAATGAAGTAGCAAGCAGATCTGCACATCCACCGGGACTTATGTTTTTCCGGGTATATTCTACATCCAGATCTAAAAGTTTCTGCCATGCATCTTCTGCATACACCATGCCCTTTTTCAGTAATTCTGCAGCTTTCCTCTGTACCTGTAATAAAACCTCAGGATTCTGTCTCGCCAGAATATTCGAATCTTCAGTACGGCTCATCAGAACGAATAATGTCTCTAATTTAACGCGATTAAAGTCCCTATGTTCCCGGATTCCCTGTCTGAGTACAGGAAGCGCATACTTCCATACTGTCGGATATCCCTTTATTGCTTCACCGCGGATTCCTGTTGTTCCATAATTTTTATAATTCTTTTCCCCATGACTTACGGCTTTCTTTTCTTTTAGCTGTTCCATCTCTTGTTTCAGAATTCTTACAGTCATCTCCTGCTGGGTATTTTGAAGCGATTCCTGAGTAATTTTTCCGTATTTTGCTATACAATGACCTGCCGCAGCACAGAAGATTCCAAGAGTAAAAATTGATCCTTTATGTGTGTTTACACTATTCGTAACTCGATACATGTCCTGTTCTGCGGCAACTCCCGTCTTTCGTATCTGCACAAATAATTCTTCGGCAGAACAGTTCAGATTATATCCCTGATAGGCCATCTGTATGAAATATGGCTTAAGAGTCCATGCGCTTTTTTCAAATGTATGAAAATCCATATCTATATGAGCACCGGAGGAATGCAGATCAACCAATCCTGGTTTCGGGGTCGTATATACCTCTTCCAGCAATGCACACCAGGCTTTTGTTCCAATATTTACTGCAACTGTATCATTAATTGAATATGCTTCCTGATTTATTATCATAGCATTTTACCTGCTTTCCACAGCTCGATAATCTCTAAAACTTTATCCTGTAATTCTTTTACACTGTGGTTACGACTTCTTCCACATACTTTAGCATCCTGTTCACAGAGCAGGCAGGATCTTCGTTTTGCGTACACCATTTCTCTGGTTATTGCTACTGCATCCTCCCCGATAACATCGATATCAAAGATTCTTCCCAGAGGGTGTGATTCTTCCAGATAAACGGTTTCTTTTTTCAGCACCCATTTATCTATACCAAACACTAGATAAATAACAGCATATCCTGCTTTCCTTTCAAACTCTGACTTCTGAAGAACTGTTCCTTTTTGCTGTAAAATGATTTTATCAAGTTTGTCTTTTCCCTGCTGGAAAGCCTCTTTAATGGATGGACCGCTCTTAACTGGTCCTGGGATATTCATTCCTAGAGCTACAACAATTCCATCCGTTTTATATTCAAGCATTTTTCTCTGTTCAATTGCTTTAATTTCCCTAAATCCCATAACTTCATCCAAAGTCACTTCAGCTCTTTGCACGGTCCATCCTCCCTATATGAATTACTCTTCAGCAAATTTGAAAGGCTTAATCTGGCGTACCACATCCATAATCGTGCCGTCACGGCTTTCAATAATTCCCACTATTCTTTTGCCAAACTGAACCTTATCCGGTTCACCTGCTATCGAATATGCAATATTTCTCAGTTCTTCAATTGTCTTAAATGGGAGTTCTGCATCTTTCATAGCCTCTATCAAATCCTGTCTTCTTGGATTGATTGCAATACCATAATCCGTAATAACAACATCTACGCTCTCGCCCGGAGTCGTTACTGTCGTTACATCAGTGCAGATAGCCGGAATTCTTCCCTGCAGAAGAGGTGCTATAACAATCGTACATTTTGCTCCAGCCGCAGTATCCGGATGTCCTCCCTGCGCTCCTGTGATCATTCCATTAGATCCGACCACAACATTACAGTTAAAATGCACGTCTACTTCCAGTGCAGCCAGGATTACAAAATCCAGTTTATTAACAACCGCTCCCTTGTTAAACGGGTCTGCGTATTCTCCAACACTGATTCTAAAATGTCGCAAATTCTTTACAGATTCCACGGCTGATAAATCAAAATCCTGTGTATCTAAAAGAGCATCCACCTGATTATTGATCAGTAAATCACACATTGGCTTGGTAAGTCCACCCACACCAAATCTCATTCTGACATTTCTTTCTTTCATAATTTTCGCAAGAGAGATGGTGGATGCAATTGATGCGCCTCCAACACCTGTCTGATAGGAAAATCCGTCTTTAAAGTATGGGCTGTTTATAATAAACTGTGTACAGTATTCTGCCATCATCAATTTTCTCATATCTGTAGTAGGTTTAGCTGCACCTGTTGCAATCTTCTCTGAGTTACCGATTTCATCTACCTTTACCACATAGTCAACCTTTGTCATACTGATATGTGCCGGGAAATTTGGAAATGGCACCAGGCAGTCTGTAATTGCAACCACTTTATCTGCATGGTCTCCATCCACCATTGCATAAGATAATACTCCGCAGTTACTTTTACCGCCGATGCCTCGGCAGTTACCATATTCATCGCAGGTTGGAGTTCCAATAAATGCAATGTCAATTCTGATTTCTCCGCTCTCAATTGCTCGTACACGTCCCCCATGGGAACGCATAATTGCAAGTCCCTTCAGTTTACCATTCGAAATAGCTTCTCCAATCTTTCCGCGAACTCCAGAAGACTGAATGTTAGTAATTGTACCGTCTTCGATATATGGAACTATCGGATCGTGCGCTTTTCCAAGAGAACTTGCACAAATTGTTATATCTTTGATTCCCATCCTATGTACTTCTTCCATGACCATATTGACTATATAATCTCCTTCACGGAAATGATGATGAAAACCAAGTGTCATTCCATCCCTGATCTCACATTTCTCCAACGCTTCCTTTATGCTAGTTACTAACTTACTTCCAATAGAATTAATAACACATTTGGTATTAGGACCATCCTTTTTATAAACATAACCGTCGTAATAATGATTCCCATGAAATACTTCTTTGCCTGTTAACTCCAAAATCTCTTCCGGAATATCTCTACCAACTGCGTTTATCATCTTATAAGTCCCCCTTGTACACACCAGAAGCTTTCGCAAGCTTAATGGTTCTCTTTGCTCCGTCATAGAATGCAATATCAATCATCTTGTCATCTACCGTAAATACCCCGATTCCTTTTGCCTTCTTATCTTCGATTTCCTTTACAACCTTTTCTGCAAAAATAATATCTTTCTGAGATGGTGTGAAAATTTCATGTACTATATTAATCTGACGTGGGTTTATGATGGATTTACCATCAAATCCCATTAGATGGATATTTTCCACATCCTGCCTATAACCTTCCATATTGTTCAAATCCGTATATACCGTATCAAAGCACTGAACTTCTGCAGCCCGGGCTGCAATCACCATGTTCTGCCTTGCACCCATCAATTCGATTCCCGTGCCAGTGATATGCGTCTGCAGATCCTTTGTGTAATCTCCTCCAGATAATGCAATTCCAAACAATCGCCCTGATGCCTCACAGATATCCAGTGCTTTAATCACCCCTCTTGCAGATTCAATCGCAGCCATTATTAATACACTCCCTTGGGGTCTATCAAATTCCATCTCAGCATGCTCCACTTCCCTTTCGACCAACATCACATCACTGGCGCATTCTGTTTTAGGAATACGTATTGCATCACAGCCTCCTGCTACACTGCACCGGATATCTTCCTTCCAGTAGGGGGTATCCAGCCCATTGATTCTTACTACCCGTTCGCATCCTCTATAATCAATCGTACGGAGAGCATGAAACAGGGAGAATCTTGCCACATCTTTCTGATTTTCTGCAACAGCATCTTCCAAATCCAGCATGATGGAATCCGGTTTATAAATATATGGATCCTTAATAAGTCCCGGCTTCTGGGCACTTAAAAACATCATGGTTCTTCTTAAACGTTTTTTATTCGGATTTATCATCTTATTGCCCCTCCCCATGGAAGATTGTCTATCTGACCAACAGAACGGAATACTGCTCCTTCGACCCTTGCCCTGATGGTACAGTCCAGAGCACCTTTATCAATAATTGTAATTCTCACATTCTTTACTTCCATATTTTCCAATGTTTCAAAAACCACTCTCCGAATTTGATTTCCATACTGATTAATTACTGAGCTCTCAAGAGAAAAATCAATTTTTCCTTCCCCCGCTTCCACTGTCACTTGACAGTCACTGGATTCCAACGTTCCTGCTACTGCAGGTTTTATGATTTCCATTACTGATCCTCCTCAGTCCTTATTTGACCTTCGCCCAGTTTCTACTATAACCAATGAAACTGAGCGAAGGCATCTTTTTTGTTTGAAAATTTGACATTATTTCGAAAAAGAGGCCGTACTTCTCTTTCGAGATGGGCCTCCTTCTTTTTTGCTATTATTTATCATAAATTCGCAAATAGCTGCTCATGAAGAGCCCCTTTTACTTTGTCAAAATCCCCATATTCCGGACATTGCACGGAAACTACCATTCCTTTTCTTGGAAACACAGTCGTTATTTGCCCAAAAGCACCATCTGCCCGGTAAGCATCCGGATAAGGAGACAGCCAGAACTGATACCCATAGCCGCAACGCCAGATATCTTCCTTAGAATCCGGAGGAGTGTCAATTTGCTTCGAGGTCGCTTCTTTAATCCAATCAGACTCCACAATACGCTCACCTTTCCATACGCCATCCGCCAGATAAAGCTGTCCCAGTTTCATCATATCAGTGAGTTTCATAAACATACCGCCGCCTCCGATAGGATGCCCCATGGGATCATTTTCCCACATCGGCCATCCCTGTTCCAATTTTGAGAAAACCTGATGATACAAGTATTCTCCCAATCTTTGTCCAACCGCTTTTTCTATCATTCTACCTGCTAGAATGCTGTCAGAAGTTGAATACAAAAAACTTTCGGCAGGGTCTTTTTCCATAGGACGATTCATCATATAACTAAGATAATCCGGAAATCCTACGCCGCTTCTTCGGTCACCCCCCATAAGATATGGATTTCCAAAACCGCTGGACATGGTTAATAAATTCTTTAATGATATTTTAAACAAACGGGTGTCCGGATGTTCAGGGACATATTCAGGGAAAAAGTCCGTTAACTTATCATCCAAAGAAAGTTTTCCCTGACTGATAGCAATGCCCGCTGCTGTAGACATATAACTTTTTGTATGGGAATAAATATTTCTTGCCAAATCAGGTGTAAAATGATGCTCCAGAATTACTTTTTTATCATCAGCAACAGCAATTCCTTCGATAAGAAGATGCTTGGACTCTGCATATTTTATAAAATTCTGAAAAAGTTTTTCTAATTCCATACCATATCACTCCTC
>JAQUUX010000039.1 GCA_028693705.1 Lachnospiraceae bacterium | reverse complement strand
TCCATTTGATGAGCCTTCTCCAAACAGGTATATTAGTTTTTTTAGCATTACGATCCTTTCTTGTATAACAATATCCATATTTCTTCCATTATATCGGTCACATAGATATAAATCAATAATCCTTTTATGAAATTCAGCCTTTAATTGTGAAAGATTTCTAAACTTTTTTTGCTTTAAAGTATAGATTTCATTAGGCTATCTATTGTATAATAATGAAATTGATTAGTTAGAAGTAAACATCTGTATTATAATATCTGATTTTGCTTCTCAAAATAACTTTAGGAGGAACATATGGCTGTTAAATATGTATTTGTCACAGGAGGCGTTGTATCAGGTCTTGGTAAAGGTATCACTGCAGCATCCCTGGGCCGTTTATTAAAAGCACGTGGCTATAAGGTTACCATGCAGAAATTTGATCCTTATATTAATATAGATCCGGGTACCATGAATCCAATTCAGCATGGTGAAGTTTTTGTTACCGAGGATGGTACAGAGACTGATCTTGATCTTGGCCATTATGAAAGATTTATTGATGAAAATCTGGACAAAAATTCCAACGTTACTACCGGTAAGATTTACTGGTCAGTATTGCAGAAGGAACGTCGTGGTGATTACGGCGGAGGTACCGTTCAGGTAATTCCTCATATTACAAATGAAATTAAGAGCAGATTCTATCGTAACTTCTCTGATGAAGATACCAGAATTGCCATTATTGAAGTAGGTGGTACGGTAGGTGATATCGAAAGCCAGCCGTTCCTGGAAGCTATTCGTCAGTTCCAGCATGAAGTAGGACATGAAAATGCTATTTTAATTCATGTAACTCTGATCCCTTATATCAGAGCTTCCCAGGAATTGAAAACAAAGCCAACCCAGGCCAGTGTAAAAGATTTACAGGGCTTAGGTATCCAGCCTGATATCATCGTTTGCAGAAGTGAATATCCTCTGGATCAGCAGTTAAAAGATAAGATCGCTTTATTCTGTAATGTTCCTACCAACCATGTTTTACAGAACCTGGATGTGGAATATTTATATGAAGCTCCTCTTGCCATGGAAAAAGAACAGCTTGCACAGGCTGCCTGCGAATGTCTGAATCTGAATTGTCCTGAACCTGATTTATCCGACTGGACTGCTATGGTAGAATCTTTACGTTCTCCCAAAGCTGAAGTAACAGTTGCACTGGTTGGTAAATATACCCAGCTCCATGATGCCTATATCTCTGTTGTAGAAGCATTGAAGCATGGCGGCATCTCCAATCACACTACTGTAAATATTAAATGGGTAGATTCTGAACTGGTTACCAAAGAAAACGTTGGTGAAATGTTAGGCGATGTAACTGGAATTCTGGTACCAGGCGGCTTCGGTGACCGTGGTATTGATGGAAAGATTTTTGCTATTACTTACGCAAGAGAGAATAAAATTCCATTCCTTGGTCTTTGCCTTGGTATGCAGCTTTCTATCGTAGAATATGCAAGAAATGTGGTTGGCTATGCAGACGCTCACAGTATCGAATTAGATCCCAATACCACTCATCCGGTTATTGCATTAATGCCTGATCAGAACGGTGTAGAAGATATCGGCGGTACTTTAAGACTCGGTTCTTATCCTTGTGTACTGGACAAGTCTTCAAAAGCCTTCCAGTTATATGGTGAAGAGACCATTCATGAAAGACACAGACATCGCTATGAAGTTAACAATGACTACCGTGCAGTATTAACAGAAAATGGTATGAAATTATCAGGATTGTCTCCAGACGGCAGAATCGTGGAAATGTGTGAAATTCCTGAGCATCCATTCTTCGTTGCCACACAGGCTCATCCGGAATTGAAGTCCAGACCGAACAGACCTCATCCGTTGTTCAAAGGATTTATCGGAGCTGCTCTGGCTTGTCAGGAAAAGAAATAGGTTTTAGAATCAAAATAGCAAGGCATCAAAGATTCGTTTTCAACGATCTTTGATGCCTTTTATTCTGATAGCACATCGCTGTTCGAAAATTTTCGGATACATTTTCCCTCATAAAAATGTAATTTTCATTTATTTATTCGCTCATAAAATGTGATCATTTTTTATATATTCGCTCATAAAATGTTGCATTTAGAGTATAATAACGTATAATATAAGTGAATTGAGGTGAGCCTGCTATGTATCTGAAAAGGAAAATCGATAAATATTTATTGGACTGGAAGAACAATTCTGATAAAAAACCGTTGATCGTCAAAGGATCGCGTCAGATCGGGAAAACCGAGTCTATTCTACATTTTGGACGTAAATACTATGAAAATCTTATTTATATCAACTTTGTAGAGGAACCTGTATATAAAACAATTGCAGAAGACGGTTATAGTGTATCCCGCATTATCAAAAATATATCAAGAATTGATCCGCATAAAAAATTTACTGAAAAGAATACTTTATTAATATTTGATGAGTTACAGGAATTTCCGGAAATAGCAACTACATTAAAATTTTTTCAAATTGACGGTCGCTTTGATGTTATCTGCAGTGGTTCCCTACTTGGTATAAGCTACAAAAAAATAGAAAGCAATAGCGTAGGCTATAAAACAGACTATCAGATGTATTCTCTCGATTTTGAAGAATTTTTGTGGGCTTCTGGATATGAAAATGATTTTATTGAAGACATTTTTATGCATATGACTCAAATGCAGCCCTTTAATACGGCTATGCACAAAACTCTTTCCGATCTATTTTTGGATTACTGTATTCTGGGCGGAATGCCAGCCGTTGTGCGAAAATATATTGAATTGGGTGTTTTTGGTCCTGCGCTGGAAACACAGCGGCAACTGCTAGATGACTACAGAGAAGATATTCGAAAGTACGCAGACGGGATGGACCAAACAAGAATACTGAATGTTTTTGAGCATATTCCCCCACAGCTTGCAAAAGAAAATAAGAAGTTTCAGATTTCAAAAGTAGCAAGCGGTGCCCGATTCAAAGATTACAGAGGTTGCATTGAATGGTTAAAGGATGCCGGCGTTATCAATTTATGCTATTGTTTAAACAGCCCGGAACTCCCTCTAAAAGGAAATTATGATGATAATAAGATGAAAATTTATTTTGCAGACAGCGGATTATTAGTTGCCATGTTGGATGATGAAGCTCAGGATCATCTTAGAAGTAATAAAAATATGAATATCTATAAAGGTGCTCTTTACGAAAATATAGTTGGAGAAGCTTTCGTAAAAAGTGGCTATCAACTGTTTTATTACAAGAAAGATAATTCTACATTAGAGGAGGATTTTTTTGTTCGCACAAAACAATATCTTGTTCCTGTTGAAGTAAAATCTACGAATGGAAAATCCAAATCGTTAAGAACTTTAATTGATAGTGACAAATATACAGAAATAAAATTTGGAATAAAATTGATCGGCGGAAACATCGGAAACGAAAATAGCATTATTACCTTTCCGTATTATTGCAGTTTTTTACTAAAACGTTACTTATTGCTCGAAAACATGTAAGAAAAAAATCTAATACATTTTAGGAACTATTTTGAATGGAGAACTAACATGAAACAACGTAGCCAGGGAATCTTTTTTATTATTATGGCAGCTTTTTGCTTTGCCGCCATGAACTTATTTGTCAGAAGTGCCGGAGATCTGCCTACCATGCAGAAATGTCTGTTCCGAAATCTGGTGGCTTTGGCTTTTGTTTCGATTCTATTAATTAGCTCCAAAGAAAAATTTCATTTTCAAAAGAAAAGTGTACCTTCTCTTTTCATTCGATCTATCAGCGGCACCATTGGATTGATTCTGAACTTTTATGCAATAGATCATTTGAATATTTCTGATGCTACCATGTTAAATAAACTCTCGCCGTTTTTTGCCATTATTTTTTCTTATTCTATATTGCGCGAAACTGCAAATAAGGTGGAGTGGATTGCAGTTATCATTGCTTTTGCAGGTTCTTTACTGGTCATCAAACCCTCTTTCGGTATGGAATCTATCCCCGCCATTATTGGATTTCTGGGTGGCATGTGTGCCGGTTTTGCTTATACCTATGTACGAAAACTAGGATTGCAGGGGGAGCGAAAGGAAATCATCATTTTCTGGTTTTCCGGAGTTTCTACCCTTATCATATTGCCATTTTGCATCACCCAGTACCAGCCCATGTCTCCCTTACAGATCATGTGGTTAACATTAGCCGGTATTGCAGCAACCGGTGGGCAATTCTGTATTACTAAAGCCTACACAAAAGCTCCCGCCAAAGAAATTTCGGTTTTCGATTATACCCAGGTTATCTTTGCCGCATTATTGGGTTTCTTCTTCCTAGCACAGATCCCGGATCTTTACAGCTTCATCGGCTATCTGATTATCATCGGGGTAGCTGTTCTGAAATGGTTTTATAATTTGAAACATTAAAATCAATATATTGTTTTGTAACAAGAATGGAGCAATCAAATATATGATTGCTCCATTTCTTTTACTCTTTTATAAATCATTTCATTAACCGGTACTTTTACATTATGTTTTTCGGCCAGTCTGCATACTGTTCCTGCAAATAGCTCAACTTCTGTCTTTCGATGCGCTTTTCCATCCTGTCGCATAGATGGCATTCCAGTCGGTGAAAGCTGATCCGTAAGGTTTACATAATATTCCAAGTCTTCTTCAGTTACATTTACATGTTCCAGACCTGCCAATAAAATAACCTCCCGCATGGCCGCCTGCATCATATCCCGTTCTTTCCCGGGCTTTTGTACAACTCCATATCCGCCTTCGAATATCATTGTCACCTGGTTAATGCCTACATTCAACATGAATTTGCTCCACAATCTGTGCATAATATCCTGTTCTCTTGTGAAAGGCATTTTTATCTCTGTGAACAGATCGAAAACCGCATCCAAAAGTGGCATCCGTTCTTTATCCGCTTCCGGCAGTCCGATACACAGTTCTCCCATTTTGCTGTAGGTTAATGCAGTCACATCTGCTGACTCTTCCTTTACAGCATCCATTCCCTGTGCAACGCAGTACAGCATGTGTTCCCATCCAAACCGTCCGGCAATAATCTCTTCACTGGAAATACCATTTAGCAGGGACAAAATAATGGTATGCTCTCCTACCTGATTTGCGGTCGTTTCCAATGCCGATTCCAGAGCGGTTGCCTTAACAGCAAATATCAGTAAATCAGCAGGAGTGCCTTTTTCATTTGCATCTACGTAAGAGAAATCACAAAGATCTCCATTATCTGTGATCTTTCTTTTTCGATATTTTTCTATACGATTGTTATCAGCAACAAAAGACACCTGCTCTTTTCCTAATGCTTTGGTAAGGAAATCCCCAAACAGGATTCCCAATGCTCCCATACCTACAATTCGAACTGTTTTCATTTGATTTTTTTCCATTTATTTTACGATAGGATTTCTTTCCTTCTGTGCAACTGCAATGTAAGTTTTACCGGTATTCAGCTGAATCTCATTTCCATTGTCATCATAATATCTGGTCGGCTCATAATCGGAACCTTTCCTCCAGGTAATGTGAATATATTTTCCTCTGGTGAAATAATATCCGTCTTCTGTGGTGTCACAGTTCTGGAATGTCAAATAGCCTTTTTTATCCAATTGTGCCCATTTCGTATGCTGGATAATTACATTTGCAAATGCAAGCTGCTGTCCATTATTTCCATCGGTCTGTGCTTTTCCATGAATGTTTTTATAATACAGACCATCTGCTGCATTATAATTAAAGGAACTCTTGGTATATGGGAAAATCTGTGACAAATCTACTACATTAGCCACTGCTGCCCCTGCACCATACTGATCCAGTGTATTACCACCTTCTGCAAAAGTGAAATGCTTGGTATTATAATGTTCCGGTCTGATATTCAGTGAATACCCCAGTTCCTGACTGGCCTTGATGATGCCACTGGCTCCAATATAGGCATTGTGAGGTGCCTTTCTGTCACTGGTACGGAAGAAATATCCTGCACCGGGTCTGGCTCCGCCAACTCCATATTCCGAAGTGCCGGAAAGATTGTTGATATCTGCTGCGGAGATTCTATCCTTCATATAAACAACGCCGCCAAAATGAACCAGTATCGGATCCCACTCTGTTGCTACCGGAATATAATAAGCACGACAGCTTCTGATATTTCCAATCTTCTCAATTCCCTGCCAGTTATCAATAACTGCCAGCTGTCTGGAAATATTACCTTCTTCCATGATCTCATATAAAACCTTAGCCTGGCTGATACCATAGGATGGCTGTGCCGCTTTATCAGTTGGCATCATAATAGCGATTGGTCTCTGTGATGCCTGTGCCTGTGACACCGGCTCATTTGTATAAACACTTTTTACCTCGCCATCAGCCTGTACAGTTCCCATTGGTACGCCTGCGCCAACAATTGTTGCTGCCACCAGTGCAAGTGCCATGGTAACCCGTCCTAATTTCTTTCCTGCTCTACCCATACATTCCTCCATATAAAATATTTTTTGATTACATTAATGCCATCTTATTTTATATTATGATTTAAAATAAGATGCATATTTATCCTTAACATCCTGTAGATCAACCTGGTAGCGACTTAGATGCTTTTTCATAATGCTTTTGGCCTCTGTACCATCTTTTCTCTTGATCGCTTCCAGAATATCTACATGGTCATTAACTGTTTTAATATCCTTTACCACATACAGACTCATTCGGCGAAATCTTTCTGTATGAATAGACAAACTTTGAATTATTTCATAAATCTGACTTTTATTGCATAAGGAAAACAACCCTTTATGAAAAGCCTCATCCAGTTCAAACAGCTTATCCGAAATTTTATTCTGTACATAAAACTGCTGCAACTTTACGTTTTGTTCCAATACAGCAATATCATCGTCTGTAGCCATGTCGCAGGCAAGTTCTACAATTGCTTCTTCCATTACATCCCGCAGGAAAAAAGCTTCTTCTACCATTGCATAGTCAATCAATGCAACTCGGCAGCCTCTCTGGGGCATAATCTCTACAATCTTTACCTTGGCCAGATCAATCAAAGCTTCTCTTACCGGGGTTCTGGATATACCCAACGCAGTTGCCAGTTCATTTTCACTCAGCATACTACCCGGTTCAAGTTCCAATTGTACTATATTATCACGTATCACACGTGTCGCATAATCACGACCTTTTTCTACGCCTTGTCTCGCTTCTATTATCATGTTAGTTCCTATCGTTATATGCATATTGCGATATAGCGTCTTTCTTCACATAGATTAAATTTACCACAATTCATTTTTTCACACAATACTGAAACAGCCTGCGGTTCCGAAAAAGCGGAACCCAGGCTGTCTCTCATTATTTATGATTCATTATATTGGTGCATATATTTTTGATTTTTATTTCTGTAAATATTTCTTTAAGGTCGCCCTTACTGCACCGGGTCCTGCAATTTCTTCCACAAACATAGCTTCAATCTTATCAGCCAAACCGCAGGCCGTTAGATCTGTTGCAAATAAATTGGTGTTTTTCAAAATTTCCTTTAATTCACCATTATAACTTGCCTGATCGCCAAATTTGATATCTGACAGTTTCTGCTGCATTTCATCTTTCATTGGATCGCTGCTGACTTCAATAGCCTTGCCTTCATCATCAACTGCCAGTAAATATCTGAACCATCCTGCAATAGCAAGTGGGATAAAGGTTAATGTCTTTGCATCCAGGTCTTCTCTTGCAATGTAGCTCTTAATGGTCTCGCCGAAACGGATAGCGATCTTCTGGCTGGTATCTGTCGCAATACGCTGTGGCATATCAGGAATAAATGGATTAGGTAATCTTTCATCAATTACTTCATGAATGAAGTCCATAGGTTTTAAGATCTTTGGATCAACGACTACAGGCATACCTTCTTCGTAACCAATCTTTTCAACCATTGCCTTAAGTTCTGCATCTTTCATCTCAGATGCAATACTGTTATAACCCAGTACACAGCCATATACAGCAAGTGCTGTGTGAAGAGGGTTCAGACAGGTGGTAACTTTCATTCTCTCTGTATTATTTACAGTGTCACGGTCTGTCATATAAACGCCGGCTTTTTCCAGAGCAGGTCTTCCATTAGGGAATTTATCCTCTACTACCAGATATTCCGGAATTTCACAGTTTACAAACGGTGCGATAAAGGTGTTCTTGGAAGTCACAACCGGTGCCATATCAGCAACACCTGATTTTTCCAGTTCTTCCTCTACTACTTTGCTTGGTCTTGGAGTGATCTTATCGATCATAGACCATGGGAAAGCAATTGTTTTCTCATCTTCCAGATAAGCAATGAAGTCTGCTTCTACCAGGCCTTTTTCTGCCCATGCCTTGGCAACAGTCATAACACCCTTTTGTAACTTTTCACCATTATGGCTGCAGTTATCCATGCTGACAACCGCCATTGGTAATTTTCCTGCTTTAAATCTCTTATATAACAAGCTTGCTACTACACTCATGGCATGCTTTACCTGTCCGTTAGGACCGGCTGCAATATCGCTTTCAACAACCGGGAAGAATTTGCCTTCCATATTAGTCAGAGCATAACCCTTTTCTGTAATGGTAAAACTCATCATCTGTAAAGAAGGGTTTACGAAAATCTTCTCCAGTTTAGCCATTTCTGTTGCATCAGAGCTGTCAGCTTTCACGCCTTCTGCGATACTTGCTACTACATTCTTCTCCAGTTTACCGTCAGCTTTCATACCAACTACCAATGCCAAAGAATCATACGGTTTATAAATCTTATCAATAACATCAAAGTCAAAGGTTTCTACCGCTACGATACCTGTATCAGTCAATCCCTGGTTTAACAAATCCTGCTGTAATCTCGCAATAAATCCACGGAAAATATTACCGGCACCAAAATGTACCCATGTTGGTGCAGCTTCTGTTTTTGCTCTCATTGCCTCCACATCATACTGTGGCAGTGCAATGCCGGCTTTTTCCCATGCTTCTTTATTCTGTAATTCTGCTGTTTTTAAATTCAACATGACTTCTCTCCTTCAAATACCCTGCTCGACATTATTATTTGTTCTTCTGGATTGCTTCCCAAAGTCCATTAATATAGGTTGCTCCTAAAGCTCTGTCATATAAACCATAGCCGGGACGTCCGGTTTCTCCCCAGATCATACGACCGTGATCAGGACGAACATAAATATCAGGACATGTCTCGTCGATTGCTTTCATGATCTCATACAGGTCCAAATCTCCGGTAGAAGATAAATGAGCTGCTTCACGGAATCTTCTTTCGCCTAAATATTTTACATTTCTTACATGTGCACAGGCAATACGATCCATTTTACCAAAATGACGAACAGCTTCCGGGATATCATTTGCAGGATTGCTGCCCAAGGAACCGGAGCATAAGCAAAATGCATTTGCAGGTGAATCGTGTAATGCTACGATCTTATCAAAGTCTTCAATGCTGTGTGCGATTCTTGGTAAACCAAAGATCGGCCAAGCCGGATCATCCGGATGACATGCCATTCTGATTCCAACTTCTTCACATACAGGAATGATTTTATCCAGAAAATATTTGTAATTCACACGCAGATCATCTGCTGTTAAGTTTTCATAATGCTTTAAAGTTGTTTCCAACTCTGCAAGTCTCTCCGGTTCCCAGCCCGGAAGAGAAAAGCCATTACAGTCTTCAATGGTTTTCTTAACGATATCTACAGGAGTCATTCCCTTGATTTCTTCTTCATCATAATATAAAGAATTAGAACCATCCTCTTCAATCACACGTGCCAGATCTGTTCTCAGCCAGTCAAATACAGGCATGAAGTTATATACGATAACCTTAACGCCATATTTTGCCAGGTTGCGAATGGTTGTAATATAATTCTCAATATATTTTTCTCTTGAAGGAAGACCCATCTTAATATCTTCATGTACATTTACACTTTCGATAACTTCACATTCCAGACCTGCTGCATGTACACCATCGATATAATCTTTTATTTCATCTTCCGTCCAAACTTCACCTGCTGGTTTGTAATCCAGAAATCCCATAATACCGCTCATACCGGGGATCTGTTTAATCATCTGTAAAGATACCGGATCACTGTCTTTTCCGTACCAACGAAATGTCATTTTCATAGTTTTTTGTCTCCTTGTTATTGAAATAAAGTTGTCGTTTCATTTATCTGTTTATATCGTAACACTAGTATACTAGTTTGTCCAGACAGAAGTGTAGTAAAATTTTGCTGTCTTCAAATATTATATGTAAAAAATTTACTCTTCAAAAGTAAGTACAATTTTTCGGATAGATGGATCTTTTGTATCAGTGAAATCAAACGCCTTCTGTGCATCTTTAAAATTGAAAGTATGGGATACCGCACCATTCAAATCAAGTTTTCCATCTAGAATCAGCTGTATTGCCTCTCCAAATTTTTTATTCTGTAATCTTGATCCCCTTACATCAAGTTCTTTGGACGTGATTTTAAACTGTGTCACTTCTGTAGGGGCAATGGAAAATCCCATGGTAACAACACGACCTGCGTTGCCGGTTACTTCTAACAAAGTGCCTAATGAATCTTTTGTACATGCAGCATCAATGGAAACAGTTACGCCATATCCCTCCGTAAGTTCTCTTATTTTCTTATTTATATCTTCTTTTGCAAGATTAACAGCAAAATCTGCTCCATTTGCCAATGCTTCTTCCAGTTTTGCATCTACAACATCAGCCACAATTATCTTTGCACCGGATAATCTTGCGATTTTCAATATCGTGCTTCCCAATGCTCCACAGCCTAAAATCAAAAGTATATCTTCCTTTACAAGCTGTGCCCGGGAACAGCTTTGAATAGCGATTGTAGTTGGTTCAATCATAACAGCATCCACATCACTTAAAGAGTCCGGCAAAATATAACAGGCACTTTCCGGTACTGCGATAAATTCTCTGTAACCGCCATCAATGTGTACTCCTCTTACCTGCAGATTACCGCAAACGTTTCCTCTGCCGTGTCTGCATGCATAGCAGTTTCCACAGCTGACCACCTGATCAACAATAACTCTGTCACCCGGCTTCACTTTTGTTACCCCTGCTCCTACCTCTTCAACACGTCCCACAATCTCATGACCAATTACACGTGGATAGGTCGCTGCTGCATTAGTTCCATGATAAATGCCTACATCCGAGCCACAGATTCCGGAAGCTGTCATTTTAATCAAAACATTATTCCCTGAATCGATGACCGGTTTTTCCATATCGATAATTTTTAATTCGTTCGGTTTTACAATTTGGACTGCTTTCATTTTTATTTCTCCTCTAAAAGGTCAGAATAACCTTTCCGGCACCGCTGTTTTTATCTGCCAACGTATCAAATGCCTTCTGATATTCTTCCACCGTAAACACATGTGTAATAAGTTTATCCACACGATCCAGTCTCATTGGTAAATTTTCTACCGTTTCCGGGAATTTCTGATACTGATGTCTGGTTCCCAGAATGGTTAATTCTTTTGCATTGATAGCTTTAAAGTTAACCGGTATCGGCTCTTTACCAAAAGTCATGGCTACCAGTCTGCCGGCAGGCGATAAGATTTCTGTTGCATGGCTCAACAGTGCTGGTATTCCCGCAGCTTCAAATACCACGTTTACACCTTCTCCGTTTGTAATCTCAAAAATAACCTGATCCAAATCTTCCTTCATCGGGTTTACCATATAATCAGCACCAAAATCTTTTGCCATTTTAAGGCGACTCTCATTGGGCTCCGAAACAATAACCGTAGCACCACGGGACTTGGCTACATCTGCTACAATCAAACCGATAGGTCCTGCGCCATGTACCAGTACTACATCACCTTTGCTGACATTACCTCTCCAATTTGCCTGTGCTCCAATAGTATAGGGTTCGCAGGTTGCTGCCTGAATGTAACTCATTTTATTCTTATCAAACCGATAAACCTGTGATCTTCTGCATACAAAATAATCTTGAAATACGCCATCTACAATACAGCCAAGAACCTTCAGTTCTTTGCACACATTATGATGCCCTGTTCTGCAGGCATAACATTTCCCGCAATAGGTGATGGGTTCAAACACAACCCCATCGCCTATTTCCAGATCTTTTACATCTTCACCTACTGCCTCTATTTCACCGGCTGCTTCATGTCCTATTACAACAGGATACTTCGCATACGGATTCGTTCCATGCGCAACGTGCACATCAGAACCGCAGATACCGGCTGCTTTTATTTTCACCAACACCTGGTCTGGTGCTGTAATCTTTGGTTTTTCACGTTCTTCCAATACTACTTTATTGGGTTCCACTACCGTAATAGCTTTCATGATCTTTCTCCTTTAAATACCAGGGCAGGATAAAAATCCACCATCAACTGCAATCACCTGACCTGTTATATATCCTGACATTTCCGGTTCTGCAAAGAATAACAGCGCGCCTACCAATTCTTTAGTATCTCCTAATCTTCCCATAGGTGTTCTATGAATAACATTGTAGTATCTCTGGGTATAGGTTCCATCCGAATTCACATACATGTCATGATTAAGAGGTGTCAGGAAATATCCCGGAGCCACTGCATTAACACGTACCTTTCCATATTCATTAGATAAATAGTTTGACAGCCATCTGGTAAACATATCGACTGCTGCTTTACTGGAAGCATATGCAGGCACCATGGTCAATGCATCATAAGCCGCCATAGATGTAATGTTAATAATAGAGTTTCCTTCTGTTCCTACCATATCCACAGCAAATACCTGACAAGTCATAACAGTTCCCAGCCAGTTAACATTCATGACCTTCAGCAATCGTTCTGCATCAATATTAAATAAGGTACGGTCTTTCGCCAAAATCTCATCATATGCTTCTTTTGTTCCGTCCTTAGGCTTTGCTACAACGGTTTCTTTTTCATCATCTTTACAATATGCTTCCTTGGTTGTTTTAGCCAAAGGGTCCTGAATTCCTGCACAGTTGATCAAAACATTACATTTTCCAAGTTCTTTTCGCACGGTTTCTCTTGCTTTTTCCAGAGATGCCTTATCAGTTACATTGCACTTTACCGCAATCGCTGTTCCACCGGCTTTTCTTATTTCTTCTACTGTTTTCTCAGCAGCTTCCAAATTAAAATCAAGTACTGCTACCTGTTTTCCTTTTTTTGCAAATTCCTTTGCAAATGTACTTCCCAGGCCACCGCCTGCGCCCGTCATTACTACTACCTGTTTCATATTTTATGCCTCCGTATTTTCTATAATTATGCAAACATTGCCGGAATCCAAAGTGTTAACGCCGGCACAAAAGATACCAGTAATAAAACAATGATGCTTGTAATCAGGAATGGGGTCGTTGCCTTAAATGCCTTAAATGCAGATATTTTTGCAATCTGTGCAGCAGTACATACACACATTCCTACAGGTGGAGTAGTAAGACCAAGCATCAGATTCAGAATAGCCATCAGTGCAAAATGAACCGGCTCCATTCCAATTGCAACCGCTACCGGAAGTAATACCGGGAATGTAATCAGGATTGCAGCCAGCGACTCCATAAACATACCAACGAATAAAAGAACAATATTAATCAACAGAATAATAATGATCTTGTTATCAGTAACTCCCAGAATCAGATTTGCTACCATCTGTGGAATTCTCTCTGCCGTTAAAATATAAGCAAAAACATTTGCAAGACCAATCAGAATAATAATACTTGCACAGGATCTCATATTCTCCCATACGATTCTTGGAACGTCTGTGATTTTAATTTCTTTATATACAAATACGCCAACAAACAGCGCATATGCACATGTAACAATAGATGCTTCTGTAGGTGTGAAAATACCGGATAAAATACCACCAAGCAGGATTACTGGCATCAGTAATGCCCAGAGAGCGCTTTTAGTTGCATTCCATCTTTCTTTCCAATTTAGTTTTTCATGTTTTGGATAATTTCTTTTTACGGAAATAACATAAGTCGGAATGCAAAGTGCAAGACCTAACATGATTCCCGGAATAATACCTGCCTGAAACATCTTTCCAACAGATATTCCCACACAGGAACCAGCAATAACCATCGGTACACTGGGTGGAATAATAGGTCCAACCACTGATGAAGAAGCAGTAACTGCTACCGAGAAGTCATCGTCATATCCATCTTTTACCATAGCCGGAATCAACATCGCTCCAAGACTGCAAACATCAGCAATTGCAGTACCGGAAATTCCGGCAAATACCATGCTTGCTGCTATATTTACAAGTGCCAGACTACCTTTTAAATGTCCCAAAAATGCATTACAAAAATCCAGAATTCGTCTTGTAATACCACCGCCATTCATCAATGCCCCAGCCAACATGAAGCCCGGAATACAAAGAAGCGTAAAGGAATCAATACCTGCATAAAACTTTTGTGCAATGACAGCCAACGGAATCCCATTTGTGAACAGATAAAAAAATGAAGCTGCACCTAATGAAATCGCAATCGGAACACCAAGTAATAATAAAATCAAAAAAATAATAAACATTAACGCAACAAGCATTCCTATTTTCCTCCTTTGATCACAGTTATTATCTCTTCAATAATTTTCCTAGCACTATAGATAAAGGTAAATCCGAAGATACAAACCGGTACTATATAGAAATAAATCATACTAATCTGAAGAGAAGATGATTTCAATTTAAATCCTGTTTGAAAAAGTGTATAAGATTGTCTGAAGCCAACAACGCAAAGAATACAGGTGATCAGATATACTAAAACATTGATTACAGACGCAGTTTTTCCCTTGAACCTGCTCGTAATAATATCAATCACTGCATACTCTGAATATTTTATTGCCATAGGGGAACCAAACATAATAGTGTACATAAAGAATAATCTGGTCATTTCATCTGTCCATGGTGCGGAAATACTGGGTATATACCTTGCAACAATCTGTGCAAGAACGCAGACACTTACCAGTCCAAAAGATAATGCTGTCAGATAATGGAATATTTTATCTAAAATAAAATCTATTTTTTTCATACAGCCTCCGTCAATTATTAAATACTTGGATAAAAGCAGGACTGCTTGCTAATAATAGTCAAGCAGTCCTCATCACTTCTTGTTTAACTGTTATTTTGCATTTGCTTCGCTCATTGCACAGATTTCCTGATACATATCCCAAAGTCCATCACCCTGTTCTTCCAGATAGCTCTGGATTGCGGGTGTCATAACTTCTTTGAAAGCTTCTCTGTCAACATCTTCGTTAATTGTCATGCCGGCATCTACAAGTTTCTGTTTGTACTCATCTTTATGCTCAAAATAGTAATTGTTAGTCCACTCTTGCATTTCAGCTGCTGTCTCATCAAGGTAACCCTTCATCTCATCGTCAAGTCCGTTATAAACATCTGCTGAGATAATATTCAAAATAGTAGAATAAACATGGTCGGTAGCATTTACATATTTTTGTACTTCATAGAAACTGTTATCGAAAATAAAGTCATATGGATTTTCCTGCATTTCTACTACACCCTGACTCAAAGCATTAAATGTCTCGCCAAGTGCGATAGATGAACAAACTGCACCTGCGTTGTTCCACATATTGGTATGTAATGTATTGCCGGACATACGCATTTTTCTACCCGTCAAATCTGCCGGTGTCTTGATCGGAACATTTGAAGTTAATTCACGAGGTCCTCTTAACTGATACCAAAGTGGATGGAATCCTGCATCTTCAAAGCCCGCCTGAATCTTTTGACCAATTTCACTTTCGATCATGTTCTGAACATCTTCTTCTGAATTGTATGCCCAAGGTGCTTCCAGTAAAGTCGCACTTGGTGAATATCCCATAAAAGAACCACCGGACATCGTCATTGTTGTAGTTCCTACCAGCATACCTGCCAGTGAATCGGCTTCTGATCCTGAAGAGCTTGAAGGATAGATTTCAACCAGGAACCGTCCACCGGATTTTTCTTCCAGTTTATTCTTAAACTCTGTTGCAGCCTGTCCCCATGGGTGATCCAAAGAAACCGTCAGATCATACTTCAATGTAACTACATCTCCTGATGCCGCCGGTGCTGCTGTTTCCGCTCCGGTTCCTGTTTCTGCGGCAGTTGCTGCCACTGTTTCAGTTGTCGCTGTGGAAGAACCGCACCCCACTACGCTTACTGCCATTGCAGCGACACATAATAATGCTACTAATTTCTTTTTCATTTTGTAATCCTCCTTTTATTTTTAATCACGGAATTGTGATTAAATAACATTTTAAAATTGTCTGATTCTGTTAATACACGTTGCATAGTCATCTTTCTGGAAGAAAAGTTCCTGTTTACCCAATACGAAACCTTCTACACCACAGTTGTGGTATAAATCTGATATCACCTCTTTAGTTGCCCCACCATCTAACAGTAAATGATAATTCAGATTTTTTTCTTTACGATAATTATTAAGCTCTATGAATTTTTCTCTTGTATATGGCATAAATTCGCGTCCTGCAAATCCCGGGTTTACTGCCATAATCATCACATAATCTGTAATTGGAAGCATATCCTTAACTGATTCCAATGATGTACACGGATTTAAGATCAATCCGGTTTTCTTTCCTTGCATTTGAATCAATTCCAATGTTGCGGAAGGAATCAGCTCTGACTCTGGATGAATGTAAATGATATCTGCTCCTGCCTGCGCAATTCTTTCAATATATCTGTGCGGGTTCATGATCATCAGATGACAGTCAATCAATTTATGAGCACCCTTGTCCGTAATCCTGCGGATCATTTCCAGTTCTCTGATGGACATTCCCATATTGGGAACAAAAGTTCCATCCATAATATCTACATGGTAAATATCCATATCTGTAGCATCTAATTTTGCAACTTCTTCTCCAATATTATCTATTGCCAGATTCAAAATGGAGGGACACAATATTTTCTTTTCATTGTTCATGATCATTATCCTTCTTCGTTTTTTTCTAAAACTGTATACTAGTTTTGTATAATGTGAGTGTAGTATCATTTTAATTCATTGTCAATGTATTGTGTTGTTTTCTACTTTATATCCTAATTTTCGACTCACTTTTTGTGCATTTTATATAGTTTTATTCTTATTTTGTATTGTTTTTATACTTTTTATATTATGTATACAAGTTTAATATTTTTTATTCTATTCTATAATTCATTTGTGTTTTCAATCTTTTAGTATTATAATGTATATCAGTTTTAGTATAGGAGTGCACATATGATGAAATCAGATAAAATTAGTCTTACGCAAACAATTTATCAATACCTGTGGAATGAAATTTCAACGCTCCATCTTGCACCGGGAGAAAAACTAAGCGAAGTAAAACTTGCAAATGATTTTAATTGCAGTCGAATCCCCGTACGGGAAGCAGTGCACCTGTTGGTGGCTGACGACGCTTTGATGGTAAAACCTCAAAGTGGAAGTTTTGTTACCCTAATTGATTTGGAAAAACTTGCACAGGTTAGATACTTAAGAGAGACTTTAGAGTCCAAGATTATATTGGATGGTTTTCAGGAGGGAAAATTTTCTTCTATTGTTCCTTATCTGGAATCTATCATTGAAAAGCAGCGTATGCTATTGAATACAAGATCTTTTGAGGCAGCTTTTCAGCTGGATATCCAATTTCATGAGATTTTTTATAACTTGACAGATAAAAATTTTGTAATTGAACATACCGGAGAGAACAACATACACTATATTCGTGCCCGTCTGCTTTCTTTGCAATTAGAAAATCCTCAAGAAATGCCCGATCAGCATGAAGCAATCGTCCGTGGTATTAAAAATAATGATTTCGAAGCGCTGAAGATTGCGGTTGCCGACCATTTAAGAAATGTAAACAAAGTATACAAATCTGATTTTTCCAAGGTTGCCGAATATATAAAGGCATAATAAAAAAATCACCCTTTGGAGTGAACACACACGGCTGATATAAGGAGTATTAGCTATTGTTGTGTTTTTTCCAAAGGGTGATTTATTTAGTTCATATTTTACAGCTAGTATGTTAGTATAGCAATCTTTTTTAATTTATTTTGTAAAAAAATACAATTTGATTATCTTGTACTAACTTATCAGCTTCAGTTTCTTCAATGCATTGCTGATACCATCGTCCTGAATATGAGAAGTTACCATGTCTGCGCAGGCTTTTGCCTGTTCATAGCCATTGCCCATCGCAACACCAATGCCTGCAAACTTTAACATATCCAGATCGTTCGGACCATCGCCAAAGGCTACTGTATCCTCTCTGGTCATATGGAAATAATCCAGAAGAGCCTGCATTCCGGTGGCTTTGTTCACGCCACGAATAGTTACTTCCCCGCAATAATCATCGGGATCATCATAGCTGGCTGGCAAAACATCATAATAATCGCCTAATTCCTCCTGAACAACAGATACCGGATCTATAGCATCATAATAGATCATCTTCTCCACATCGGGAGTTTCCTCCGGATGCGCGGATATAGTAGTACCGCCAAAAATGGCATCTATTTTTTCTCTTGGCATTCCCTGTCTCAGAAAACGCCGTTCCATCTGTTCTTTGGCCGACCTGGTCATGACCACTCCGCTTGCAGTTTGCAGTGCATAACAGATCTGTCTTGGTTCAAAGTAACTGACAAACCTTCTCAGTTCTTCCATTTCCACAATTCTGTGAAAAATTTCCTTTCCATCGCTTGTAACGGATGCTCCTGCGGAGGATACCGCTCCTGAAAATCCGTAATCGTAAAGCCATGGATATATTTGTGTTCTGCTCCTGCCGGTACACAGAAACATCTTATGTCCTTCTTCTTTTGCAGCCAGTAATGCCACTTTGGTGGATACCGGAATCTCACCGTTAAAATCCACTAACGTTCCATCAATATCAAAAAATATCAGTTTTCCCATATAAATAAATCATCCTTTCTCTCATATCATAAAGGAAAGCGATGATTTTCACAAGCGCTCCATCGCTGATTGCAACATATTTCTCGTAATCTTATAAGGATAATGTTTTACATCAGACATCTCCGGAATCCGCCCCATAGCTTCCTCAAACTGTTCCGGTGTAATACCGATGTCTTCCAGCTTAGTTGGAAGTCCCAGTTCTTTATTTAATGCATATATCTTTGCAAACTCTTCTTCCTGTCCATCACATAAAAGTGCAATCAAAACACCAAATCCCACAACTTCTCCATGTAGATGTTCTCTTTCTATGACAGGGTAAGTTGTCAATGCATAGAATACTGCATGTGCCAATCCACTATTGTAATCCGGTGTAAAATCTCTGGTCAGAAAAATAGATACGATAGCCGTAGTTACTACAATTGCCAGAACCGTCTGTTCCAAAGCGTAAGAATTTTTACCGGTCTTGTTATCCGCAAGAGCCTCTGCGCCATATCTTACTAAGGGCTCCAGACATTCTTTACTCATGGCTACACCCAGTGCAGTAAAGTGCTGCAATACTTCTCCCCTGGAAGAAATTTCAGCCTCGTAATATTTGGCATAAGTATCTCCGATTCCTGCCCACATATATCTGTCCGGTGCACCTGCCATAATCTCCGTATCAATAAAGGCATGAATGGCCGGATGCAGGAAGAAATGCGGTTTCAGGAAAGTACCGTCTTCTTTATACATGATAGACACAGAGGTGCACGCTGCGCAATTAGAAGCTATTGTCGGAAATGTAAATAATGGCTTATTGTCCACGATACATAGATTCTTACAGGTATCAAGTGCTTTGCCGCCGCCCACCGCAAATACCATATCTGACCGGGTATAAACCGGGAGATTTCGTAATTTTTCCACTGCAGCATAGGTGCAGTCTTTTCCATATACTACATATTCCAATATGGTCATACCCGCTAATCTGACAGCTTTTTCTATTTTTTCTTTTGCTGCCGCTATAGCACGGGTACCACCAATGACTAATATATTTTTACCATAGGGAAGACATTTTTCTCCAATTAAATTATATACATTCTCACCAACAGAATAACTTGGCAGAGATAATTCATAATTATGTAAAATCATTTTTCAGACCTCTTCTTTCTTTCCAATATGCATTACAAAATGAAGTACAAAAGGTATTACAATTACAAATAATGTAGCATAGCCGATATAGGAATACCCTTTCTGTACCAATGGAATCAAGCCAAACTGGGCTATTGCAAAAGTAATGATGGTAAATAATAAAGTGACAAAAAGCTGGGACAGCTTGCTTTTATTGTTTTTTCTTATCTGGTTTACTGTTCGTTCCACGATACCTGCGATCATGTTAACTCCTGTAGAAACAGCACCCAATATAACCAATACAGAAATCAATGGTGTAAAAAATTTAGCACCAGCTCCTTTTTGAACCAATAAAAGCATTGGTACAGATACCTCAGCCAGTTCCGGCAGATATGCTACTGCCAACAATCCGACTATCGCAAGCTCCATTATGGCAGCATCTACAATAAACATATAGATCATTGATTTTGCCACATCCTTTTCGCTTGCCATTCCTCTCGTATGCTGATACATAAGCCCCACTGCCGTTAACTGAAAGATACCATAGATACAGGCTCTCCAGAAAGCACTGCCAAAAGAACCTGATGCTTTAGACCCCACCGGCATGATACCCTGGGATAAATTTCCAACAGAAGTCATGATGGTATCCCATTGAACTATGATATTGGGCACCAAAATCAGAACCAGTCCGATGATAATTATCACGGATAATACGCTGGAACATTTTCTTACAATATCTGTACCAAATACAGTAACAATAAAAATAAAAACACCAATGATGACCGTACATAATATATAAGGAAGTCCTGTTAGTGCATTTAGTGTTGCACCTCCTGTAGCAAAGGCAACCGCAGGTGCCATACATACCATGACCACGTATTCGATTTCATATAAATTAGAAAACAGGCCTTTAAACTTCCCATAAAAGCTGTCGGAGAAACTTCTATAATTATAAGTATGATGACGGTATGCATACCGCATTCCATACCAGTAGAAAAGGGAAAGTACAAACTGTGCAAATAATGGCATTAACAATGCCCAAATACCGTAATTAATAAAATACTGATAAATCTGTGTGCCGGAAGCAAAGCCACCACCGAACTGTGTAACAAAGCCTACGAAGGCCACCCCAAGTGCTACATTTCTTTTTGATTTTTTCATAATAGTCTCCTTTAAACGTACAAAAGCTCCTGTCCCCGGTATCTCTACCAAAGGGACAAGAGCTGTATTCTCCTGCGGTGCCACCCTGATTGACTTATAATAAGTCCTCTTTTTCTGTACCCATCAGTACAGTGTTCTCTAACGGTGTTCCTCCGTCTCCCCTACTCGTTTCCTTTCAGTTCGCCCTCACGGGTCCATTTCTATTTCTCAAAACAGTACCTTTCACCAGCCGGTACCTCTCTGCAGATTTTTTGAAATATACTTCTCCCGCTCATCGGTTTCTAAGTGTTTTGTAATTATGTTTTACTTTATCACTTTAAAGTGAAAGTTTCAATTACCTTTTTTAAGTAAATTGCCACCCTTTTTGTGTTATTTTTTACTAATTATGATTTTTCTATTGACTGATACCCCACTCTAACCTCTATAATAATGAAATTAAATATGATAAATATTTCACTATTACCTAAATTACAGGAGGAAAAACCTTATGGAAAAATCAAAGGTATATTTTACTGACATGCATGCAACCGGTGCCATGAATCTGCCACAGAAGCTGGATCGCCTCATGAAGCAGGCCGGTTTTGAAACCATCGACTTTAAAGATAAGTTCGTTGCCATTAAAATTCATTTCGGAGAACCTGGAAATCTGGCTTATCTTCGTCCAAATTATGCAAAAGTTGTCTGCGACTATGTCAGACGTCTGGGCGGTAAACCATTTTTAACTGATTGTAACACCCTTTATGTTGGCGGCAGAAAAAATGCTCTGGATCATCTGGACAGCGCCTATACAAATGGCTACAATCCTTTTACGACCGGTGCCCACAGTATTATCGCTGATGGTCTCAAGGGAACAGAAGAACGTCTGGTTCCGGTAAAAAATGGAGAATATGTAAAAGAAGCAAAAATTGGAAGTGCTTTAATGGATGCTGATATTGTCATTTCCTTAAATCACTTTAAGGGACATGAATTAGCCGGTTTTGGTGGCGCTTTGAAAAATCTTGGTATGGGTGGCGGTTCCCGTGCCGGCAAAATGGAAATGCACAGTGCCGGAAAGCCCAATGTTGCCCAGGATCTGTGTATCGGTTGCGGACAGTGCGCTAAAATCTGTGCACATGATGCGCCACAGATCACAGATGGCAAAGCATTTATCGATCATAATAAATGCGTAGGCTGTGGACGCTGTATCGGCGTCTGCCCTAAAGATGCTGTGGAAGCCGCCTTTGATGAGGCAAATGATGTCCTGAATTATAAAATCGCCGAATACGCACAGGCTGTTATCCAGGATCGCCCTAACTTCCATATCAATATGGTCATCGACGTATCTCCTTGCTGTGACTGCCATGCAGAAAATGATATTGCGATTGTTCCCGATGTAGGTATGTTCGCTTCTTTTGATCCGGTTGCTTTGGATATGGCCAGTGCAGATGCAGTAAATAACCAGGAACCGATTCATAACAGCGTATTAGAAAAAAATGGCTGCCATCACGGTGATCATTTCAAAGACGTTGCTCCTGAGACTAACTGGATTTCTCAGTTAGAGCATGGGCAGAAAATTGGAATGGGACAGATGGACTATGAATTGATTAAACCGTAGTTTAGCAACTTAAAAAATAATGTTTATAATGAGACGGCAATGGTGTGGGTGTGTATCCTTCCATTGCCGTTTACACGTATAAGAGTCTCTACATCATTCCATGAAGATACTTGTCCTTTAACGCTAACGGTCCCAATCGCCATCCTGGCTCTGAGGGACCTTTCCGGGCATCCATGCCCGGAATAGCTGGGTTACAACTGGAATGATTAGAGGCTCTAATACGTGCGCTCAGGCAATGGAAGAATACACACCCGCACCACTGCCTGTTCGTTACATTCGTTATTCTTTTCAAGTTGCCAATCTGCAGTTGGCCCGGTCTGTAGCCAAGGCTAAACTATTGCAACTATTCGTTTGCCGTAACTGGGAGCTATGCACCACTGGCACCACAAACTGCAGCTTAAAGAAAATAAATATTGCGTAAAACGAGGTTCAGCCGTGTATCGTATGCGAACAAGCACTGTAAACGCGTCTGTACTTTGTCCGCGTTTTATGCGGACTTATGTACAGCTACGCGTTTACCGTAGTGAGAACGGGCTTGTGAGCATATGATACACGGCTGAACCGTCCCTTTGCATCAATCCTTATTCCTTTAAACTACAGTTTAACAGACTCTTTTGAGGATATCATGCAGCGCATTCTGACTGCTGGTATGGCACCTGACAACTTCTGCATTAGCACGCTCAGCTTCTGTCACAGCGCATTTTGCCATTTTATGAGAAACTGTATTTGTAAACACGATTACCAGATCCGGGGAGCCGATTTGACTCCCAAGACTCCCCGACATCTGTGTAAATACTTTTGACTTACAATGATACTCTTTGCAGATTTTCTTATACTGACTAACCATACGGTCATGCCCACCAACAATCACAACACTCATAATTTCTCCTCCAGACCGAAATTCAATATCCGTTTACTTTCTTTTTTCTATAGCTTTGCCATCTGACTTCCAATACTGCGGCATGCTTCCAGTGCTTTTTCATCCGGCGTATTCTGGCAAATTATACCTTCACCGGTCAGCACTTCTGCACCTGCATCCCTAATTCGATCTTCCCAGTCACGCATCCACTGACCATCTCCCCAGCCAAAAGAACCAAACAGAGCTATCTTTTTTCCTTTTATATTTTCTTCCAGGTTGGTGAAAAATGGTTCCATTTCTCCTTCTTCCAATACCTCAGCTCCCATTGCCGGGCAGCCCAGTGCAAATGTATTTTCCTTTGCCAATTCGTCTGCGGAAGCTGCTGCAACCGGCAGTAAAACGGCTTCCTTTCCAGCTGCTTTTACACCTTCTGCAACTGCCAGCGCCATTGCCTCTGTATTCCCTGTCTGTGACCAATATACAATGCTAATCTGTTCCATCTTCTGTTCTCTCCTTTTCTACTCTGTCTGCATTTCAGTCAGCTGCTTTGTCTATAATTTAGCAAGCTGATGTTAGCCTGTTGTGATGATAGTACGCAACGATCCAGTCAATGCTCTTCCCACAGGAAAGAAACGAAATCACCTGCTCCAACGCCTGTTCATACAGGGTAAACAGGCTAATCTTAGCAGGCACATCTGCATATACCTTCCAATAACCGGTATAGAGATAATTTCTACCTTCATTTTCCATAAATCCGACAACGTTTTCTAACGGATATCCCAGAAACAGTCCCATTTCATGAGGAAATTCCCCTCCCAGATACAGATATGCTTCATATCTTTTACGAAAGTATTTGAAATCCTCCGGATTACCATATCCCATGGATTTCAAGAACTTCTGAATGAGCTCACTTTGCAGATATGCTGATAATTCCTCTGCTCTATATAGCAATAATGTAACCTTATCCTTGTCCGCTGCCAGTATAACGCTGGAAATTCCCGTGCCCCTGAGTTGCCTATGAATCTGCACCAGTTCTTTTGGTGCAATAATCAGCAGATTTGACATTTTCACGCCGGCAAGTAGTGGGGCACACTGTACTGCCAGCTGCGTACAGACGCTGTTTTGTTCCAGACTCTGTACCATTTTCAAGATTTCTGTACTCATATTTTCTCCATTATCGCATGATTTTTAATTGCATTATTATTATAATCTGTTATAATTTTCTTATGTAGTTAGATACATCTAACTTATGTTTATATTATCTAATTCTCTTTGATTAGTCAATGGACTAATTTGACAAAAAATATCATTAAGGGATTTGCACGGCAAATTTGCTTACCATTATTATTTATGTTATATTTAGAAAAACGAGGTATTTTATTATGTATGGAAATGAATCATCAGAAAACTATTTGGAAACTATTTTGGTGCTAAGTCACGAGCTTCCGGTTGTACGTTCCGTGGATATAGCAAACGAACTTGGATTTAAAAAATCTAGTGTCAGCGTTGCCATGAAATCATTACGAGAAAAGAATCATATTACGGTTACAGACGCTGGCTTTATCTATTTAACAGAAAGCGGCAAAGAAATCGCAGAAATGATTTACGAGAGGCATCAGGTAATCTCTTCCTTACTGGAATCGTTGGGTGTGTCTTCCGAAATTGCTGCAGAGGATGCCTGCAAAATTGAACATGTTATCAGTAAAGAAAGCTTTGAAGCTTTGAAGAATGCAATTAAAAAGGTAACTGCCGCAAGTTAATGGGCAGTTACCTTTTTATTATACTATTGGCTTTATTTCACATATTTTGTGTCCTTCTCACTGATGATCTCCATACTCTCGGATCCGATGATCTGCGGTGGAATGCTCATGGTCATGGCCTGTGATGCACTTAATCTTACAGCAGTACCTTCTTTTAATTCTCCACCATCCCAATTCTCCGGTGCATAGAATTCCACATCACCGCCTGTGTAGCCATCCCAGGTGCCGGTATATCTTTCATCTTCTGCGCTGTAGCTCTTGATCGTAATTTCATAATCCATCAAAGCAATTTTTCCTTCCGGTGCTTCATCTGCGGATTCTGTATTCATTGTCTCTGTTTCCATACTTTCTGTGCTCTCAACTTCTGTATCAGAAACTGTTTCCGCAGTTGACTCTGTAACAGTAGTTTCCGTCTGCGTATTTTCACTTTTTGTCTCTTCTGCGGTTCCACAGCCAATTAGCAGAGAAGTGGAAAGTGCGGTAAGTAATAACGCCATTGTCATTTTTTTCATAATAAATATTCTCCTTATTTCAGTAAATCTACAGTAGAAAATGCAACACCCCGGAAAGGAGTGTTGCACCTAATATACCATATGCTTCGCATATGAGGCTCCGCCGGATGGCCATTCGGCCGGTATAATGTCTGCCGACATTATACCATGAACTAACTGGAAGATGAACTGTATTTTCCAGTAATTATTTCTTAAGAATTTCTGTATCGTCGGAAATCTTCTGCACTTTTTTAGCTGTTGTTCTGCCATATAAAGCAGTCATATCCATGATTTTCTCTGCAAGTCCGGGATATTCTTTTAGCATTCCCGGTGTCATCCGCCAGCGCCAATTAGTTCCCAGCGTAGAGGGCACATTGATTCTTGCTTCCGTTCCAAGACCCAGATAATCCTGCAGTGGAATGATACACAGATCTGCCACACTTGCCATTGCAAGGCGAATAAAATCCCAATGAATTTCCGTTATTGGTGTACTCTTATTATTCATGTAACGAATAGAAAGTTCTTTATCCGGAGTTGCCAGTACCTGGTACCAGCCCTGAATGGTGTCATTGTCATGGGTTCCGGTATAAACCACACAATTTTTGCTGTAATTATGGGGCAGATAGTCACTTTCTTCCCTGGAATCAAAAGCAAACTGCAATACTTTCATACCCGGAAAACCGGTATCCGCTACCAGCATTAAAACAGTATCTGTTAAAAATCCCAGATCCTCAGCAATAATATTTACTTCTCCCAGCTGTTCTTTTACTTTTTTAAATAAAGAAAAACCCGGACCTTTTTCCCAATGACCGTTCTCAGCCGTCTTATCCCCGGCAGGAATAGCATAATATTCATCAAATCCTCTGAAATGATCGATACGGATCACGTCATACAAGTTCAGGCAGAAAGAAATACGGCTAATCCACCAGACATAATCTGTTTTCTTATGGTAATCCCAATCGTATAACGGATTTCCCCAAAGCTGCCCTGTTTTGGAAAAAGCATCCGGTGGGCATCCGGCAACTGCCTTTGGCTCTCCGTTTTCTTTAAATTGAAATAACGCAGGATTTGCCCAGGTGTCTGCACTGTCAAAGGCCACATAGATAGGAATATCTCCAATTATTTCAATGCCATTTTTATTTGCGTAACTGTGAAGTGCATCCCATTGCTTCCTGAACTGGAACTGCTGGAACTGATAAAAAGCAATTTCGGTTTTCAATTCAGCCCGATAAGAAGCCATAGCCTTCGGTTCGCGATTACGAATATCAGGATCCCAGGCAATCCAGCTTTTACCGCCAAATTTATCCTTTAACGCCATATACAGACTGTAATCATCCAGCCAATATGCATTGTCTTCACAGAAATCCTTGTAGGAAATACACTCTTTGGCTTCTCCTTCTGTCTGCAGTTTTTCCTGAAATCGTACAAAAGCTTTTCTTAAAATAGTAAAACGGGTACGATAAATTCCTTCATAATCAATATCATCCGTTTTCCCAATAGTGACACTAATGTCACATTCTTTTTCTGTCAAAAGTCCGTCTGTGATCAAGGTTTCCAGATCAATATAATATGGATTTCCGGCATAGGTGGAAAATGACTGATATGGCGAATCGCCAAAACCGGTAGGTCCCAGTGGCAGAATCTGCCACTTTTGTTGTCCTGCCGCTCTTAAGAAATCCACAAATTCATAAGCTTCTTTTGAAAAACCGCCAATCCCGTATTTTGTTGCCAAAGAAGAAATGGAAAGTAATATGCCGCTTGCTCTCATGGTATTATGTTCCTCGCTCTATAAATTAGCAGATGCAATGTCTTCATATGCTGTCACAATATCTTAGCCTTTTACAGCACCTGCTGCCACACCTTTGATAATATATTTCTGGCAGGATAAATAAAATACAATAATTGGTACAATTGCCAGTACCAGCATAGCCATCATAGCGCCCATATCTATGGAACCATAGCCGCCTCGCAAATACTGTACCGCCATAGGAATAGTCGGTGCATCACTGTCCAATACCAGTGTCGGCAGAAGATAATCATTCCATACCCACATGGCATTCAGAATTGCTACTGTGATCATAGTCGGTCTGAGTACCGGTACGATGATTCGGAAGAAAATCTGAATCGGGCTGCAGCCATCGATCATGGCAGCCTCTTCCAAAGAAATTGGTATGGATTTCACAAATCCCGTAAACATGAATACTGATAATCCCGCGCCAAATCCTACATAGACAAAGATAATACCAAACATATTTCCCAGATTCAGCATATCGGTTACTTTTGACAACGTAAACATAACCATCTGGAACGGAACGATCATGGCAAATACAAACATATAATACAACAAATCTGAAAATTTACTCTTTACCCTGGCAATCCACCAGGCTGCCATGGAAGTCAGCAGTACAATGGCAATAACGGAAAATACCGTAATAAACAAAGATCTTCCTGCAGCTGCAATCAGCCCTGTTTTACCAATACCATTAGTATAATTAAAAAGCCCGGAAAATGTCTCTCCATTAGGCAGGGCAAATGGTGCATCACTGATATAAAGCTTATTTTTAAAAGAATTTAATAATACCAGCAGAATTGGAAAAATGAAAACCAACGACAAAAATGTCAATGCTATTGTCATTAAAATACCGGTACCTTTGGAGACCTCCATATGCTCTATCAATTCTTTTTTTGCATTTGATTTTGCATGAGATTGTGCCATTAGTTCTCCACCTCCTTGCTTCTGGTAAAATACAACTGCGATAATGCCAGGATACCAACCAGAATGAAGAACATAACTGCCTTCGCCTGACCAACACCTTCCCAGCCGTTTCTATTATAAAATGTAGTATAAATATCCAGTGCCATCATAGCTGTCTGCTTTCCGGGACCGCCTGCTGTTAAAGCCAGATTCTGGTCGAACAGCTTAAAGGAATTGGTCAGTGTAAGAAACAGACAAATGGTAACCGAAGGCATTACCATCGGAATCGTCACTTTGAATAAAGTCTGTAATCTGGTTGCACCATCGATTTTAGCAGCCTCCACCAATTCAGTCGGAATGTTCTGGATACCCGCAATATAAATAATCATCATATAGCCGATGAGCTGCCAGTTCATCAGTATAACCAATCCCCAGAAGCCATACTTAGCATCTGTTGTAATGGTTACACCAAAACGCGCCAACACACCGTTAATCAACAACTGCCAAATGTAACCCAATACAATACCACCAATCAGATTTGGCATAAAGAAAACTGTTCTGAATAAATTCGTTCCTTTGATTCCTCTGGTCAGTGCATATGCCAGGATAAAAGCAAATACATTGACAGTGATAACTGATACAATGGTGAATTTTGCGGTAAATAAAAGAGAATCGATAAAATCCCTATTGGAAAATGCTCTTTGATAATTTCTGATTCCTACCCAGGTTGCATTCGTAACAGTTGTAAATTTACAAAATGACAATACAATTCCCATAATAAATGGAATGATGAAAAACAGCGTAAACGCCGCAAGAGTAGGAAGTACAAATAACCAGAAATATTTTTTATATGCTTTCTGCATTGCTTGAAACCTCCTTGATTTTACTGATGATGAGGGTGAACGACTGCTGCCTTCACCCTCATATCTTTGCTTAACTGCAGCTTTTTTATTCTATGCTGCCGCAAATTTTATGCTGCAGATTACTCTGCTGTTGCTTCTTTTTCTACTTTCCAGTCAGCAATTGTATCTTCCACAACCTGTGTCCAATCTTCACTTCCTGTGGAGTACTGTAACAATGCTGCACCCAGGTTATCTTTAAAGGTCTGACTTGGGAATGTCTGGAAATCCCATGAAACAGATGTTAACTTGCTGTCACCCATATAACGGATAACTTCTTTTGCCAGAGGATCACTTGGTGATTCCTCTTCTGAGAAAGTGTTAAATGGTGTAATAAAGCCTAACTGGTTGGTAACAATATCTTTTCCTTCATCAGAACTGAATACCCATTTCATGAAGTCCAGGGATGCCTGTTTGTCAGCATCACTAGCTTCTGTATTGACGCAAAGATAATTCTCTGTACCGATGCAGATACCCTGTGTTTCTTCACCTTCCATACCTGTGTAGATTGGCATGAATTTAATCTTATCTTCTTTTACGGTATTACCTTCTACTGCGCTGATCTGTCCCCAAGCCCAGTTACCATTCTGTACCATTGCGGATTTACCAAGAGCAAATTCAGCCATGGAATCATCAACAGATTTAGAACCAACCATTGCAGGCTCTGTTACAGAGTTGTTGATATACAGATCAAAAATATTTTTGAAGTTTTCATTGTAATCAAATGTGATTTCCGCTTCGTCAGTCACGCCTTTTGCTTCATATTCATAATGAATCGGGAGATTCAACAGATGTGTCTGCCATCTCCAGTCTTCACCGGGAGCAAAAGAGGTGGATGAGAATACACCATCAATTCCCAGATCTGCTTTCTTTGCTGTCATATCTTCTACAACTGCTTTTAAAGTATCGAAATTATTGATTTCATCAACGGATTTTACTTTTGCGCCGTCCATTGCAAAATATTTATCCATGATTTCTGCGTTATAAATAATGCCGTATCCTTCTTCGATATAAGGAATACCGTAAACACCTTCCCCATCTGTAATTGCCAGTTCAGGATCCAATAACATGGAATACAGATCTGTATCCTTTAAATCCATGGTATAATCCTTCCAGTTTGCATATCCCTGTGGTCCGTTGATCTGGAATAAGGTTGGTGCATCTTTTTTTGCGATTTCAGATTTTAAGGTCTGCTCATACTGTCCGGAAGCTGCGGTTTTGATCTTTACATCTACACCGGTTTCTTCTGTGTACTGTTTTGCAATGCTTTCCCAAACTTCTGCTACCTCAGGTTTGAAATTCAGATAATAAACAGAACCCTGCTCTCCTGATGATGCTGCTTCAGATCCCTGTGTTGCTCCTCCCTCAGAACTTCCACCTTCACTACTGCTGCCACAGCCTGTTGCCAGACCTGCTACCATAGCCATTGCCATAGTCATTGCCAAAAACTTTTTCATTTTCATAAAAATACCCTCTTTCTACATTAATAGAATCAACTGTTTTGTTTCATCTGTTACTATTATTATAAAAAAAGGGCTAAATAATTTATATAAAACATTTTCAAGAAACACAAAACATTTTCAAGGTGTTGTATTTCTATGATATTTTTTGCATTCCATTTACTTGTCCATTGCTTCCTGTACTTTCTTCGTCAGCTCCGTACCGCCACTTTCCTGCCATTCTCTCACAAATGTTTCAAAATAGGTAATCGGTTCTTCTCCTGTGATGATTTTCATAAAGGAAAGAATTTCCATATTGTAAAGATCCTGCGGCGTAGAATAATGAACGTTTTGTACATATTCTTGGTTTACATAATTTGTGTTAGGCTGTGTAATCAGATCCACTGCCGTAATGCGCGAATGGTATCCCGCCCATACATCCGGTGTTACATGTTTTCCGGATAAATATTGAACACTTAGATCATAGTATACCTTTTCCAGACTGCTTAATTCTTCCTGTTTTTTCTTTCCGTCAAAAACCTGCTCTATGTTCTGTGTCGTGCGAAATACTGCATCGCTGTAATCGCAGTTATTGACCAAAGGTCTGGCGGTAATATCCACCCCGTCTGCCTGGTAAGCATCGATTTCCGGTGTACTGTCTCCCAAAAATCTGGCATCATCAAATAATGCTGTGGTAATCTTCATAATCACTTCCGGGTGTTCATATCCCTTTCGAACCACAAGATATTTTGCGCTCTGGTTGGCCACGTAGGAATTTACTTTACCATTTTCATCTGTAATCAAATAAGGTTTCCATACTGCATCGGGATTTTCTTTCATCGCCTCCAACAGGGGGTTGTTGGGTGTCCACCACCATCCGAAAAATGCACCACAGTCTCCTGTAGAGTTACAATTGATGTGACACCTATACCTATACAAAAACGGTTGAGTCCTATAGAATGTTAATCACCACAACAAACAATCTATAAAAAGGAACATCAACCGTCATGAACAATATAACACATTC